>JANXLV010000047.1 GCA_025355005.1 Myxococcales bacterium | reverse complement strand
CTCGTACAACTTGATGCGGCGCTACGCCGTGGCCACTTGCCCGCCCGAGCTGCACCGCTGGCGCGCGCCCTGGCTGCGCCGCGCGCTCATCTGCGTCCCGGGCCGCCTCGTCCGCTCTGGCCGCCGATGGACGCTCCGCGTCCCGCCCCGCTCCATGCTCGCGCGAATGCTCCATTGAACCGCGCGCCAGCATGATTCACGCGTGGGGGTAAGGGAAAGTTGTGTCGTCAATCGACTCTGGAACGCTCATACGACGCATGAACGCGAACTCGGCACCATCGATGACGACTTTTCGATCGTCACGTGTCCAGCACGCGAAATCCAGGCTCAACATGAGATCGCGAAGCGAGCTTGTTTTCTCGATCGATCGCGCGACCGCGCGAGCGCTAGCCGAAACGGGATAGCGCAGCCCATTCTGGACTGGATCGCGGGAGTCGGTAACGTGGCCCGCCGCCAAGCCCCGCGGCACAAGCCGCGAGCGCTCTGATCCGCTGAGCCAGGATTACATTGTCGAAGAGTGAACGGAGCGACAGCTCTCGTGTGATGTACGATGCAGACGTTTCCAGCCCTCAACCAGGGACGCCGGGGCTCTCACCCAACCAATCGAAATGATGTCCACAACATTTGCCGTGCGCATCGGTGCGCTGATCCTGGGCGTGGTCTCCGCGGCTGCGTCGTGTTCCAACTCCAGCAACGGTGCGCAGTCCGCCAGCGCGTGCTCCACGGGTACTCCCTACGAACAGAACGAAGGATTCGAGCCTTCCGATGACACGAGCGCATATCCAACTTGTACTCCGCACTGTGGCGCCACGATCGGTCCAGGCGGATTCTATTCTGTAGCTGCGTTGCCGAGGGGCGCGTGTACCTCGGGGGATCAAACGTGCTCGATGAGCGCCGCGAGGCTGAGCTCCTGCCCGGGTGCGCCCGCGTCCCTATGCTCGGTGAACGGCTACCGCTGCTTCTGCGATAGCGGACAGTGGCACTGTCAAATCACGAGTCAGGGCTCCGGCGTCTGTGGATGCGGGATGCTTGATGGCAGCGTCTGGGATAGCAGCGCCTGGGATGGCGGCGTATCGGACTGATCGCAATGCCACTCAGGGGATCCGCTTGGTGAGCGCGCCCAGGTAGTCCTTCTTTCCCAGCTCCACGCCGGCGTGGCGGAGGATCGCGTACGCGGTGGTGAGGTGGAAGAAGAAGTTCGGGACGGCGTGCTCGATGAAGTAGTCCTGCCCGCTCATGACCTTGCCGTCCCACCGTGCATGCGAGATGACGCGCGTGGCAGCGGTCTCGAAGTCCTTCGCGCTGAGCCCCTCCAGGTAGGCGATCGAGGCGCGCAGGCGCGCATGGAGGTCCTCCATGGTGGCCTCCTTGTCGTCGTGCTTCGGCGGATCCTTGCCGCACAGACGCGAGGCTGCGGTGGCGACGTCGCTCGCGAGCTGCACCTGCCGGAAGAATGGAAACTGATCGGGCGCGAGCTTGCTGGCCAGGAACACGTTCGCGTCGAAGCCGCGGGTCTTGGCATGCGCCGCTGCGGCGGTCAGCCACCCATCCAGTTGAAGGAGTTGCTTCCGGGCCTGCGAGAACATTTCGAAATACATGCGCGCATCCTACACCACGACAGGAGACGCGCGTGTCCACTCCACGCTCTTGTCCCAGAGCTCTTTTGCGAGCGCTTCGTCGTGGGCGAGCTTGTTCGGCTCGCGCACCTTCTTCTTGTCGTAGAAGAGCCCGTCCTCCTTGCCGGCTTCGTCGGACGCAGCGCAGTGAAGCGTGGTCTCTGCGCCTTCCTCGTTCGTGATCATGAACAGCTTCATGATGGGACGAACGGGCCACGGAATCTCACGCCACGCGTCGCTCGCGACCATGCCGGGGTGCAGCGCGTAGCTCGTGACGCCTTCGCCCGCGCGTCCCCGTGCGAGCTCCTTGGTGAAGAGCACGTTCGCGAGCTTGCTCACCTCGTACTCCGCCATGCTGGTCACGGTCTTCGTGCGCTCCTTGAGCGCGCCAAAGTCGATCCCTTTCGCCTGGTAGTGCGACCCGCTCGACACGTTGACGATGCGCGCGGGCGCCGAGTTGCGCAGCCGCGGCAACAGGAGCTCCGTCAGGAGAAAGTGGCCAAGGTGGTTCGTGCCGAAGATGAGCTCGAAGCCCTGCTTGGTCTGGCCGCGTAGCCCGGCGAGGCCCGCGTTGTTGATCAGCACGTGGAGCGGCTCGTCCTTCTGGAGCACGAGCTCTGCCGCCGCGCGCACGCTGTCGAGGTCCGCCAGATCGAGCGGCACGAACTCCGCGTCGCCGCCTGACGCCTTGATCGCGTCCACGACGGGCTGCGTCTTCTCCTTCGAGCGGCACGCGAGGATCACGCGAGCGCCGCGCTGCGCGAGCTTCTCCGCAGTGACACGCCCGATGCCCGTATTCGCGCCCGTGATGAGGATGACCTTGCCTTTGAGCTCCATGAATCGATGCATCCTACACCATCCCGTCGGACAGACTGTTGCTCGACGTGGACATTGTGAATGTCGGAGCGCGTGCGTACGGTCTTCGAAGAGAGGGAGAGAATCGATGAGCAAGCAGGTAAGGCGGGCAAACGAGCGCGGACACGCGGAGCACGGCTGGCTCGACTCGTTCCACACGTTCTCGTTCGCGGACTATCACGACCCCAAGCACATGGGCTTCCGCGCGCTCCGCGTCATCAACGAGGACCGCGTTGCTCCCGGCAAGGGCTTCGGCACGCATGGGCACCGTGAGATGGAGATCATCTCGTATCCGCTCTCGGGTGCGCTCGAGCACAAGGACTCCACGGGCACCGGCTCCGTCATCCGTCACGGCGACGTGCAACGAATGAGCGCGGGCACCGGCGTGAAACACAGCGAGTACAACGCTTCGAAGGAGGAGCCGGTCCATTTCCTGCAGATCTGGCTCATGCCGAACAAGCACGGCATCCCCGCAAGCTACGAGGAGCGCCGCTTCACGCAGGAAGAGAAGGCCGGCAAGCTCCGCCTCATCGCTGCTCCCGACGGCGGTCAGGGCAGCCTCAGCATCCACGCGGATGCGCGTGTCTACGCCGGGGAGCTCGGGGAAGGGCAGTCCGAGACCGTCAAGATCGACAAGGGTCGCGGCGCGTGGGTGCACGTGGCGCGCGGAACCGTGGAGGTCTCGGGCGAGAAGCTCTCGGCCGGCGACGCCATCGCGATCGAGGATGAGACCGAGGTCGTTCTTCGGGGACTTTCGAACGCCAGCCCGGGCGAGGTCCTTCTGTTCGATCTGGCCTGAGCGGTGTACCGTCAGGTCCATCATGACGCTCCCCAAACAGGTATTTCTGGCGCTCACGTACGTAGGTTGGGTCGACGGTCAGCTCCAGCGCGTGGAGGCGCAGGCTCTCCTTCGCGCCGCGAAGGAGTCTGGCCTCGAGGCGGACGATCTCGCCGAGATCGAGAAGGCGACGAAGGCCAAGCTGGACCTCGCCACGCTCGATCTCTCCGGGATGTCCCCGAAGGAGCAGCTCCTCACGTACGCGCTCGGGACGTGGATCGCCCAGGTGGATGGCGTCGTCTCCACGAGCGAGCACGAGAGCCTCGTCGAGATCGGCAAGAAGCTCGGCCTGTCCCCGGAGCTCCAGAAGCGCGCCGCGATCGCCGCGTACGACATCGCGTGCATGCCCGACGGCAAGCCCGATCGCTACGACTTCGGCAAGCTGCGCGCGCGGCTCGAAGAGCGCATCCCGCAGGTGAAGTAGAGGTCGAGGTTCGAGGCCGAGGTCGAGAGGCCCGCTACAGGCTCTTCCCCATCGCGTGGTACCCCTTGTCCACGTAGATGGTCGTGCCCGTGATCCCCGCGGCAAGTGGGCTCGCGAGGAACGCTGCGGTATTTCCCACGTCATCTGCCGTCAGCTCTTCGGGGAGCGGTGAGTTCACCTTCGCGTACTCGACCATCGCCTCGATGATCCCGATGGCGCTCGCTGCGCGCGATGCGAACGGGCCCGCGCTGATCGTGTTCACGCGGATGCCCCAGCGACGCCCGGCCTCGAATGCGAGCACGCGCGTGTCGCTCTCCAGTGCGGCCTTCGCGCTGGACATGCCGCCGCCGTAGCCGGGGATGACACGCTCGCTCGCCATGTACGTGAGCGAGAGCACGCTGCCGCCCGCGCGCATGTGCGGACCGAGCTTGCTGGTGAGCGAGATGAGCGAGTACGCGCTCACGCCGACGGCCTGCAGGTACCCCGCGCGACTGGTGTCGAGCAGCAGGTTCCTCACCTCGGAGCCGTTGGCGAGCGAGTGCACGATGATGTCGACGCACTTGTCGCCGAAGTCGTCGGTGAGTCGCTTCACCATGCCCTCGATCGAGAAGTCGCCGCGCTCCGCGTAGCGCTTGTTCGTCCTCACGTCCTCGGGGGCGGCGGCGAGCGTGTCGTACGCGGCGTCGAGCGGGTAAATACGCTCGAATTCCAGCATGGAACCGTTCGCGAGCTTGCGCGAGTCATCCATCTTGCCGCGGCGGAGCAGCGTCTCGAAGATGCCCATCGCAGGCGGCCACGTCCCGACGCAGACACTGGCGCCAGCGTTCGCGAACTGCTTCGCGATGGAGAAGCCAAACCCTCCATCATCCGCGACCCCACAAACCAGCGCACGCTTCCCTGTCAGATCGATACCGAGCATGCGCCCGGTCTAGTGCCAACCGCCGCGCCTGGGAAGGGTTTGGAGTCAGCGGCCCATTTTCTTTTGTTGCTCTTGGACTTGCTCGGCTTCGAGCTCTTCGAGCGCGGCGGCTAGCTCGTCTTGTTCGCTTTGCTTCGACTGCTGGGTGGCGGCGGGCGGTGCCTCGACGCGGGCCTGGACCTTCTCTTCGGCCTTCGGCTTCGGCGCATCTCCGGGGATGAGCCCCATCTTCTTCTTCAGCTCCGCGAGGTCGTCGGCGGCGCCGGCGTTCTTCTCGAGGCTGTTGAACTTGGAGGCGAGCACGTCGCCCGTGTACTCCTCGTTCAGCTCCTCGCTGGCCTCTGCCTCTGCCTCGAGCTGGTCGATCTTGCCGGCCATGCGATCGAAGGTCTCGAACGCGCTCTGATCCTTGAGACCGTGCATGGTCTCCTGGATCGCCTTCTGCGCCTCCGCGCGCTTCTTCCGCGCGACCAGGATGTTCTTCTTGCGCTTGGCCTCTTCGATCTTGTCGTTCAGCATGCGGAGCGCGGTCTTGAGCTTGTCGACCGCGTCCTTCTGCTTCTGCCACTGGACCTTGAAGGTCTCGGAGAGCTGGTCGTGCTCCTTCTTGCGCGACAGCGCTTCCTTCGCGAGCTCCTCGTTGCCAGCGCGCAGCGCCATCATCGCGCGGCGCTCCCACTCGGCTGCGTTCGCGGACTCCTGCTCGTACTGCTTCGCGAGGCGCTTCTCGTCCGCGATGCTGGATGCGACCTGCTTCTTCGCCTCCACGAGCTGGTTGTTCATGTCCAGAACGATCTGGTTCAGCATCTTCTCCGGATCTTCGGATTTGCTGATGAGATCGTTGAGATTGGATTTGATGAGCTGCGCGAGCCTGGAGAAGATGCCCATGGGAGATCAGCCGTCCTTCTTCGAAAGTTCCGAGAGCGCGGGCACCTGGGAGACGAGCGTGAACTCGATCTCTTCTAGATTCGCTTCGAGCTCGTTGTAGTCCAGGTTCTCGAGCTCGAGCGCCGACGTGAGGACGATCTGGTTGTCGTCCTCGAGCCCGAAGCTTGTGTGGACCAGCGTCTTGGCGTTCAGGGTAAGCAGCCTCTTGTAGAGAGCAACGTGGTCCGTCGCCGGAGCCTTCCCGACGGACGCGCGCATCACGAGGATGGGCGGGTTCACCTGTAGGACGATCTGGGGGAGTTTCTCCTCCTGGGGCAGCACGATCAACGTGCCACTCTGTCCTTCCACGGTGGAAAACCGCCGGTTCATCCGACCTAGATACGCTTCGACGTCGATGATGGTGCGCATGGGGGGTGCGAGACCTCGGTAGAGGGTGTCGGAAGAGGCTAAACGATTTTGGGCCGGGTGCCGTTCGAATCTGGTCGTTGCAGGTGGCCGACTTATTTCGCGCCGGAAGGGGACAAGGTGCGTGCTACCCTCCTTCATTAATGCGCGAAGGCGCCTTGTCCGCAGGGACCGTCATCGGCGGAGTCTACAAGATCCGCCGGCTGCTCGGCCAAGGAGGGATGGGAGAGGTCTATGCCGCCGAAGGAAAGCGCGGCGAAAAGATCGCTCTCAAGGTCCTCCACGAGAAGGCCGCGGCTGACCCCGACCTTGTGGCACGATTCCATCGTGAGGCCGAGATCGCGAAGCAGATCGAGTCTGCATTCGTGGCCGGCGTGCTCGCTTCTGGCAAGGAACGTGACGGGCGCCTGTGGATCGCGTTCGAGCGCCTCGTCGGTGAGGGCCTCGACGAGCGCCTGCGCCGCGAGCAGTACCTCTCGTTCGCGGAGGTGGCTCCGATCGTGGACGATTCGCTGGAAGGCCTGCGCGCGGCCCATCGCGCCCGCGTGGTTCATCGCGACATCAAGCCCGCGAACCTCTTCATAGAGAAGCGCAAGCTCACGGCCGAGCAGGTCGCCCGCGGCGAGCACGAGGAGCGCACCCGCATCCTGGACTTTGGCGTGTCGAAGTTCCGGTCGGCGCAGCAGCGCAAGAGCGAGCCATCACTCACTGCCTTCGACGCCACCCTCGGCAGCTTCGCGTACATGGCCCCCGAGCAGGTGCGCGGCTCCGCCCGCGTGGATGAGCGCGCCGACCTCTATGCCCTTGGAGCCGTCGCGTTCCGCGCGTTGACTGGCCGGCTTCCCTTCGAGGGATCGAACGCGCTGACGCTCATCGCTCTGAAGCTCGATCGCGACCCGCCGACGCTCGCGGCCACCACGGGGGACGAATGGCCGGCCTCCGTCGAGAAATTCATGGCACGCATCATGGCCCGCGAGCGTGACAAGCGCTTCCCCACCGCCGTGGACGCCCAGGAGGCCTGGCGGAAGGTCTGCAAGGTGATGGGCAACGCGCCACGTCGACTCGTCCAGCCCGCCGTCCGCTACCGGGACGAGGATCCGGTGCCCGAGGACGATGAAACCGCGGTCACGGGCGGCCCGGGAAACATCTCGCCCCGTCGCCGGTAGCCGCACCTGTAGCGGCACCTGTAGCCGCAGCTGTAGCCGCACCGAGCTGCGGATAAAGCGCACCTGAACAAAAAAGAGGTTCCGCTTTTTCTGGGCATGATAGAAAACCAAGTCGTGGACGCGACGGTCGTAGCGAAGGGAAAGCTCGAAGTTCATGGCGGAACCCTGACCGTTAAACGCGGTCAGGCGAACAAGCCGAGCGTCGAGATTGGGGCTGACACCCTGGTTGTCGGACGAGACGAGGCATGCGACCTCGTCCTCGACGACAAGAAGGTGAGCAAGGTCCACGTCGAGATGGTGGCCACCGAGCGCGGTGTGCGCATCCGAGACCTCGGGTCGCGGAACGGCACCTTCATCGGCGACACGCGGGTGGGTGAGGTCTACCTCCTCAAGCCGACGCACCTCACCATCGGTGACTCCTCCATCGAGTTCGCGCCCTCCAATCCGGAGCAGGTCGAGATCGGTGAGGTCGCGGAGTTCGGCCCCCTCGTCGGCGTCAGCGCATCCATGCGCGGGGTGTTCGAGCGCCTCAAGAAGGCTGGTCCCACGGAGCTCACGGTCCTCATCCTCGGTGAGACGGGCTGCGGCAAGGAGCTCGTCGCTCAGGCCATTCACCAGGCCTCCACGCGCGCGAACAAACCGTTCGTTGTCGTCGACTGCGGCGCCATCCCGCCGACCCTCGCGGAGAGCGCGCTCTTCGGCCACGAGCGCGGCTCGTTCACGGGCGCCGTGGACAAGCGCGTATCTCCGTTCGTCGAAGCAGATGGCGGAACCATCTTCCTCGACGAGCTCGGTGAGCTCCCCGTCGACGTCCAGCCCAAGCTCCTCCGCGCCCTCGCAGAGCAGCGCATCAAGGCCGTCGGCTCCAACAACTACCGGCCCGTCAACGTGCGTGTCGTCGCGGCAACGCGTCGCGATCTCGTCCGCGAGGTCAACGCTGGCACGTTCCGGAGCGACTTGTACTTCCGCGTCGCGCAGCTCCGCGTCGAGCTCCCGCCGCTACGTGAGCGCCTCGAAGACATCCCCGCCCTCGTGCGGAAGATGATGATCGACATCGGCGACAAGGAAGCCTACGGCCGCATCACGACCGACTCGCTCGAGCGCCTCATGCGCCACGACTGGCCGGGCAACGTGCGCGAGCTCCGCAACGTCATCTCCGTCGCGCTCGCGTTCGGCAAAGAAGGCCCGCTCGATCTCGCGCAGCACCTCGCCCCGCTCGTGGCGTCCACGAACGAGTCCACGCCCACGCGCGGTCGCACTTTTCAGGACGCGAAACGCGAGATTCTGGCCCGCTTCGAGCGCGAATACTTCACCGCCCTCTACGCAGAGTGCAGCGGCAACGTGAGCGAGATCGGCCGTCGCGCAGCGATGGAGCGAGCGCACGTCCGAGGCTACCTCCGTCGCCACGGCATCGGCGACCCCAGCAAATCCAAGGACTGAGTCCTTGGGGGCAAGTCCAAGGACTGAGTCTCGCCGCCAGGCGATGCTGTTTAACGGTGGCTGAGCAGGATGAGCGCGGCGGCCACCACGCATGCGATGAAGATCGTGACTGAGACGATGCTCACGATTGTCGGCAGCTTGGATGCGCTGGGCGGCTGCATCGCCTGAAACGCCTGCGGCACCTCTGCGGGGGCGAGGCCCGCGCCGTCGCGCATGCGGATGTTCGAGATGGGCGTGCCTTCCGGTGACGAAGGCTGGCGCGCCGGTACGAGCGGGGACGATGAGATTGGCATGTTCGGCTGCGACGCCTGCTGGGCGCGCACGGCCGTCACATGCTTGCCCAGCTCCTGAAGCTGCGCCGACGAGATGCGCTGCGTCTTGTCGTTGAAAGGGGTCGCCTTCGATACGATCCGTGCCGCAGCCGCAGGCGTTGGCGCCGGGAGGATCGGCGTGCCGAGCGGAGCGAAGCCGACGGGGACTGTGGGTTTGATGAACGTATCCGGCTCCTCGTCGTCCATCTGGATGTCGGTGATCTCGTCGTCCCCCGCATTGGCCACCATGAGAGTGGCGCCGTCCTCGTCCGCTGCATGACGTGCGGCTGTTCGTGGCGGCATCGTCGGCGCGTCGGGACCACCTTTTTGCAGCGTGGGATCGCTCTCGCGGTCCACGATCTCGGCCGCGTCTGCCCTCTGCAGCGTCGGCTCGCTCTCGCGAGCATCCTGATCGTCCTGCGACGCCGCGTACATCGTGGGATCACTCGCTGGCGGCTCCATCGCCTTCAGCTTCGGGACGAGCAACTTGCTCCGGCTGCTCCCAAAAGTGGCGATGGTGAGCGCGAAGCTCACGATCGACTGCGTGCGCGCGAAGGGGCTGCGCTGGAGGCAAGACGTGACGGCCATGTCGACCTGTGGAGGACAGCCGCGCACGCCACCGAGGGGAGTGAACGTCCCGCGCTTGATCGCCTCGGCGTCTGGGAACGGCGGATGCCCCGCGATGAGCTCGTAGAGCACGACCGCGAGCGACCAGATGTCCGTGGCCGCGAGGAGATCCTGCGTATCGGCGAGCTGTTCTGGCGAAAGGTAGAGATGCGAGCGCACCGACTGGTTCGTGCGCGTGGCCACGCCGCCAGCGGATGCAGGCCGCAGCTTCGCGCTCCCGAATGCGCCGCGCTCGACGACGATGTTCGCGGCGGAGACGCGTCCGTTGACGGCGCCCAGCTCGTGGGTCCGCGCAAGGGCCTCCGCTAGCTCCACGACGATGTCCACGGCCTCCGCTACGGGGAACGGAACGTTCTGTCGTAGTTCGGCCTCCAGATCCCGCACTGCCACAAGTTGGAGCATACGAGGACGTGCCAGCAATGGCCCATTTTCTTGGAGAGCGGATGGTCACTTCAGTTACCAGATGCGGTTGCCTCGCGCGGGAAGTCGAGCTCAGCATCCGCTTCCGCCGTTTTTTCGTGCTTGCGGTGGTCCTTCGCGATGAGGACGTAGACGGATGGGACGACGAAGAGCGTGAACAGAGTGCCGATTGTCATGCCCCCCACGAGCACCACGCCGATGGAGTTTCGAGCGACGGCGCCCGCGCCCGTGACGAGCGTGAGCGGGAAATGGCCCACGACCGTGGCGACCGTGGTCATCAGGATGGGCCGCAGGCGGGTGCTGGCCGCCTCGCGCACGGCGTCGATCTTCGAGAGCCCCTTCTCTTGCTGGGCGTTCGCGAACTCGACGATGAGGATTCCGTTCTTCGACACCAGGCCGACCAGCGTGACCAGACCGACCTGCGAGTAGATGTTGAGCGTGGTGGTCCAGCCCTCCGTGAGCTTGAACGACATGCCCGGCGGGCCCGCGAACTTGAGGAACGTGAAGATCATCGCGCCGAACATGGCCAGCGGCACGGAGCCGGCCAGAATGACGAACGGATCGCGGAACGAATTGAACTGCGCTGCGAGCACGAGGAAGATGAGCAACAACGCGAGGCCCATGGCGGGCAGGAACTTGCCGCCCTCCTGGCGGAGCTGGCGCGACTCGCCCGTGTAGTCGATGCGGTAGCCCGGCGGCAGGATCTTCGCCGCCTCTTGCTCCAGCACCTTGAGGCCGCCGTCGAGCCCGCGCGGAGAGAGGCCGGAGAGCTTCACGGCATTGAGCTGCTGGAAGCGGTTCAACGTGCGTGGCTCCACGCTCTCGCGCAGGGTCGCAACGGCGGCGAGCGGCATCAGCTGCCCGTTCGGACCGGTCACGTAGATGTCGTTCAGCTGCTCCGGCGTCAGGCGGTCCATGCGCTGGATCTGCGGGATGACCTTGTAGCTGCGGCCGTCGATATTGAAGCGGTTCACGAAGTTGCCGCCCATCATGGACGACAGGTCCGCGCCGAGCGTCTGCATGGAGAGGCCCATCGAAGCGACCTTGTCCTTGTCCACGATGATGTCCGTGCGCGCCTGATCGATGCGGACATCCATGCTCGGTGGGAACGCAAAAAGGCCGCTCTTCACAGCCGCCTGCTGCAGCTGGTCAGCGTAGCGGAGCAGCGCCTCGTGCGGAGCCGTGGAGGCGATCACGAACTCCACCGGGAAGAAGCCGGCCGAGGGCAGCGCGGAGGGAAGGAACACCGGCGCGCGCACGCCCGTGATGCCGGAGAGCTTTCCGAAGAGCTCGTTCTGGATCGGGAAGATGCTTCGTTTGCGCTCCTCCCAGGGCTTCGCGAGCATTCCGCCGAAGCCGCCGGTGGCGAACGTGATCTGGAAGCTGTGATCGAACTCCGGCTCCTTCTGGAACGTGTCGAAGACCTGTGTCGTGTAGGTCTGCACCTGCTCCAGCGTCGCGTTCGCGGGCGCGTCGATGGCGCCGAAGATGACGCCCTGGTCCTCGTTCGGAGCGAGCTCCTGCGGTGAGAACATGTACATCGGGACAACGAGGATGGAGAGCGTGATCCACACGCCGTAGACCAAGCCGCGTGAGCGTAGCGTGGCCGAAAGGATGCGCGTGTAGGTGCGGCGAACGGCCTCGAAGCCACGATCGATGAGGCGCGCCAGCAGACCTTGGGAGTGCTCCGCCTTGAGCAGACGCGACGCCATCATGGGCGACAGCGTGAGGGCGACGATGCCGGAGATGAACACCGCGCCGGCGAGCGTGAACGCAAACTCGCGGAAGAGCGCGCCGGTGAGGCCGCCCTGGAAGCCGATGGGCGCGTAGACGGCGCCGAGCGTGACCGTCATCGCGATGATGGGCCCGACGAGCTCACGCGCGCCGGCAATCGCCGCCTGCATGGGCGTCTTGCCCTCGCGGATGTTTCGCTCGACGTTCTCCACGACGACGATCGCGTCGTCCACGACGAGGCCTACCGCGAGCACGACGGCCAGCAGCGTGAGCAGGTTCAGCGTGAAGCCCAGCACCTGCATGAGGAACACGGCGCCGATGAGCGACACCGGGATCGCGACCAGCGGCACCAGCACCGTCCTCACCGACCCCAGGAACAGGAAGATGACGAAGATGACGATGAGCACGGTCTCGATCAGTGTGTGCTCGACCTCGTGGATCGCGCTGTCGATGTACTTCGTGGAGTCGAACGCGATGCTGGCCTGCATGCCCGTCGGCAGCTCCGCCTTCACGATCTCCATCTCGTTGCGGACGGAGGCGATCACGTCGAGCGAGTTCGCGTTCGGGAGCACCCAGATGCCCATGAAGACGGCTTTTTTGCCCGAGAAGCGGACATCGCCCTCGTAGTTGTCGGCGCCCAGCTCCACGTCTGCGACGTCCTCGAGGCGCACGAGCGCGCCGCCCTGCTGGCGGATGACGAGCTTCTTGAACTCGCCCACGGAGTGGAGGTCCGTGCTTGCCGTGATGTTCTTCTGGATCAGCGCGCCCTTCGTCTGGCCGACCGCCGCGAGGTAGTTGTTGCCGCCGAGAGCCTGGCGCACCTGTGATGGGCTTACGTTGAGCGAAGCCATCTTGTCGGGCTTCAGCCACGCGCGGATGGCGAACGTGCGACCGCCCAGGATGTCCGCGCGCTGAACGCCCGCGATGGCGGAGAGGCGAGGCTGAACGACGCGGATGAGATAGTCGGTGACCTGGTTCTCCTCCAGGATCGTGGAGCCGAACGAGAGGTACATCGCGGCGATCTGCGCGTCCGAGCTCTCGATGTTGATCGCAGGCACCTCCGCCTCTGGCGGAAGGTCGGCGCGCACCTGGTTCACGCGCGCGCTGATGTCGGCAAGCGCGTTGGACGCGTTGAAATTGAGCTTCAGACGCACGTTGATCGTGGAGAGGCCCTGGACGCTCTGCGACTCGATGTAGTCGATCCCATCGGCTGCCGCGATCGAGCGCTCGAGCGGCGTCGTGATGAAGCCGCGCACGAGGTCCGCGTTTGCGCCGACATAGGCGGTGCGCACGCTGACCGTGGCGCTCTCCAGCTTCGGGTACTGTCGAACGTTGAGCGTCCGCACCGCCTGAAGCCCGGCGATGATGATCACCAGATTGACCACGATCGCCAGCACCGGCCGGCGGATGAAGATGTCCGTGAACTTCATCGTGTCCTCCGGTTCAGTGATTTTCGGGCGTCGGGTGCAGCTGCGGTTTCGCAGTCACCGAGTTGTCGACGACGATGGGGGCGCCGTTGCGGAGCTTGAATGCACCGGCAACGACCAGCGGATCGCCGCTCTTCACGCCATCGAGTATCGAAACGAAGTCACCGCGCGCATCGCCCACGCGGACGAACTGCTGGCGCGCGATCTTGATCGGCTGACCACCCGGCGCAGTGCTCGCGCCAGGCGAATCCGCCTTCTTGTCCTCCACCACGAACACGGAGTCGCCGTACGAGGCGTGGATGACCGCGGTCCCTGGGACGATCACCTGGCTCGCGCGCTCCGGCAGCACCAGCGTCACATTCGCGAACATGCCGGGGCGGAGCTTCTCTTCCTTGTTCGGCACGGTGGCGCGGAGCTTCAGCGTGCGGGTCGCCGGGTCCACCGTCGGGTCGATGGCCTTCACGGTGCCCTCCCACGTTCCGCTGCCATTGCTGGCGTCGAGCGTCACGCGCACCGGCATTCCCTCCTTCACTTCGGCCAGGCGCTGCTGCGGCAGCGGAAAGTCCACGTAGACCTGATCGATCGCCTCGAGCACCGTGATCGCGGTCCCGGGGTTCAGGTACTGGCCGAGGTTCACGTTGCGGATGCCCAGGCGCCCGGTGAACGGCGCATGGATGATCTTGCGAGCGATCTGCGCCTTCATGCCTTCGATGTCCGATGTGGTGGCCTTGAGCTGCGCCTCGTCGTTGTCGAGCTGCGCCGGGGCGATCGCGTTCGACTGCACGAGCGCGCGCGAGCGAGACGCGGTGAGCTTGGCGAGCTCCAGCCGTGCCTGCGTGGAGGAGAGCTGCGCGCGCTCCACGCTGGTGTCGAGCTCGACCAGAACCTGACCTTCACGAACCAGCGCGCCCGACTCGAAGCCGATGCGCGTGACGACGCCCGGCGCGTCGTTGCTGACGGCGACGCCCTTCACGGGGGCGATGTTGCCCACGGCGGAGATGGTGCCTTCCCATTTCTGCGTCTCCGCGACGGCGGTTGCGACGAACTCGGGCGGAGGGCCGGACTTCTCCATGGCCTTGCCCATGGCGATGAGCCCACCGATCTGCGAGCCCTTGATGGCAGCGAGGCCCCCGATCAGGGCAACCAAACCTACGATGACGAGGAGATAGCGCACGCCGCTCGGATGCTCCGGCGGCGCGTTTCGTTGCCCGGAATCTTCTGATTTCGAGCCGGGCCCGCGCGTGACACTATCCGTCCACATGTCGATCAACCCGCTCGGGCGCCTGCCCTTCTTCGCCTGTGGCGCCGGTCTGTCCGTCCTCAAGGTAGCGGCCGACTTCGGCATCGCGCGCGCGTTCGGCCGTCCGTTCTCGCTCCTCTATTACGTGAGCCCCGTGGACGCGCCGCTCTTCCACCCGGGCGAGGACCACAAGTTCTACGCTGCGATGTGGGTATGCGCGATTCCGTTCATCGCGCTCGGAGTATGGCTCACGGCGCGGCGCCTGGTGGATGCGGCGCTGTCCCCGTTCCTGGCGTTGCTCTTCTTCGTGCCATTCGCGAACCTGCTCTTCTTCGGGCTCGCCGCGGTCGCGCCTTCACGGCCGCTTGCCGCGCCGCAGGCAATGCCACCGCAGGACGCATACAGGCAGAGCGGACAGGCCGTGCCCATTCCCGTACCGCAGCGCTCACCGGGGGCGGTGCTCTTCATGTCCGCGGGCCTTGGCACCGTGATTGGCCTTGGCGCGCTCGGCGTGTCGGTCGGGCTCTTCAAGGAGTACGGCGCGGCGCTCATGCTCGGCGCGCCCACCATCTCCGGGTTCGCCACCGGTGCGTTCTTCGCGCGGCTCGATCCAGGCGGAAAATTCGGGCGCGCCGCGTTCGCGACGTTCATCACGTGTGCGCTCACGCTGGGCATCATCATCCTCTTCGCGGCAGAAGGCGCGGTCTGCCTGGTGATGGCGATCCCGCTCCTCGTCATCCCGGCGTTCGTGGGTTCGTTCATCGGTTTCACCATGGCGCGGTCCGTAGGAGCGCGGAACGTGCCGCCGGCGATCGCCGTGGGCCTCCTCTCGCTACCCGCCATCTTCGCGCTGGAGCGCGTGAACCCGCTGCCGCCGCTCACGCCTCCGGCGGTCATGACCGAGATCATCGTGGACGCGCCGCCCGAGCGCGTGTTCCCGAACGTGGTGCGCGTGTCCGAGATGCCGCCACCCACGGAGACGCTCTTCCTGGTGGGCGTGTCCTATCCGCTGCGCGCGACCATGGAGGAGGACCGTGTGGGCGCCACGCGTCGGTGCGAGTTCAACACCGGCACGGCGATGGAGACCGTGACGCGCTACGACGCGCCGAATCACTTCGCGTTCCACATCGATTCGCAGCCGGATCCGCTGAGAGAGCAGACGCTCTATCACACCGTGCGGCAGCCTCATCTCGACGGCTACGTGCGCAATCTGGAGGGCATCTTCGATCTCGAGGCCCTGCCCGGCGGCAAGACGCGCGTCCGCGCCCAGAGCGTGTACACCATCGCGATCGGCCCGGAGACGTACTGGCGCCTCTGGAGTGACGCCTCCATCCATGCCATCCACGGACGCGTGCTTCTGCACATCAAGAACGAATCTGAAGGTCGTGGCAGTAAATCGCTCGCGTCGCGCTAACATGTTCTCTGGAGGGATGTATGCGGCTTGCTCACTCGATTGCCGGAGGCCTGGTCCTGTGCTCCGCGCTGGCGTTGGTCTCGTGGGCGTGCGGATCGAAATCGCACCCACCCACGGCCGGTGATCTTTTCCCCGACTCGGGCGACAACGACTCTGGCCTCCTTATCGGATTTGGTGAAGGTGGCCTCAACACGAGCCCGCAGTGCACCGCCGCTGCGGCCGCGAAGAGCTCCGTCGGCTGCGACTACTTCGTGCTGCCGCCGCCTCCGCTCATGGGGTTTTCGCCGCCCTCGGGCTACTGCCTCGCGGCGTTCATCGCGAACAGCTCCAACTCGAACGTGCAGATCGGCGTCGAGTACAAGGGCGCCGCACTGGACGCGAGCAAGTTCTCGTACCTGCCTTCAGGCTCTGGTGCTTCCACGGTTTACGCGCTGCTCCCGAACGCCATCATTCCGCCGAAGCAGGTCGCGATCGTCATGCTGTCGAACGAAAATCCAGGCAAGTGCCCTGGCGGTATGGAGCCCGCGGCCGGGACGTCTGCGCTCGGTGCCACGGGGATCGGAGACGCGTTCCACGTCACGACCAGCGCGCCCGTCGTCGCCTACGATCTCTTTCCGTTCGGCGGCGGCGATAGCGCGATCACCAGCGCCACCCTCCTGCTTCCGAGCCCGGCGTGGGACGTGAACTACGTCGCGACCACGGCGTACTCCAACCCTGGCGCTCACAACCCGTGGCTGGGATTCGTCGCCACCGAACCGACGGACATCACGTTGCTTGCGCCCGTCGCCATCGCGGGCGGCACCGGCGTCGCGGCGGCACCTGCGAAGACGCCAACCACATACCACCTCACGCGCGGTCAGACGCTGCAGCTCGCGCAGGACGCGGATCTCTCCGGCACGATCGTGAAGTCGACCAAGCCCATCGGTGTCTGGGGCGGCAACATTTGCGCGGACGTGCCCACGGGCTTCCAGGCGTGCGACGGCATGCACCAGCAACTACCGCCGGTGCGAGCGCTGGGCTCCCGCTACGTCGGTGTTCGCTACCGGAATCGCGTAGACGGGAAAGAAGAGATCGTGCCGTGGCGCATCGTGGGTGCCGTCGACGGAACGTTGCTCACGTACGATCCACCGATGGCGGTCGATGGCGGAGCCGACGGTGGAACAGCGGGACCGGCGTCCGTGGGCACGGGGCAGGTCGTGGAGTTCTCCTCCGCCGGGCCGTTCGTCGTGTCGAGCCAGGACGCCGACCACCCGTTCTACCTGGCGACCTACATGACCGGCTGCTCCACGCTCCAGTCCGACGCCGGGTGCGCCGGTGACCCTGAGTTCGTCAACGTGCTCCCCGACAACCAGTATCTGTCGGACTACACGTTCTTCACGGACCCGACATACCCGGAGACGAACCTCGTGTTCATCCGCGGCAAGGATGCAAAGGGCGCCTATCAGGACGTGGCGCTCGATTGTGCCGGAACGCTCGGCGGGTGGACGGACGTGAACGCGTCGTTCCAGTACACGCGCTTCGATCTGGTGAAGGGCAACTTCGCGAAGCAAGGCAACTGCGACAACGGCAGGCACGAGGCGAACAGCAAAGGACCGTTCGCCCTCACCGTGTGGGGCTGGGGCTCGAACGCGAGCGTCGGCTTCCCGACCGAGTACGTCAGCTACGCGTATCCCGCGGGCGCAAGCATCGCCTCCGTGAACACGGTCATCGTGCCCACCGTCGTAAAATGAGCACTGTCAAATGAGCACCGGCCGCCCCTACTTGCCTTGGAGTGCGGCCTTGTAGATGGAGTTCTTCGGCTGCGCGAGCACGCGGCGCACCATGGGTTCGAAGAACGAGAGCGGGAACGTCTCCTTCTTCGGGTCGAATGCTGGGCCGTCGTACAGCGCGCAGAACTCCTCCACCCGCGCATAGCTCGGATGGTCCTTGAATGCGTCGCGCATGTTCCGGTTCATGTTGATGTGGTGGAAGAAGTAGTAGCCCTGGAAGATGCCGTGCTTCTCCACCATGAAGAGGTTCTCTTCGGAGACGAACGGCTTCAGGATCGCGCCTGCCACGTCCGGATGATTGTAGGTGCCGAGCGAGTCGCCGATGTCATGGAGCAGCGAGCAGACCACGTACTCTTCGTCCTTCTTGTCCTTGTGCGCGAGCGTCGCGGTGAGCAGGCAGTGCGTCAGGCGATCGACGGGGAAGCCGCCGTAGTCGCCGTCGAGCAAGCGAAGGTGCGCGAGCACGCGATCCGGGAGCCGCTGTGCGAACTCCGCGAACTGCGCGCCGATCAGCATCCAGTCCTCCTGCGTGGAGTCGGCCATGCTGGTGAAGGTGGCGCGCTGCGCGTTCGGGTGCTCTTCGCTCATGGCGGAGGAGGATACCGCGCTCACCCGAGGAATGGCGAGAACGCGCGCGCTGCGGCGGAGAGCGGCCTTCCGAGCTTGCTCACCACGCCAAGACGTCGCTGGATCGTGAGGCCGCGGACGTCGATCACCCGGATGTCGGCGTCGCGCGCGGACACGCCGAGGCGGCTCACGAAGGCCAGGTTCTGCGTACTCGCGACCATGCCCAGGATCGCCGCGATGGACCGCAGCTCCATCTGCACGTTCATCGACACGCCCGCGTCGCGAAGCTTCGCGTCGATGAGCTGACGGATCGCGCTCCCCGCCTGGAATCCGACCAGCCCCTGACCGGCGAGGTCGCTCACCTCCACGCGCTTCTTCTTTGCGAGCGGATGCGACGGGGAAGCGACCAGGACGATCTTGTCCTGCGCGAGCTGCCGCACGACGAACTCGCGAGAGTGGAGCGGCAACGTCACCAAGCCCAGGTCGATGCGCTCCGCCAGCACGTCGGCCTCCACCTCGCGGCTGCCTTGCTCCAGCACCTCGAAGCGCACGCCGGGATGCTGCTTCTGGAAGGCCGCGATGGCCTTCGGGACGAGGAAGGACACGGCGGTGGCGCCCCCACCGAGGCGCACGATGCCCGTCTCCAGGCTCTCCTGCGCGCGAATGAGCTCCTTGATACGGCCGTAGCGCTCCACGATGGCGCGCGCCTCGTCCGTGGCGATACGCCCAGCCTCCGTCAGCTGCACGCCGGTGCGACTGCGGACAAACAGCTTCTTTCCGAGCTCCTCCTCGAGCTGCTGAAGCCGTCGCGAGAGCGCCGGCTGCGTCACGTAGAGCGCCCGCGCCGCCGAGGTCACCGCGCGATGATCAGCCAGCGCAAGGAGGGACTGCAAGAGGACCAGATCCATCCATGCAGCATACGCATGGAAGAAGCAAAAACACCCACCATTCGCGCATGGCCGAAGTCGAGGTCGAGGTCGAAGTCGAAGTCGTCGTCGAAGTCGAAGTCGAAGTCGTCGTCGAGGTCGAAGTCGAAGTCGTCGTCACTGCTTCGGCGTGATCGTGATCTGTACCGACGAGCCGTGGTCCGACTTTGCCAGGCCGTCCATGATCGCCTGCTGGTAGTTCGTCGCGAAGTCGCTGTCGAGCGCGTCCGACTGGGCCTTCTTGCTGCTCTCCGCGTGGAAGGCGAAGCCGCCTAGCGGCTTGCCGCTGGGCAGCTCGAACACCAACACGTCACCACGCACGGTGCCGGCCACGAAGTTGCTGCCGTTGTAGCTCTTCGGACTGTCCAGATGCGGCGAGCGCACGACCAGCAGGTACTCGAGCGTGGAGCACCACGTGAGTATCTCCTTCTGCTTCTTCGGATCGCGCTCCGCCATCTTGTTCTTGCGAACCGCGGTGCCGCACACGCGTAGCTGCGCGCCGTCCGGCATCGGGAACTGCATCTTGTACGAGTCCAGGTCCGTGAGGTAGGTGAGGTCGCCGTCGTCGATGACAGCCGCGTGCGCGGTGATGTGCTTTCCGGCGCCAGCGTGAACGGGGCCGTGCGGCGCGGCGGGCAAGGTGAGCTTTTCCAGCGTGGCGATCCTCGACTCGAGAGGCACGCCCATCGACTTCACGAGCGCGATGAGCTTGTCGTCGGACTCTGGGCCGGCCTCCTCGGGCGCGACGTCTTTCAGTACCTTGCCGTTCGCGTCGAGGAGCTTGCCGCTGATGCTCGAGCACCACTTCGCCACGTGCGAGGGCTTCTGCACGCTTCCGCCGGGGTAGTACCAGGTCCGCGACAGGTTGTCCTGGCAGGCCGCGATCGCGTTCGTGTGATCGCATGCCCCCGCGGCCCACGTCCCCTTCACGTGGCTGATGGGATCCTCCGGACAGTGGCTCTCCGCGCTGTCCTTGATGGTGGAGGCCAGCGTCTCCTCGCACGTGTGGTTGTCGGCGCGTCGATCGCAGCTGCCCTTCACGCTGTTGCACGCGACGAGGATCGGGATGCAGGAGATGACGGTCGCGAAGGCGGCGAGGCGCATGCGGTGCATCCTACAACGTCGCCACGTCGGCCTCGGCAACATCGGCACGACCCCGCTGTGGTGGCCTGCGTCGTGCGCGGCTTCTCGAACCTTCGTTCCCGCAGCCCGAGAGCGGCGTCGTGCACCCTGGGCGGACCCATGCTGTGCGTGCATGGATAGCATCAGGATTATCCATGTTCGTGCATGACTCGCGTGCGCTAGGTTGAGCATTGGAAAGCAGGAGAAGAACGATGTTGAAGGAATACCGTGAGCACGTCGCCAAGCGCGCAGCCGAGGGCATCGTCCCGTTCCCGCTCTCCGCGTCGCAAGTGACTGCCCTCGTTGGGTTGCTCCAGGCTCCGCCCGCTGGCGAAGACGCGTTCCTCCTGGACCTCCTTTCGAACCGCATCCCGGCAGGCGTGGACGAGGCGGCCCTTGTGAAGGCCGCGTTCCTTGCCGACGTCGCGACCGGTAAGAAGACCTCGCCCCTCATCTCGAAGATTGCGGCCACGGAGCTCCTGGGCACCATGCTCGGTGGCTTCAACGTGGATCCGCTGGTCGCGCTCCTCGACGACAAGGACCTCGGCGCGCAGGCTGCAAAAGAGCTGTCGCGCACGCTGCTGGTGTTCGGTGCGTTCGGCGACATCGCGAAGAAGGCGAAGTCCGGCAACGAGAACGCGAAGGCCGTGCTGCAGTCGTGGGCGAACGCGGAGTGGTTCACGAGCCGCCCGAAGGTGAAGGAGAAGATCACCGTCACGGTGTTCAAGGTCACCGGGGAGACCAACACGGACGATCTCTCGCCCGCGACGGATGCATGGTCGCGCCCGGACATCCCGCTTCACGCGAACGCGATGCTCAAGAACCCGCGCGACGGCATCACCAACGCGCGCGGCCAGATGGCGCAGCTGAAGCTGAAGGGCAATCCGCTTGCCTACGTGGGAGACGTGGTCGGCACGGGCTCGTCGCGCAAGTCCGCCACGAACTCGGTCCTCTGGTTCATGGGCGACGACATCCCACACGTGCCGAACAAGCGCTCTGGCGGCCTCGTCCTGGGCAGCAAGATCGCGCCGATCTTCTTCAACACCATGGAGGACTCCGGAGCGCTCCCGATCGAGTGCGACGTGAACAAGCTCACCATGGGCGACGTGATCAACGTCTTCCCATACGAGGGGAAGATCACGAACGACAAGGACGACACGGTCTCTACTTTCGAGCTGAAGACCCAGGTGCTGCTCGACGAGGTGCAAGCCGGCGGCCGCATCCCGCTCATCATCGGTCGCAGCGTCACCACGCGCGCGCGTCAGGAGCTCGGCCTGCCGAAGTCCGACGCGTTCCGCGAGCCGGTGCAGCCGCCCGACACCGGCAAGGGCTTCACGCTCGCACAGAAGGTCGTTGGCCGCGCGTGCGGCGTCAAGGGCGTGCGCCCCGGCACCTACTGTGAGCCCGTGACGGCCACCGTCGGCTCGCAGGACACGACGGGACCCATGACCCGCGACGAGCTGAAGGAGCTCGCGTGCCTGAAATTCTCGGCCGATCTGGTCATGCAGTCATTCTGTCACACGGCCGCATATCCGAAGAAGGTCGACATCGAGACGCAGAAGACGCTGCCCGACTTCATCGCCACGCGCGGCGGAATCTCGCTGCGCGCGGGTGACGGCATCATCCACTCGTGGCTGAACCGCATGCTGCTGCCCGACCAGGTCGGCACCGGCGGCGACTCCCACACGCGCTTTCCGCTCGGCATCTCGTTCCCTGCGGGCTCGGGGCTCGTCGCGTTCGCGGCGGCGCTTGGCATCATGCCGCTGGACATGCCGGAGTCGGTCCTCGTGCGCTTCTCGGGGAAGATGCAGCAGGGCATCACGCTGCGCGATCTCGTGAACGCCATCCCGTGGGCCGCGCTGCAGTCGGGCGATCTCACGGTCGCGAAGAAGGGCAAGAAGAACGTCTTCAACGGTCGCATCATCGAGATCGAAGGGCTCCCGAACCTCACGGTGGAGCAGGCGTTCGAGCTCAGCGACGCAACGGCGGAGCGAAGCGCAGCGGGCTGCACCATTCGTCTCTCGAAGGAGTCCGTCGCGGAGTACCTGCGCTCCAACGTGGTGCTGCTGCGTTCGATGATCACGGCGGGCTACCACGACGCGAAGGCCATCGAGCGTCGCGCGAAGAAGATGGAGGAGTGGCTCGCGAACCCCGTGCTGCTCGAGCCCGATGCAGACGCGGAGTACGCAAAGGTCATCGAGATCAAGCTCGACGAGATCACGGACCCGCTGCTCGCGTGCCCGAACGATCCCGACGACATCAAGAAGCTGTCGGAGGTCGCGGGCACGAAGGTCGACGAGGTGTTCATCGGCTCCTGCATGACGAACATCGGCCATTTCCGTGCCGCCGGAAGCCTGCTCGCGAAGTTCGCGAAGGAGGTGCCAACGCGGCTCTGGATGGCGCCGCCCACGCGCATGGACCAGGCGCAGCTCGTGGAAGAGGGCGTCTACTCCAAGTTCGCGGGCGCGGGCGCGCGTACGGAGATGCCCGGATGTTCGCTGTGCATGGGTAACCAGGCGCAGGTGAGGCCAGGCGCGACGGTGGTGTCGACCTCCACGCGAAACTTCCCGAACCGACTGGGCAAGGACGCGAACGTGTTCCTGTCCTCCGCGGAGGTCGCGGCGGTCGCGTCGATGCTCGGGCGTCTGCCCACGCGCGACGAGTACATGGCCTACGCGCAGAACCTCGAGGCCGAGTCGAAGGAGGTCTACAAGTACCTCGAGTTCGACAAGATGCCCGAGTACGTCGACGCGGCCGACAAGGCCGTGCACCTGCCGATCATGCAGTGATCATGCAGTGACCATGCAGTGACGGGCGTCACTTGCAGATCTTGTCGCCCATGGGTGACCCGTGCATCGTGCGCGCGGGATTCCCATCGTCCTGCATGATCATGACGTCGACGCAGGGGCCCTTGCCCTTGCAGTCTGCATCCTTCGAGCAGCTGCCTCCTTTGGAGCAGAAGATCGGGGCGTGCTCGCTCTGCGCGTAGAGGGTCTCGTCGGAGGCGCACTTCGGGACGCTCACCGCCGCAGGCTTCGCGGCGCCCGCTTCCCTCACTACGACGGGGACGCTGCACACGGGCATCACCTCCGGCGTGCCGTTCGTGCTCCTGGGGGTGCCCTTCTCGTCGATCGTGATCGCGGCCTCGCACTTGCCGCTGGGGCAATCCGAATCGTCCACGCAGATCTTGGAGCAGCGCAGGTTGAGCGGGCTCACTTTGTCGCTCACCAGGTGGAGGCCATCTCCGCATGTCGGGATCTTCGCCTTGTGCGCGACCGGCGGGTCCATGAACGCGAACTTCGAGACCCATCCCTCGATCTTCTTCGTGGCATCGGCCGGGTCGGGAAAGAGGACCAGGAAGTAGCCGTTGTGCTCGCTCACCTGCGTGACGCTGTCGCCTGCCTTCAGGGTCGCGACGAGGTCGCCCTTGGGCACGGCCTTCTGCGCGTTCGTCTTCGCCGTCTTCACGGTCGCGGACTCGTGGTCGATCGCGCGCTCGTCCGGGTAGTGCGTGATCTGAGCGGCGTTCGTGGCCTCGGGGCCGGCGTCCACGACGGCGACGGCAGCCTCCGCGCTCGCGTCGCCAGCGTCACCGCTCTTCTTCGGGCACCCAAAGAGCAAGAGCGCAGCGCTCGCGACGAGAATCGTGGAGGTACGAGCAACGGCGGAGGTGGGGCGGGGGAGAGCCATGGCCGCACGATACCATCAGCTCAGCTGTTGGGGTCGATACCGCGCTCTTTGGCGTGCGGGATCCACGCGCGGACGTAGAGCGCCTCGACCTGCGTGCGCGCCCACGGCATGCGCCGCAAGAACGTGAGGCTCGACTTGATGCTCGGGTCGAACTGGAAGCAGCGAATGGGCACGGCCTTCGCGAGCTCCTCCCATCCGTACATGTCGTGCAGTCGCGTGACGATCTTCTCGAGGGTGACGCCGTGCAGCGGGTCGCGGGGCGGTGCGTCACTCATGAGTTTCTCACTGACACTCTGTCACGATTCGCGGCGTCTTGCTCACGAGCGCCGGCCATCCTGTCGTGCGCGCGAAGACGCGATCGCGGATCGCCTGCAAATTCAAGCATGAAAGTCCCTGGCACGCGGCTAGCAACACGAGAGGACATGCGCGCACTCGTCATTCCCGTGATCGTGTCGGTGGCCTCGTCGGTGGGATTCGCGGCGCACGGGCTCGCCGCGCTGCTGGAGCAGGTCACCGCGCAGATCGTTCCGGCGTCACCAGCAACTGCGCCAGCGCCTCCGCCCCCGAAGTCCGCCGCGCCGATCATCGAGCGCAATCCGTTCGACAGCGCGCGGCCGGCGCTCGCGCCAACGGCAGTATCTCCGTCGGGGCCGCCCGCCGCGTGCGGCGCGATCACGGTGCACGCGATCGTGCAGTCGAGCGACGACGACTGGTCGTTCGCGTCGCTGCAGACGAAGGAAGAGCATCTGCTTGCACGCAGGGGCGCGCGCTTCGGCGGGCGTGAGGTCGCGTTCGTGGGGCGCGAGACGGTGTGGCTCGCGGACGCGGCGGGGCAGGTGTGCCGCGTGGACCTCGCGACGCCGCTCGACGCCGTCGCACCACAGCCGCGCGTGTCAGCGCAGCCCGCGACGAAGGGAGCCGCGAAGCCAGTGGATCCAGAGATCGCGCGCGGCATTCGCGCCACGTCGCCGACGTCTTACGACATCGATCGCGCGACCTTCGAGCGCATCCTCACGAGCACCGCGGAGCTCATG
Source organism: Myxococcales bacterium (assembly GCA_025355005.1). Lineage (GTDB taxonomy): Bacteria > Myxococcota_A > Polyangia > Polyangiales > Polyangiaceae > JANXLV01. Next base: position 41,326 of record JANXLV010000047.1, on the reverse strand, counting down.
GGCGATGTGCGCATCGGCCCGGACGGCGGCAAGGCCGGCGGGATGAAGCTCACGCACCTGAGGCAAGGCTCCGTGCTCGGGCTGGTGGGCCTCAAGGAGGGTGACCGCCTCGACGCGATCAACGGGATCGATCTCAACAGCCCCGAGGCAGGCCTGGAGGCCTACGCGAAGCTCCGCCTGGCGCCACACATCGTGCTGAAGGTGACGCGCGACGCGCGCCCCATGGAGCTTCAGTACGACGTGCGATAGAACCTTTGGCATGTCCGAAGGAAAGATCACGAGCGAGAAGCGCGGTCACGTCACCCTCATCGGCATCGACCGCGCAAAGAAGCGAAACGCGTTCGACACTGCGATGTACAAGGACCTCTCTCGCGCGCTCGGCGCTTACGAGAAGGACGACGACGCCTTCTGCGCGGTCCTCTTCGCGCACGGAGAGCACTTCACGGGCGGCCTGGATCTCGCAGAGTTCTCGCAGAATTTCCACGCGGGGAAATTTCCCATCCCGGAGGACGGCGTGGACCCGCTGAACCTGGACGGCTCGCGCAAGAAGCCCGTCGTGTGCGCGGTACGAGGCATCTGCTTCACCATCGGCATCGAGCTCTTGCTCTCGACCGACATACGCGTGTGCGGTCGCGACGTGCGCTTCGCGCAGATCGAGATCAAGCGAGGCATCTACCCCGTCGGCGGCGCGACCATTCGCTTCGCCCGCGAGACCGGCTGGGGCAACGCGATGCGCTGGCTCCTCACCGGCGACGAGTTCGGAGCAGAGGAGGCGCTCCGCATCGGCCTCGTGCAAGAGGTCGTGGGCGCCGACCAGCTGATGGAGCGAGCCATCGCGCTCGCAGAGGTGGTCGCCGCGCAGGCGCCGATGGGCGTGAGGGCCACCATCGCGTCCGCACGAGCGACGTTCGTGGAAGGCGAAGCGGAGGCCGCGAGGAGGCTCCTTCCCGATCTCGCGCCCATCCTCGCGAGCGACGACGCGAGGGAAGGTGTTCAGAGCTTCATCGAGCGAAGAGCAGGGCAGTTCAAGAACAAGTAGAGCCCACGTCGAGGCGACGCGGAGCTCTCGCGACTCAAGGGCAGCAGAAGAAGTGTTCGAGCGGTCCCGCTGCTCCCGCGTCCACGCAACCCGCCGCGGGCGTCGCCCATCCGGCGTCCGTAGGCGGGCACTGGAAGCGGTGCGGCTTGCCGGCGAACCCGTTGCACTGCGTGTCTTGATCCGGCTCGGCGACGCAGTCGTTCTTCGAGCAGCAGTACGTCTCGCCGAGGATCGCGCTCGCGTTCAGCTGAAGGCAACCAGCGAAGCCCGGCGGGTGCCCGCCGAAGCAGCGATAGCCGTAGAGGCCACACGAAGCATTGCAAGGATCCGCCTGGCCGAAGCCAATACAGGTCTCACCCGCATCGACGATCACCTTGCCCGCGGAGCAAGCGCCGCCGTCCCCACCCGCGTCGCTACCACCGCCGCCGCTGTCGCCATTCGCAGTGCCACCGTCGATGTCGACGTTCGACCCACTGTCGGTGTTGCCACCGCCGCCGCCATCCGCGCTGCCGCCGTGCGATGCGTCCGCGGTGTTCGCGTCGGTCGCGGAGTCGGACCCACACCCGTCCACGAGCCACGCGATGCCCAGCAGGGAAGAGGAAGAGAGCAGCGCGATCAGCAAACGGCGAGAGAAGAAGGACATCGGGAGGGACTTATACCCGTGAGAAGGGCAAAGTCGAGGTCGAGCTTCCGGCTTCCCTAACCCCTCAAAACCGGTAACCTCGTTCCATGGCCCAAGCCGGCCCCGTGTCTTCACCAAGCGGGCGTTTTCCTGCGCTCGCGAAGTACGAGATCCAGGAGGAGCTCGGGCATGGTGGCATGGCCACGGTCTACCGCGCGCACGACGCACGGCTGGGTCGCGACGTCGCGATCAAGGTGCTGCATCCGCACCTGCGCGACAACCGGGAGATCGCGCATCGTTTCGCCACGGAGGCCAAGGCCGTCGCCAAGCTGCGCCACCCGAACATCGTGGAGGTGTTCGACGTCTCCGAGGTGGGCGACGGCGAGCGCTATCTGGTCGTGGAGCTCGTGCGCGGCACCACGCTCCGCGCGATCCTGCAGGAGCGCGGCGCGCTGCCTCCGGAGATCGCCGCTGCGATCGCGATGGAGGTGCTTGCGGCGCTCTCCGCCGCCCACGGCGAAGGCGTGGTCCACCGTGACGTCAAGCCGGAGAACGTGCTCATGGAGCACCCGCACCTCCGCAAGGCGGAGGGGAACGGCAAGAGCGACTCGCTCATCCCGCGCTCCAACCCGAACGACACGCAGCTGCGCATCAAGCTCACGGACTTCGGCATCGCGAAGCTCCTGGATGCGCAGGGCGTCACGTCCACCGGGCAGGTGCTCGGCAGCCCCGCGCACATGGCGCCCGAGCAGATCGACGGCGGCGACGTGGACGAGCGCGCGGACGTCTTCGGCGTCGGTGTCCTCCTCTACGAGTGCATGGTCGGCCACCTGCCGTTCGAGGGCACGAACCCGGCGCAGGTACTTCGTCGCGTTCTCGAGGGCATCTACAGCCCGGCCGAGCGTGATCGCCCCATCGTCGGTCGCGACTGGAGCCGCCTCATCGATCGCGCGCTCATGCTCGATCCGAACGAACGCTTCGCGAGCGCGCTCGCCATGCGCGAGGCGATCCAGGCGCAGTTCAAGTTCGTGGGCGTGGAAGACCCGCGCGCCGACCTGGAGTCGTACTTCCGCGATCCGCCCGGCTACGAGACCGCACACACCGAGAAGCTCCTCGTCAAGCTGCAGGAGCAGGGCGCAGAGGCGCGCAAGAAGCGCGACGTGCAGGGCGCGGCCAACGCGTACAACCGCGCGCTCGCCTACGCTCCAAACGACACGCAGCTCCTCAAGGTCGTTGCGACGCTCGCCCGCGCCGAGGATCGGCGGCGCATGCTGCGGCGCTCGGCGACGCCGGTGATGGCGATCCTCGCGCTCGGCCTGTCCGCGTTCGGGGTCACGAAGCTTTTGACCGCGCAGCGCGCCCAGAAGGACCCCGAGGTGCGCACGCGCCCGGACCCCACCTCCGTGCTGACCGCGGTGACCACGGCGCCGTCGTCCGTCAGCGCGCCGCCGCATGCCTCCGCGCAGAAGCAGGCACGCATCGCGCCCACGGTGCAGCCGTCCGCGTCGGCCAAGTCGGCCCAGCCGAAGTTCCGCAACGTCACCATCACCGGCACGGACCCACCCATGGGCGTGCGATGTGCGATCGACAAGGAGGCTCCCCTCGAGGTCACCGCGGGGACCGTCCTCGCCATGACCGACGGCCCGCACGACCTGGTCTTTTCGTGCGTTAAGAACATGTGCATCACGAACCCCACGCACATGGATGCGAGCGACAAGGACTTCACGCTCTCGATCAAGATGCAGATCAAGGACACGCAGATCATCGTGGACGGTCCCGCCGCGGGCACCTACGGCGTGAAGCAGTTTCCCGGCATCATCCTCCATCCCGGCGTCGCCGTGTCCGTGCCCATGACCAGCGGCAGTGACACGTACTCCGTCGTCGAGCGCGGGAGCGGCAAGACGGTCACCGTCTCCGCGCGTGCTGGCGAAGAGGTGCACGCCGCGTTTCCGGACGTTCCATGACCCCCGGCCCCCCCATGACGCGTGTATACTGCATGCGTGTGGTTCGCGCGGCGCTCGTCGGTGCGGCCTTCATGCTGTCCTTCGAGTCGGTCGCGCACGCCGACGCGCAGGCGGACTTCGAGAAAGCGCGCACCGCCTATCGCGCGCATGCGTACGAGGACGCCGAGTCCCGCTTCACCGCCCTCCTCGATCCGCGTGCCGTCGAGAAGCTGGAGCCCGCGGTGGCGTCGCAGGCGCGCATGTACCTGGGCGCCGCGTACATCGCAGAGAAGCGCAAGGAGGACGCGGAGCGCGTGTTCGAGAGGCTCCTCGTGGAGGACCCCCGCTTCGACCCCGACCCGCTCACGTTCCCCACGGACGTCCTGAACGACTTCATCGACGTGCGCTCGCGCATCCGCCAGCGCCTGAACGACGCCGCCGCGGCCGCGGCCCGGCTGGACGCAGAGAGGCGGGGGAGAGAAGAGCTCGAGAAGAAGCGGCAAGCAGAGCGCCTCCGCATCCTCGAGCAGATGGCCTCCGAGGAGCAGATCACGGTGCGGCACCGGCGTCTCGTCGCGTTCGTCCCGTTCGGCGCGGGGCAGTTCCAGAACGGCCAGTACGCGCTCGGCTGGATCTTCCTCGGGGTCGAGTCGGCGCTCGCGATCGGCTCGGGCGTCACGTTCATTCCGTACACGGACGCGATCAACCGACGCAACGAGGAGTCGAGGGCGGGAGACCCGGACCACAAATCTGATCTCTACGCGAGCCGCGCGCGCACAGCCCAGATCGTCGACTGGAGCCTGGTGGGTGGGCTCGTGCTCGTGATGGGCGGCGGCATCCTGCAGGCGAATCTGGCGTTCGTGCCCGAGTCAGCGGAGACCAAGACGCGCTCCATCCCGCAGGCAAAAACGACCGCGCCTTCCGTGACGCCGTGGTTCACGTTCGGGCCGGAGTCGGGCGGTGGCTCGAGCGGACACGGCAACAGCGGTGAACAGCGCGGCGCGCTCGGTCTGCGGGGAACGTTCTGATGCGTTCTGCTAGGCTGATCTGAGATGGCGGACTCCGAGAAGCAGCCGCGCGTGCGAACGCTCGAAACGCCCATGATGCCGGAGCACGTTCACGTGCCCACGATCCCGCCGTCGCGCGTGGGCGTGGCCGCACCAGAGGCGCGTAACTATGTGCATAGTACACCCGCTCCCGCGATCGAGCCGGCGAGCAGGGCGCCGTGGATCCTCCTGGGCATGGCGCTGATGCTCGGCCTCGCGGTGGCCGTGATGGGCATCCTCGCCGCGACGAACCACGTCGTCTTCAAGTAGAGCTCGGGGCAGAGACTCTAGATCGCGCGGCGCACGAACAGATCTTCGAGGGTGCCGCGCTTTGGCATCACGGTGTCGACGCGCGCGCCGGAGGCGAGGATCTTCTTCAGCACCTCTTGCACCTCGACGTCGCTCTTGAGCGCGAACGTGAGGGACTTGCCGACGGCGCGCGCGGCATGCTTCGTCACGAGCTCCTCGCGCAGGGCGTCGCTTGCGTCGTCGATCGTGATCTCGCTGCCTTGCTCACCCTCTGCCAGGAGGTCGTGCAGGAGGCCGCTGACGACGACCTCGCCGCGCTTCAAGATGCACACGCGATCGCAGAGCGTCTCCACGTCGTTCAAGATGTGCGTGGAGAAGAAGACGGTGCGTCCTGCCTTCTGTTCCTCGACGATGAGGTCGCGCACTTCTTTTCGGCCGACGGGATCGAGGCCGCTCATCGGCTCGTCCAGGATCAGCATGTCGGGATCGTGGATCAGCGCAGCAGCGAGCCCGGTTCGCTGGAGCATGCCCTTCGACAGCGCGCGCACGGGGCGGTCCATCGCGTAGCCGATGCCCACGCGCTCGAGCACGGCCTCTGCGCGCTTGTGCAGCACGCGCGAGGGCACGCTGGAGAGCTGACCGCAGAGCTCCACGAACTCACGTGGCGTGAGGTAGGGATAGACGTACGGGTTCTCCGGAAGGAAGCCCACGTTCTTCATCGCGAGCGGGCTGGGTACGGCGTGCCCCATGAGCTTCGCGGAGCCGCTGGTGGCCGAGATGAGCCCGGTCAGCATCTTGATGGTCGTGGTCTTTCCGGAGCCGTTCGGACCCAGGAAGCCGAAGATCTCTCCGCGATGCACCTCGAACGAGATGCCACGCACCGCCTCCACCTTGCGACCTGTGAACGGCTTCCGGAACGTCTTCGCGATGCGGTCCACGGACAGGACCACCTCGCGTTCCGTCTTCTTGGTCTTTGCGGTGTTTGCGGTCTTTTCAGGTTCCGTCATCGCGCTCCTCGAGTGCTGCGCGTTCGGTGCCCGTTCCGTCCGGAATGGGCTCGCCGTATTCGTGCAGCTTGTACTGGATCTTGCGGGTGGAGATGCCGAGCACCATCGCCGCCTTGGACGTGGAGCCACCGCACTCCTCGAGCGTCTTCAGGATCGCATATTTCTCGAGCTCCGCGATCGTGGAGCCCGGGACGGGCGGCGGACCCTGGCGCTCACGCTCGGGGACCATCGAGGCGGGCAGGTTGCGCACGGCGATCTCGCGCGCGTCGGAGAGCACCACCGCACGCTCGATCACGTTCTCGAGCTCGCGCACGTTGCCGGGCCAGTCGTACGACATCAGCACGGTGCGCGCCTGCTCCGAGAACCCCTCCACGTGCTTGCCGTTCTCGTTCGCGTAGCGCCCCAGGAAGAACGTGGCGAGCGGGAGCACGTCACCCTTGCGCTCACGCAGCGGGGGCAGCTCGATCGTGACCACGTTGAGGCGGTAGTAGAGATCCTCGCGGAACGTGCCGGCCTTGATCTCCGCCTTGAGGTCGCGGTGGGTGGCCGCGATCACGCGCACGTCGGTCTTTTGCGTCTCGTTCCCGCCGACGCGCTCGAAGGTGCGATCTTGCAGCACGCGCAGCATCTTCACCTGCGTGGAGAGCGGGATCTCGCCGATCTCGTCCAGGAAGAGCGTTCCACCGTCGGCCTGCTTGAAGCGCCCCTCACGTCGCGAGATCGCGCCCGTGAACGCGCCCTTCTCGTGGCCGAAGAGCTCGCTCTCGAGCAGCGACTCGGCGAGCGCGGCGCAGTGCAGACGGACGAACGGCTTGCCTGCGCGTGGCGATGCTGCGCAGAGCGCCTCTGCGATGAGCTCCTTGCCAGTGCCGCTCTCGCCGGTGATGAGCACGCTCGCCTTGCTGGGGCCGACCTGGGACACGAGCTCGAGGATGGCGGCCATCTTCGGGTCGCCGGTGATGACGTGTCTGAACGCGTTCCGATCGCGTAGGCGATCGCGCAGGCGCCGCGTCTCCTGGAGCAGCCGCGCTTTCTCCATCGCGCGATCGACGACGGCGCGCAGGGCCTCGTAGTCGAGCGGCTTCGTGAGGTAGTTCTCCGCGCCGTTCTTCATGGCGGACACCGCGCTGGAGATGGTGCCGAACGCCGTCATGACGACAAAGACCGTCTGTGGAGAAGCGGCCCGCGCCTTCTCCATGAAGCTCAGCCCATCCAGGCCCGGCATCTTGAGGTCCGTCAGGACCACGTCCGGCGCGAAGTCGTCGAGCTTGCCCAGGGCCTTGAAGCCATCGGCGGCTGTCTCGGTCGTGTAGCCTTCTTCGTGCAGGATCTCGCTGAGCGCCGAGCGCGCGTTCGCCTCGTCGTCCACGATGAGAATCCGACCCTTGGTCGCCACGGCACTTATTTACCACCACGACGGGGCGAGGGCGAGGGCGTGCGTAGCCCCGAAACGGGGCGCCGGACGAAAATCGGACCCGCGCTACGAAAGCGCGCTAAAAGATTGATCGCAATTTCGGCCACGGTTCCCTTCCTACGCAGGAAAAGTCCACGATGCGATCGCTTGCCCTTCTTTCCGTGATCCCCGTGCTCAGCATGGTCGGTCTCCTCATCCCACAGACTGCGCATGCGCAGGCTGCAGCAGGTGGCGGGGGCTCTGCAGGAGGCACCGTATCCGGGGGGGTCTCCGCGGGCCCGACAGCACCAAGAATGCTTCCCGCTTCAGGCGGTGCAGGCGGTGCAAGCGGTGGCACGAGCGCTGGGCCCGCGAGCAGCACGCCCGCCAGCGCCGCTCCCGCCAGCACCGCCAGCACCGCTCCCGCAGAGGCGGCGACCCCGGAGTCGGAGAGCGCGCGCGAGTGGGCAGAGCGTGACTCGCAGCTGTCGGAGTCGAACACGCTGACCGGTGGCGTCGGCTTGCTTCGCACGCAGCACGCACAGGGCGGCGCCGCAGGGCAGTTCCGCACGTCGTTCAGCACCGAGTATTTCTCCGCGGGCTTCCTCTGCACCACGGATTTTCCCTGCAAAAATCCGAACGGCAGCGCCACCACCATCAAGAGCGACGGCCTCGATCACATCGGCGGGCACCTCGCGCTCAGCGCGAACGTGACCAGCTGGCTCGAGGCGTACCTCGGCACCAGCGCCATCGCGAACTCGGACACGCAGAACCGTCCGGCGCTCCTTCAGGTCCTCGGTGACTCGAACATCGGCGTGAAGGCATACGGGGCAGTCACGAAGAACAAGGTCCTGTTCGTCGGCGGTGCGATGGAGCTGTGGCTCCTGAACGGCACCGGCGCGGTCGGCTTGGATGGCAGCGGCACCAGCATGAAGTTCCGCGGCCTGGCCACGGCGGACCTACGCAACACGGAGTCCAAGGTGCCGGTGCGCATCAGCTTCAACGCCGGCTACATGCTCGACAACAGCGGCGACGTCCTCTCCGACACGGAGAAGAAGCGCGCGCAGCCGGTCACTCGGATCGAGCGCTTCGGCCTGGGCGTCAACCGCGTGGATCACGTGGATTTCGCGCTCGGCGCGGAGTTCTTCGTCGCGAACCAGAAGGTGCGTCCCTTCCTCGAGTACGTCCTCATGGCGCCCGTGAACCGCCAGGGCTACCAGTGCGTTCCGAAGAACCCGAGCGCTGATCACTGCCTCGCGAACGACACGCTCGCGCCGAGCACGCTCTCCATTGGCGCGCGCTTCTTGCCCTGGAAGGCGGGCTTTTCGCTGCTCGCCGCGCTCGACATCGGCGTCACGGGCACCAACGACTTCATCGAGGAGGTCTCGCCCACGCCGCCGTGGATGCTGCACATCGGCGCGGGCTGGGCGTACGACACCGCGGATCGTCCGCCGGTCATCCAGACCAAGACGGTCGAGAAGGTCGTGGACAAGACCCCGGCGCCGCGCGCGCACATCCAGGGTCTCGTGCACGAGGAGGGCAAGCCGCAGCAGGCGATCGCCGGCGCGATCGTCTCGTGGGACTCCACGCCCGGTCACGTGTCGTTCTACACGGGCGCGGACGGCCGCTTCCAGAGCGAAGAGGTCGACCCGGGCAGCTACACGTTCGGCGTGAAGGCGGACGGCTACAAGCCGGGCACGTGCGTCGTCGCGGTCGCGGCTCCGGCCACCAAGGGTGCGCCCTCGCAGGACGTCCAGGCGGATTGCCCGCTGGTCGCGCTGCCGAAGGTCGGCGTCATCAAGGGCACCGTGCGTGACTCCGATGGCGGCGGCGCGATCGCCTCTGCCACGATCCACGTGAAGGATGCGACCGCGAAGGATCTCTCGCTCGGCTCGGACGGGCAGGGCGGCTTCCGCTTCGCGGACGTCCCGCTCGGCGCGGCGCAGATCAGCGTCGAGGCCGAGGGCTACCTCGCTGCGGTCCAGAACGTGGACGTCGGCTTCCAGAAGGAAGTGCAGGCGGACATCACGCTCGTGAAGCGCCCCAAGAAGTCGCTCGTCACGGTCGGCGCGAAGGAGATCACGATCAAGCAGCAGATCCAGTTCGCGGTGAACTCCGCGACGATCCTGCCGGAGTCCAATCAGCTCCTCACGGAGATCGCGGACGCCATCATCCGCACGCCGCGCATCAAGAAGCTGGAGATCCAGGGCCACACCGATTCGAGCGGCAAGCCCGACACGAACCAGCAGCTGAGCGAGGACCGCGCAGAGTCCGTCCGTGCATGGCTCGTCGCGCATGGCGTGGCGGTGGACCACCTGCTCGCGCACGGCTACGGCCAGACGAAGCCGCTCTTCCCGAACGTCACGACGTTCAACCGAACACGAAACCGCCGAGTGCAGTTCGTGATCGTCGAACAAGAGTGATAGCGCCAGAGAGTCAACGAACGAGTCCGCGAGGCTGACCGTGGTCAGGTCGCGGTCGACCGTGGTCACCGGGCGCCCACAAAAAATCACGTGATCTCGTGCTGCGGGGTCCGGCACGCCGTTCGCTCATGGGCCTCTTCGGAGGTCGGCGATGAAACGGTGGTTCGCAATCATGGTGGGTGTGCTCGTGGTGGCAACGGTGGCGTGCGCCGCGGCCCCTGCGGCGGTGGGGTACACGGTTCCGCGGGACGCTGCGGCAGCGGATGCCGCGTCGGGTGACGATCTCGAGGGGGGCGACGGTGGCGCGGGCTCGCTGGACGATGATGCGGCGACGTGGTCTCCGTATCTTCGGGGAGCGCTCGCGGTGCAGGCGCGCGGCTGTCCTGCGTGTCATCAGTCGAGCGATCCCGCGGACGGTGTGCTGTCCGGTCAGAGCACGCCGGTTCCCGGGACGCGCATCTACGGAAAGAACCTGACGCCCGATCCGGAGACGGGCCTCGGCGCGCTTACGGATGCGCAGATCCTGAGGATGCTCCGCATGGGAAAGGACGAGGACGGGAACGCCCTCTGCGAGGTCATGCCTCGCTTCCTGGACATGGGTGTGGACGAGCAGAGCGCCGTCCTCGTCTACCTGCGCGCGCTCACGCCGGTGCACCGCGCGGTCCCGGCTGGCACCTGCGCGCTGCTCCCGACCGATGGCGGCGACAGCGGCGGTCCAAACGCGTGCCCAGGGCTCGCGGGACCAGATGAGGTGGCGCCGTGCCACGCGTGCCGCACTCCCCCCTGTCAGGCAAACGGCTGCTTCAACGGCTACGTCTGCGCGCTTTCTACATCCACTTGCCAGCCCCCCGGCCCCGGGTGTGACTGAGCGCATTTTCGTGAGATCGGGGGTCCGGGATGTAGTACCTGTCGTTCCGCTGGAAATGGCGACGCTCAGGAACATCGAACGACCCCGGCTCGAACCGCAGCGCTTCGCTCTGCTGTTTCTGTTCGGCGCTGTGGTCATCACGGTGCTCGATGGGTTCCATACGATCTCCGGAACGACCGCCTACGTGGGGCCTCATCAGGCTTCTCGCCTCACGTGGTGGACGCCGCTCCTCATGGGCGCGGGGACAACCGTCAGCGCCTCCATCTTCGTGGGCATGTATCGCGCGCTGGGCGCCCCGCGCCGGCCGCCTCCGTGGAGCGTGCTGGCGTCCGCGTTCTGGTGCTTCGGTGCGTTCTACTTCTTCAGCGGCTTCTATCACGGGCCGAACACCACGAAGCTCGCGGTGCTTGGCGTCGCCGGCATCGCTGCATTCTGGTGGCTCGACCGCACGTGGCAGGGCGCGGTCTGCGCTCTCTCGATGATGGTCATCGGACCGACCTTCGAGATCATGCTCGTCCGCGCCGGTACGTTCGTGCATCTCCAGCCGGATGTCCTCGGCATCCCCATGTGGTTGCCGGCGCTCTACCTCTGCGCGGCACCTGTCGTGGGTCACGGCGCGCGTCGCTTGCTCTCACCGGGGCAGGCAACTATGGAGCCTGCAGACGCTGAGCCCACGAGCAGCCCGCTACCAAGCCGTTCCTGAGTCGCTCACGACGAGGGCGAGCGGCGACGACGGAGCATGGCGACGGCGGCCACGGCGACCACTGCGCCTCCGAGCATCGGCGAGGTCTCTGCGCCATCGGGTGCGAAGTCACAGCCTGGCGCCCCGTAGACGGGGACGAACGTTTCCTCGCTGTCTCCAACGCGGAGGCTCGCATCGCTCGCATCGCTCGCATCGCTCGCCGTGGCCGCATCGCCAGCGAGCGGCGCAGCTCCATCGGGCCCCGCAGGGTCCGGGCCTGCTGCAACACACCCGCCAAAGAGCAGCGCGGAGCCGAGGGCGGCACCGACTCCTCGCCTCGCGTCACGCGGCGCGAGGACGGACGAACAGAACGGACACGAGACCTCCTGCACGCGCACGTGCCGGGAACACCCCGGACATCCTACGAACTGCGGCATTTGCCCCTCCGCTGTCAGATCGCGATCCTACCGCGCATGCGTCCCGCCGCGCGAACACTGGGGGTTCAGGCGGCGGCGATCTTCGGGCGCTTCACGGCTCCCACTATCATTCCTAGCGGGATGAGCCACCCGAGCACCAAGAACACGCCCATGATGACCACGCCCATCGGGTCCAGGCCTTCGTTTTGCGCGCTGTCCACCAGCGTGCTCACGATGGCCGCGGTCCACAGCAGTGAGAAGAGTGCGCCGAAGATTCCCAGCAGGAGCGTTGCTATGCGCCATCCTGGCCACCGCACGGTCGGGATTCCTGCGCGGTCGTAGGCTTCCTGCGGCGGCTCTGGCAGCCTCACGGCGCCCAGGTAGTTGATGATGTTCGTGGGGATCGAGATCATGCTGTAGATGAACGAGATCATCCCCCACCATCCCAGGAAGCTCGTCACCAGCGTGTAGCTCCAGAAGTACTGATCGATGCAGCGCCGGCACATGTTGCCTTGCCGCGTTCGGGGGAAGCGGACGATCAGCATGCCGATGTTCTGCATGAAGGTGGCGCGCTTCGTCGGGCCTTGCACTCCGCACTGATCGCAATGCGTGCCGCCCCCGTGCGGGTTGTACTGCTGCGCATACGGCGATGGCGCGGGGGCACCATAGCCGCCAGAACCTGGGTACGCAGGAGGCGCGGGCGCGGCGTACGGGTTCCCGTATGGGCTCGGCCCTGGCGGCGCGCCATAGGGATTCGCGGGCGGCGGCGCGCTGTACGGATTTCCGCCGGGCACTGCCGCTACATGGAAGCCCCCGCCTGGGAGCTGCGTCGTGCGGAGCGTGAGCCCTTGATTGCGGGCTTGTGCGTCTGCCTGTGCGAGGGCTTGCTGGTCGCCATCGTACGAGCCCGTACGGATCGTCGTCTCCCAGGTCATTCGCCGCCCCTACCGCCCTACCGGCCCTACCGGCCCTACCGTATCGAGGCGCGGAGCTGAGCTTCCGCGACCGGGTCTTTCGGTGCACCGCCACGCGACGGCGGGAGCGCGTAGCTCGGGGGATCGCTGTCCGGCAAGAGCGCATTGGGCGCGAGTGGGCGCGACGGCTTCCGCGCCTTCGGGGGACTCGTATGGCCTCCGCCATTCGAGCCACTGCCATTCGAGCCACTTGAAGCGATCACCACTGAAGCTTTTGGGGCCGGCGGCGTCACGAGAAGCGTATCGCCATCACCGAACTTCAGCTCGGTTGGGGGCTGGGGCTGGGGCGAGGGCTTGGTCTCTCCCTCACGAAGAGGCTCGGGCGGGCGGTCGGGCGGTGCCGGCATCGGGCGTGCGCCGAGGCGCGTCTCCAGTTGCTGCGGCGGAGTGTCTCCGATGAGGATTGCGTCCTTTGGCAGAACGATCGACGGAGGCGGTGCGAGCTCACTCGCGGCCACGCCACGTCCCGCGTTCGGTCCGCTCTGTCCGCCTTCGTCACGCAGCACATATGCCGTCAGCGCCGCTGCGGCCACGCCGCCCATGAGCATCAGCGCGACGCCGCGAAGCACGCGCGTCGAGCTCGATCCGGTCAGCTCGTCGAGCTCACGCTGCTCGAGCGCGGACTCCAGCCGCTCCTCGTGCTCGAAGCGAAGCCGGGCGTCGGCTCGGGCCGAGGGCGAATCCATGAACGTGGGCTCTGGATAGGTGGAGACCGCGAGCGGCGCGAGGCTCTCCGTTCGCTCATGCGACATGAACGTGCGTGCGAACGGCGAAGGCGTGATCTGGCTGACGGAGCGGTGGCGCGCGGAGGGCGGCTGCACCGCGGTCAGCTCCTCTTCCTCGTCATCGTCGTCAGCCAGCGTGAGCGGCCTTGCGACACGCGGCTCTTCCGCGAGGCGAAACAGGCGCGTATTCGGCTGGAAGTATGCATGCGGCTGGATCGCGTTCCTCACCTCGACGGCATCGCCAAGGTCGAGCTCCATCTCGATGTCGTCCTCGAGCGCGAGCTCGTGGACTTCAACGATGTCCGTGTCGTCGAGGGCGACGACGCGTTCTTGGCGGCGAAAGGGAAGCATGATCGCTAACCGCCAGGTTTTGCCTTACGAGAGGGCCCTTGTCGAGGCAACTTTGGAAAAAAAGTGGACGTGCAGGACCCGACAGGTCCTGGCGCTTGCGCGGCGCCTACCTCCGGGCTATGGTCCGCGCCTGCTTTGGCCCTAACGGGGTGCTGGCAGTTGGTGGTTGTCCAAGCGGACCCCAATCTGGGCCCGCTTTTCTTTTGTCCGCAGTACGCAGCTACACCTCGTTTTTCCCAGCAATTTCAAGAATGACAGAGCCCACGCCCCCCACAACCCAGCTCGATCGCGCCAAGCTAGACGCGATTGTTGCGCCCATCGTGCATGCGCACGGCGGCGAGGTCGTGGACGTGGAGTGGAAGATGGAGTCGGGCGCCTGGGTGCTTCGGGTGTTCGTCGAGAAGCAAGGCGCACAGGCAAAGGGGCTCTCCACGAAGGAGGCCGGCGTCACCCTCGAGCTCTGCGCCAACGTCGCGCGTGACCTGTCACCGGCGCTCGACGCGATCGAGGACATCATCCCGCACGCGTACAACCTGGAAGTCAGCTCGCCGGGCGTCGAACGCGCCCTCAAAACGAAGGCCGACTTCTCCAGATTCGTGAACGACAAAGCGAAGCTCTGGCTCAAGAAGGCAGCGCTTCCGCGCGGCATCGACGGAGGCGAGCACGCGCGCCCCACCGGAAACGGTTCGCGCGTGCTGGAAGGCCGGCTCATCGGCTTCGCGAGCGACATCATCGTCCTCGTGGACGGCAGCCGGACCTACGACGTTGCCTTTGACGACGTCGACCGCGCGCGGCTCGTGTTCGAGCTCGAGACCGGCACCAAGAAGAAGCCGGGGACCAAGAAGCCGCATCCCAAGACTCACGACACGACCAAGACAACGGCCAAGAGTGATCACTGAGGCAAGAAACATGGCAACGTCGACGCAGCAAGCATCCCAGGGTGATTTGAACCTCCTCTCCGCGATTGAAATGGTCGCGAAGGACAAAGGAATCGACAAGTCGCGTCTGATCAAGACCGTCGAGGAAGCCATCCTCAAGGCAGCGCAGAGCGTGTTCGGCCCGAACCGCGAGATGGAAGCGCGCTTCAACGAGGACAGCGGTCAGGTCGACCTCTTCCAGTACATGACCGTCGTCGACGATCCGTCGGATGACGATCGCGAGATCGCGCTCGAAGACGCGCAGGCCGCTGGCCTCGAGGCGGAGCTCGGCGAAGAGCTCGGCTTCCAGATCTTCTGGCACCCGGCCGACGCGAAGAAGGCGGCCGAGCAGGACAAGGAGTTCGGCAACATCCTCAACGTGAAGCAGGCTCGCTCCGCGTTCGGCCGCATCGCCGCGCAGACCGCGAAGCAGGTGCTCATCCAGCGCGTCCGCGACGAAGAGCGCGATCTCATCTTCAACGAGTTCAAGGACAAGAAGTCGGAGCTCATCAAGGGCGTCGTGCGGCGTTTCGAAAAAGGAAACAACCTCATCGTCGACCTCGGTCGCACGGAAGGCATCCTGCCGTTCCGCGAGCAGACCCCGCGCGAGACGTATCGCCCCGGCGATCGCATCGTCGCGTTCGTGAAGGACATCGACCGGGAGGCCCGCGGTCCCCAGGTCATTCTTTCCCGCGGCGACGCAAAGCTCGTCGAGAAGCTCTTCGAGAGCGAGGTCCCCGAGATCTACGAGGGCATCGTCCGCATCGTCGCCTGCGCCCGCGAGCCGGGTGCGCGCTCCAAGATCGCCGTTGCCAGCCGTGACGCGGACGTCGATCCGGTGGGCGCGTGCGTCGGCATGAAGGGCTCACGCGTGCAGGCCGTCGTGCAGGAGCTCCGCGGTGAGAAGATCGACATCGTCCCGTACGATCGCGATCCCGCACGCTTCGTCTGCGCGGCCATCCAGCCCGCCGAAGTGAACAAGGTCATCGTCGACGAGGTCGATCACCGCATGGAGCTCGTCGTCCCGGACGAGAAGCTCTCGCTCGCCATCGGCCGCAAGGGCCAGAACGTGCGCCTCGCCGCGCAGCTCACCGGCTGGAAGCTCGACATCATCAGCGAGTCGAAGTTCAAGCAGATGGAAGAAGAGGCCATCACGGCGCTCTCCCAGATCGACGGCATCACCGACGTCATCGCGCGCAGCATGTACCGCATGGGCTTCCGCGCGCTCGAGGAGCTCAGCGAGGCAAGCGAGGAAGAGCTCGTCGCGATCCCGGGCCTCGGCGACGCAGCCGCTGCCGCCAACGTCCGCGCTGCCGCAGAGCGCAGCATGGAGAAGCTCCGCCAGGAGCGCATCCAGGCGACCACCACCCGCACGGAGCCGCTCACCGAGAAGGAGCGCTTCCTCTTCGTCCGCGGCGTCGGCGATCGCACGGTCCAGCTCCTCGAAGAAGCTGGCTACCGTAGCGTCGAGGACGTCAACCGCGAGGAAGAGGACAAGCTCGCCATCAAGACGGGCCTCGGCATCAAGAAAGCGCGCGCGCTCAAGGCTGGCGCAGAGCAGTTCCTCACCGGGGAATGGAAAGAGATCGCCCAGCGCCGTGACGCGCTGAAGAAGGCCCTCGCCGCAAACCCGCCCGTGGCAGCCCCCGCCGCAGCCCCTGCTGCAGCCCCTGCCGCAGCCCCCGCCCCCGCCGCAGCCCCCGCGCCCGCCGCAGCCCCCGCGCCCGCCGCAGCCCCCAGCACGCCCAGCACCTGAGCAAACACCGAGACCCTTTCACGCAATGATGCATTCTACACCCATCCCGCCCGACGCCCTCGAAGGCGCGCACGCAGAGGAGGCTTCTTCGGATGAAGAGGTCCTCGAGCCGCGTCGCGTCGGGCAGGGGGGCAGACCGCGAGAGCGCACCTGCGCGGCATGCGGCCAGAAGGCTCATGGCAAAGAGCTTCTCCGCGTGGTGATGGGGCCATGGAATGGCACCTTCGCAGAGGTCGCGGTGGATTTTGCGAACGGGGCGATCGGCCGCGGCGCCCACATCCACCCCACCGTTCAGTGTCTCAAGAAGGCCGTGGCCTCGGGGTTCAGCAAGAGCTTCAAGTCGAAGATCGTGGCAAACGCGGAGGAGCTCGCTCGCGAGATCGTCCTCGGCAGTGAGCGCGCGATCATCGGGCTCGTCACCTCGGCAGTCGCGCGTCGTCGCGTCGCCGTAGGCGCGGACGCATCCAAGGAGTCAATGAAAGAGGGAGCACCGCTGCTCCTCGTTGCGAGCGACGCGGGCTCGATTGCATCGGAGTTTCACGCGTACGCGGATGAGGGACGGATATCGGTTTTCGGGGACAAGCAGGTCCTCGGTAAGTTGTGTGGGAAGTCCGAGGTCGCGGTCCTCGCGATCACGGACGAGAATATTGCGAGTGCCATCGTAGCGGCAACGACGATGGCGGGGCCGTTTCGCGGCACCAGCGGGAGTGAAGCATGCATGTCTCCGGAGGTTCGATGAGCAAGGTGCGTGTCTACGAAGTCGCGAAGCAGCTGAACCTCGACCCAAAAGCGGTCGTGGCGCTGTTCCAGGCCGTGGGCGTGTCCGACGTGCGTAACCACATGAGCTCGGTCGAGCCGGAGCAAGTGGAGCGCGTGAAGCGGCACCTCGAGAAGGCGAAGACACACGACGTCGTGGAAGAGCGCATCCACCGCGGCGTCGTGAAGCGTCGCGCGGTCGCCAAGCCCGGGGATGCCCCGGCAAGCGCGGCGTCCACGCCCAACCTGACGGACGTCGCGTCCAGTCGTGACATCGCGTCACTGGTGAGCGAGCGGGCCTCCACGCCGCGTCTCGAGGCGGACGTGACCGCCAAGGATCGCGAGAGCACCAAGGCGTTCAACTACGTTCCGGACGAGCGCAAGAGCACGCGCGAGGTCGCACCAATCGAAGTCCCGCTTGCGCCGAAGAGCGCTCCGGCAGAGCGTCGCAGCGCGAAGGCGCTCGATCGTCACTCCGAGCCGAAGCAGACCATCGGCGAGCCGGTCGAGACACCAAGCGTGCGCGACGTCGCGCCCGTGAGCGCCGTGCAGCCCGCGCCGAGCACACGCGAAGCCCGCGCCTCTGGAGCAAACCTGGAAGCCGCGCGCATCGCGACGCCCGAGCCGCACGCGGAGATGTCCGCGGCCGAGCCGCGCGCCGCGATGTCCGCACCCGAGCCCGAGATCGCCCCCGTGGTTGCGTTCACGCCGCCTCCGGTGATCATGGCAGAGCCGCGCATCGCGACCCCCGCACCAGAGGCAGCCCTCGAAGAGCCCGCGCGCTCGAACGCGCCTCCAAAGACCGGCGTCGAGTACTGGACCGGACGCCCCGGCGTCCCCATGCCCACGCCCGTGAATGCGCCTCGCAGCGGCATCGGCGGCGGCGCGACGAGCACGCTTGGTCGTCGTCAGGAGTACAACCCGCGCGCAGGCGTGGGCGCTGGCCCCGGCGCACGTCCCGGCATGCGTCCCGGAACGCAGGGAACGCGCGGCGGTCCCATGATGGGTCGCGGCGGTCCCGGTCAGCGCGGTCGCGGCATGATGGGCGGTCAGCCCATGGTGCGTCGCCCGGTGCAGTCCACGACGCAGGAGATGAGCGCGCACAAGAAGGTCATCCGCATCGAGGAGAACATCACGCTCTCCACGATGGCGCAGAAGATGAGCCTCAAGTCGACCGAGCTCCTCATGAAGCTCCTCGGCATGGGCACGACTGGCGTGCACATCAACACCACGCTCGACGCGGACACCGCGAAGATCCTCGCGTCCGAGTTCGGCTGGGAAGTCGAAGACGTCGCCATCAGCGAAGAGGCGAGCATCGCCGCAGCGCGTGGTGAAGAGAGCGCGCCCATCGGGGAAGAGATCATCGTCGACCCCAACATGACGAAACGGCCGCCGGTCGTCACCGTCATGGGTCACGTCGACCACGGCAAGACCAGCCTGCTCGATCGTATCCGCAAGGCGAACGTCGCCAGCGGCGAAGCGGGAGGTATCACGCAGCACATCGGCGCCTACAAGGCGATGACGCCGCACGGCCCCATCGTCTTCCTGGACACGCCGGGTCACGAAGCGTTCACGCAGATGCGTGCGCGCGGCTCCAACGTCGCGGACGTCGTCGTCCTCGTCGTCGCCGCGGATGACGGCGTCATGCCGCAGACCAAAGAGGCCGTTGCGCACGCAAAGGCCGCAAAAACGCCGATCATCGTGGCGGTGAACAAGATCGACAAGCCGGGCGCAGAGCCCGAGCGCGTTCGTCGTGAGCTCGTCGAGCTGGGTCTCCAGCCCGAAGAGTGGGGCGGCGACACGATCTTCGTGAACGTGTCCGCGATCACGGGCGCTGGTGTCGATCAGCTGCTCGAGATGATCTCGCTCCAGTCCGACGTGCTCGACCTCAAGGTGAACCCGTCGAAGCCGGCGAGCGGCACCGTCCTCGAGGCTCTCCTCGATCGTGGTCGCGGCCCCGTGGCGCGCGTCCTCGTTCAAGAGGGCACGCTTCGCGTCGGTGACTTCGTGCTCGCAGGACAGGGCTTCGGCAAGGTCCGGGCGATGACGAACGAGCACGGCAAGCAGATCCACGAGGCGCCGCCCGCGACGCCGGTCGAGATCCTCGGACTCTCCGACGTCCCGAACGCCGGCGACCCGATGCACGCCGTGAAGGACCCGAAGAAGGCTCAGGAGATCGCCGAAGGTCGCAAGGGCAAGATGGCGAAGAGCCTGATCCCGATGACCGCGAAGGTCTCGCTCGAGGAGCTCTCGAAGCGCATCTCGGACACGCAGCAAGAGCTGCGCATCATCGTCAAGGGCGACGTGCAAGGCTCGGTCGAGGCCGTCGCAGACGCACTCACCAAGCTCTCCGGCGACCGCGTCCGTCTCAGCGTCATCAACGCTGCGGTCGGCGCCATCACCGAAGGCGACGTCAACCTGGCCATCGCCTCCAAGGCGATCATCATCGGCTTCAACGTGCGCCCGGCCGGCAAGGCCTCGCAGCTCGCGGAAGAGAACAAGGTCGAGATTCGTCCTTATTCGATCATCTACGCAGCGGTCGACGACGTGAAGGGCGCGATGGAAGGTCTGCTTCCCGCCATCCTCGTCGAGAAGGCGCTCGGCAAGGCGGAGGTCCGCGCGGTGTTCAAGATCCGCGGCGTCGCCGTCGCCGGCTCCATGGTCACCGAAGGCATGATCAAGCGTGGCACCCACGCTCGCGTCATCCGCGAAGGCGCTGTCGTCTTCGAGGGCAAGCTGTCCAATCTGAAGCGCTTCAAGGACGACGCGAAGGACGTCGCGGAGGGCTTCGAGTGCGGTATCAGCATCGAGGGCTACAACGACTTCAAGGAGCTCGACATCATCGCGTGCTTCGAGATCGACGAAGTCAAACAGCGGCTGTAAGTTCTCGCATGGAGTCGTTGCGTGGCGGGGGCCTCAGGGTTCTCGCCACGCCCAGATCGCCTCCTTACCCTGGTGGGACTGGCGTCCCCTCATTCGCTCCGCGAATGAGACTCCCCTGCGTTGGCTACGCCAATTCGTGCTTCGCACGAAGGTGGCGGGACAGGCACGATGTCGCTAACGAGGTAGCGCTCGGCTTCCGTCGAGGTCGAGGTCGAGGTCGAGGTCGAGGTCGAGGTTCGCTACGCGGTTCTGGTTGCCGCGGCGGCTTCCAGGTTCAGTTCTTTGACCGAGAGCTCCCGCATCACGAACTTCTGCACCTTACCCGTCACCGTCATCGGGAACTCGGTGACGATCTTCCAGTAGCGGGGGATCTTGTACGTGGCTATTTTTCCAGTGCAGAAGGCGGTCAGGTCTTCGTTGGAGGCGGTGGCACCTTCCTTGAGGCGGACCCAGGCCATCACTTCTTCTCCGTAGCGTTCGCTTGGGACTCCGATGACCTGGGCTTCGCTGACCTTCGCGTTGGTATGCAGGAACTCCTCCACCTCGCGCGGGTAGATGTTCTCGCCGCCGCGGATGATCATGTCCTTGATGCGCCCTGTGATGTTCACGTAGCCGTCGTCATCCATCGTCGCGAGATCGCCGGTGTGCATGAAGCCGGCCGCGTCGATGGCGGCGGTGGTCGCTGCCTCGTTCTTCCAGTAGCCGATCATCACGCTGTAGCCGCGCGTGCAGAGCTCACCTTGCGTGCCGCGCGGGACTATCGCGTTCGTGTCCGGGTCGACGATCTTGATCTCCACGTGCGGGTGCACGCGCCCCACGCTGCCCACGCGCTTCTCCAGCGGATCGTCCGCCGTGGTCTGCGTGGATACGGGGGACGTCTCCGTCATGCCGTAGCAGATCGTGACGTCCTTCATGTTCATCCGCGTGGTGACCTTCTTCATCACCTCCACCGGGCAAGGCGAGCCCGCCATGATACCCGTGCGCAGACTGGAGAGATCCAGCGAGTCGAAGCGCGGATGTTCCAGCTCCGCGATGAACATCGTGGGCACGCCGTAGAGCGCCGTGCACTTCTCCTCCGCGACCGCGAGCAGCGTCTTCTCCGCGTCGAATCCGTCGTTCGGAACGACCATGCATGCGCCATGCGCCGCGCACGCCAGGTTGCCCATGACCATGCCGAAGCAGTGATAGAAGGGGACCGGAATACAGACCTTGTCCTGCTCGATCAGGCGCAGCATCTGCCCGACGAAGTAGGCATTGTTGAGCACGTTGTGGTGCGACAAGGTCGCGCCCTTCGGCGCGCCGGTGGTACCGGAGGTGTACTGGATGTTGATCGCGTCGTCGAACTGCAGCGCGTCCTCGCGCGCCGCGAGCTCTGCGTCCGTCGCGCGATGCGACCACGCGCGCAGCGTCTCCCAGTCCGTGTCGAAGACGAACACCTCACGCAGCTCCGTGAGGCGCGGCCGTATCTCTGCCAGCATCTGCACGTAGTCGTTCTGACGGAAGCTCTTGGCGAGCAGCAATGCCTTGGCCCCGGACTGGGTGAGCACGTACTCGAGCTCCGACGTCTTGTATGCAGGGTTCACGTTCACGAGGACCAGGCCGGCGCGCGCCGCGGCGAACTGCGTCACCACCCATTCGAAGCGATTCGGCGCAAAGAGCGCGACACGGTCACCGCGCAAGAGCCCCAGCGCCACGAACGCGCGCGCGACCTCCGTCACCTCTGCCCACAACTGCGTGTAGGTTGCACGATATCCCTGGGACCGCACGACCAGCGCGTCGCGGCTGCCGAAGCGCTCCACGGTGCGCCGCAGGTTCTCCCCGATGGTCTCGCCCAGAAGCGGCGTCAAGGACGTGCCATGCGCATATGAAGGGAGCTTCGCCATGCGCGCCAGCGTACCAATTCGACAGGCTGCCGTCGCCGTGGTCCACGTTGCCTTTCACGCCATCAATCGCGGGTCGCCGCGATCCACGCGGTGTGGGCACCGACCAGGCGTAGCGCGCGGGTGAGCAGCGTCTTGCCGGGCTCGATGCGGTGCCACGGAGACGCGCCGCTCGGGTGGGGCAGGGGGATCACGTCCACGGTGCGCCCGTGATAGGTCGCCTGGAACTGCTTTCCGACCAGCTCGTCGAGCTTCTTCTTCTTGCTCGCGTCGCCGAGCACCTCCGAGATGGCGAGCTGACCCACGCACAGGATGAGGTCGGGCTCGATCGCCGCGACCTCGCGCACGAGGAACGGCTTGCAGCGCCCGATCTCCTCCGGGTCCGGCTTGCGATCGCCCCCGCCCTTGGCCTTTCCAGGAAAGCAGCGCGCGACGGCCGCCATGTAGACGGTGTCGCGGAACTTCGCCTCTGGAACGCCCAGGTTCTCCGCGAACCACTTGAACAGGGTCTTTCCGGCGGTCCACGCGAATGGCCTCATCAGCTTGCCTTCGTGCGGTCCCGGCGCCTGCCCCAGCAAGAACACGCCGGAGAGGACGGGCGGACCATGCACCACGGGCCCGTGCATCTTCTTGCATGCAGTGCACGCGTCCAGGTCTCTATGCACCTCTCGCAGGATCCGGAGGCGAACGGCGGTGGCTCCCACGGGCAAGGATTCTACTGCGGGACGTCGGCTACGTCGGAAAATGGGTGTGATCGGTCGAGCTTTGCTAAGAATCGCCTTTCGAATGAGCGATCAGAAGGTCTCCGACAAGAAGCGCGCGACGCGCGTCGCCGCTCGTATCCAGCAGGAGCTCTCGGCTTCGCTCATGGAGGTGGTGAAGGATCCGGGCGTGCGCTCCGTGATCGTCTCGCTCGTGCGCCTCTCCGACGACCTTCGCCACGCGAACGTCTACGTGCGGCTGGTCGCTGGCGGCGATGACGCACAAGAGCGCAAGAAGGCGCTCGCCGGTCTCACGCGCGCAACGGGCGTGCTTCGCCGTGAGGTCACGGAGCGCGCGGGCCTGCGCTTCGCACCCGAGCTGAAGTTCTTCTACGACGAGGGCCAGGACGCACGCACACGGATCGACGAGCTCCTCGCGGAGGTAGACAAGGAGCGCAAGAGCAAGGGCGGCACGCCCCGAGGCAAGAAGTGAGCGCCCGCCTTCGCACCATCTCCGTCTTCTACGTGCTCTCCGGCGCGCTCGGCCTCATCTACGAGGTCGCGTTCTCCAAGTACCTCGGGTACGCCTTCGGCGCCACGGCCTATGCCTCCAGCGCAGTCCTGGTCGCGTTCATGGGTGGGCTCGCGCTCGGCGCGTTCACGGCCGGGAAATTCGAGCGTCGCGTGAAGCGCCCGCTGCTCGTCTATGGAATCGCGGAGACGGTCATTGGCGTCTTTTGCTTCGTATCCCCGTCCATCTTCACGTGGGTGACGGGCAAATATGTGCATCTTGCATCTACTTTTCCGGACTCGCTCGCCACGCTGACGGCCGCGCGCGCGATGTTCGCGGTGCTCGTCGTGCTGGTGCCTGCCGCAGGCATGGGCACCACGCTGCCGCTGCTCGCGCGCTTCGTGGAGGCGGAGGACCCGGAGAACGGGCGCCGTCGCCTGGCCGCGCTGTACGGCATCAACACCGCCGGTGGCGCTGCTGGTTCGTTGCTGTCGTCGTACCTCGTGCTCCCGTCCCTTGGTCTTGGGATGGCCATGCGTTCGTCCGCGCTCATCAGCCTCAGCATCGGCATTCTCGCGATCGGGATGGGGCTGACGAAGGCTGAGGAGAAGAAGGTCCTCGGGGAGGCGAAGGTCGAGGGTGAGGCGAAGGTCGAGGGGAAGGTCGAGGCGAAGGTCGAGGGGAAGGCGAAGGCCTTCGAGTGGAAGCCCAACGTGGACGAGAGTCGGGGGTTTCGGACTGCGCTGATGCTGTCGGCGATGAGCGGGTTGCTCGTGTTCGGGTGTGAGGTCGTGTTCACGCATTTGCTCGCGCTCGTGATCGGGACCAGCGTCTATGCGTTCGGTTTGATGCTCGCGATTTTTCTCGTGTGCCTCAGCCTGGGCACGCCTCTCTCTGGCCGGCTCGAGCACCGCTACAAGGAGGGCGCGTTGCCGCTCAGCCTCGCGGCCACGGGCATCGCGCTGTCGCTGTCGCTCCTCGTGTGGGACAAGCTGCCGTCGATCTTCATCGCGCTCGGTCCTCACGTGAAGTCCTGGCCTGCCCGCGAGACGGTGCGTGGGCTTGCCGCGTTCTTTGCCTTGTTTTTCCCTGCGACGCTGATGGGCACCACGTTCCCGCTGGTGCTGCGGCGCGCGCGCAAGAACCGCGTGGGTGCGGACGTGGGAATGATCACGGCAGCCAACACGGTGGGATCGATCGTTGGCTCGCTGGTGTTTGGCTTCTTCGTCTTGCCCGTGCTCGGCTCGCAGCGCAGCGTCATCGCCGTTGCGCTCGCGTATGCGCTCGCATCGGTGCTCGCATCGCGCACGCATGCCGCGCGGCTGGCCAAGGTGTCCACGCGTCGCGCGGGGGTGTGGGGAGTCGTGGCGCTCGTCGTCGCGCTCCTCGTGCCCAGGTGGGACCTGGCGCGGCTGACCAGTGGCGCCAACGTCTACTTCGACGTGGGCGTTGTGCCCGACGGCGAGATCGAGAAGCTGCACGAGGACATCCACGGCGGCGTCACCACCGTCGTGCGCGATCGCGACGGCCAGCACACCATGCTGACGAACGGAAAATTCCAGGGAAACGACAGCGAGGAGGTGCAGGACAACCGTGGCTTCGCCTACCTGCCCGCGCTCTTCGCGAAGAAGAAGGACAACGCGCTGGTGATCGGCCTGGGTACCGGCACCACCACGGGAGCCGTGGCTGCGTTCGGCTTCAAGTCGGTAGACGTCGCGGAGCTCTCGCCTGCCATCACCGACTACGCCGGCACCACCTTCAAGAAGGTGAACCGCAACGTGCTTGGCGACCCGCGCGTGCACGTCCTCTTCGAGGACGGCCGCAACGTGCTCCTCCTGGGCCAGAAGCAGTACGACCTCATCACCATCGAGGTCACCAGCATCTGGTTCGCGGGCGCCGCCAACCTCTACAACCGGGAGTTTTACACCCTGGTGAACGCGCGCCTCGCCGACGGCGGCTATCTGCAGCAATGGTTGCAGCTACACCACACCAATCGCCGCACCGTAGCCACGATCATCGCCACCATGCGCGAGGCGTTCCCGCACATGGCGCTCTTCGTCACCGGCCACCAGGGCCACATGATCGCAAGCCGCTCACCGCTCACCGCCACACGCGTCGGCCTCAAGGCGCTCGGCGAAGATCCAAACGTCTCCCAGATCCTCGGCGACGAGCACCTCGTCGACTACGTGAAGGGCATCGTCCTGGACGAGTCCGGCATCGACAAGTTCCTCGCCGACACCGCCGACGACATGGGCCTCGGAAAAGAAGACTTCATCTCCACCGACGACAACCTCCTCCTCGAGTACCGAACCCCAAGAGGCAACGTCCCCGGAGCAGATGACATCCCCCAGACGATGGCCTACCTACAGAGCTATCGCCAGCGGGACATCCTCTTCTCCCACCTCACCATCAAGTAGCCGTCAGAACTCTTCTTCGGGTGGTGGCGCGGGTCGCGTGATGATGAAATCCCCGGTCCGCAGCATGTTCGGGTGCGACAGGATGTTTGCGAACAGCTCGTCAAGGAGCTCCTTCGCGATCTCCGGGTACTTGTCCTTCACGTCGTGCTCATCGGTCGGATCCTCATCCTCCTTGTAGAGGTGAATACCAACGCCGTCCTTGCTCGGCTCGTAGGACAGCTTCCAGGGCGGACGAAGAGCAGCGCGGTGCTTGGCCGCGCGAATGACGGGCAAGAACTTGTCGTCGATGACGATGCGGTTCTTCTCGAGCTTGGCGATGCCGGTGATGGGCGGGTATTCGATGCGATCCTTCGGAACAGCGCTGGTCGTCCAGAGCCACTCTCCCGTCTCTGCGAGGAAGATGCGCGTGGGCGGCTTCATGGGCGTGCCCGCAGTGGTCAAGAGCGGCAGCCCCTCCTGCACCTCGATGGGCGTGAGGCCGAGCACCGAACGCAGCGTGGGCGACACGTCGAGCTGGGAGACGTAGCTTCCCTCGACGGACGGCTTCGCGAGAGGATAGCGCGCCTGCGGCAGCACGAACGCGAGCGGTATCTCGAGTGAGAACATGCCGCGGAGGTTGTCGCCGTGACCCACGCACGTGGGACAGTCGTAGAGGCCTTCGCCATGATCGGCGGTGAGGACGATGATGGTGTCCTCCATCTTGTGGCGCTGCGTGAGGCGCTCGAGGAGACGGCCGATCTCCGCGTCGCTCTCGGCCAGCGCCGCACGATAGAGCCCGTCGAGCTGCGCCTTGTCTTCCTTCGTGGTGACGGGCGTCTCGTTCGTTGCGTCGCGTCCAAAAGCGATCTGCGGGGACGAGCCCGACACGCGGTAGCGGTTGTAGTACGGGCTGCTCGACGTGTACGGGAAGTGCGGCTGCGAGTAGAACATCAGCGCGAAGAAGGGCCGCTGGTTGTCGCGCCCGTTCGCGATCTGGTCCGCGTCGAGCGTGGCGATGAGGTCGTCCGCGAGCACCTTGGACTGCGCGAAGTTCGGCATGCCGCGGATGAGCGGCGCAAGCGGCGCGCCGAGCAGCTTCCGCTCCTGCTGTCCGATCGAGTACCACATGCCCGCCTGCGCAAGGACCAGCGGCGCGCGCGCCAGCAGCGTCTGCCCGCTGATCTCCGCGAGCTCCACGCGGGGCACGCACAGCATCTGGAAGCCGGCGTCCACGCGACCGAAGAACTCGCCCGCGTACTCCGAGTAGACGCCCGTGCGATAGCCGCGCGATGCGAGCTCCGCCGGCAACGCGAGCTTCGACAGATTGCCGGACGCCTGCGACGGGAACATGGTCTCCACGCCGTTCGACAGCGGCGACATGCCCGTGAGCTCCGCGCTCCACGATGGACCCGTCCGAGGCACCGTGACCAGCGCATGTGGAAAGTACACCGCGCTGTCGACGAGCTTCTTGATGTTGGGGGTGTTCTCCGCGTCGATGTGATCCGGCCGCAGCGAGTCCACCGCGATGAAGAGGATGCTCGGGGGCGACCTGCCGCCCGCCTTTGCAAGCGGCGTCGTGAGCTCCGGCGGCCCCTTCGGATAGCCGGTGGGCACGCGGGGTGTGGACCTTGCCCAGCTCACGCCGAAGCCCCAGCCGCCGAGCGACGCGGCGATCACGGCACCCATGATGCCGCGATGCTTCCACGTGCCACGCCATAGCGACGCGAGGATCCCGATGACCGCGAGCGCGAGCATCAACGGAGCGAGCACGTACGAGAGCTGCACCCAGAGCACGTACCGCGCACCGCCGCTCAGCGTGGAGAGGAAGAGGCCCGGATGCAGGTTCGCCACGAAGCCCCAGTAGGCCGCAGCAAAGAGCAGCGCGAGCGCGAGCGACGTCGCCCATCCGGCGCGCGCGCTCTGATCCTTCTTCATCCGAACGCGCAGACCGAGCAGCAGCCCGAGCACCACGCCGAAGAACAGGAGCCACAGCGTGCCGGCGATGCCGAGCATCGCGAGCCCCACGCGCGACAGATACGGCGCGTATCGGTTCACCGCCTCCGTCTGGACCGCGTCGTCGCTCGCGCCGACGAACTGCGCGTCACCGAACGCGACCGACGTGAGCGTGGGCACCACGATCGACGCCAGTGTCGACCCTGCGGCGCGCACCGCGAGCGCCAAGCACACCTCGGGAGTGATCCGCTGGCCCATCGATCTGCTACCTGAGCTTCGTCACGTACCAGGAGCCGCGGTAGGCGGTCATCTCGCTTATCTCGATCGTGTGCGTCTTTCCGTCCGCCATGAAGGTGAGCCGCGAGTGCTTCACGCGCCACGCCGGCTTCTTGAGGTCACTCTTTCTGACCTTCGCGAGCTCCACGCCTGGGCCGATGGCGAACGACGAGAACGTGGGCGCGCCGCCCTTCAGGCGCTTGTGGAGCCGATGAACCGTGCGCTTGAACGCGCCGTCCACCTTCTTGTCCCAGAGCTTGGCCGGATCCTTCGCGTCCTTCAGCTCCTTGTACGCGTCGCGCGGATAGAGGAGATCCTTCGCGAGGTCCGGGTTGTCCTGCGCGATGGCCTCCACGAGATGCTTCATGCGCGTACCGAGCTCCTCGCTCGACGCGGGAGGCTGGAAATCTTCCGCGCCGCCCCCATCGGGACCAAAGGCGCCGCCCTCTGCCGAGCCGCCTTCCCACGATCCCGCCTCCATGCTGCCGTCAGCGCTGTCGCCCACGGTCTTGGGCGTGCACGACGCGAGCAGGAGTATGGGCGTCAGAATCAGCGCGATCGAGAGGCGGCGCATGCTCAGGCGAAGTTCGGCAGCGTCACCAGGTCGACGTGCAGCACTTCCTCGAACGCGCGGATCTCCGTGAGGCAGGCCTCGCTCGGTCGCGAGATGACGCGGAGCTTTGCGCAGGCGGCGGTCCCGCCCTCGAACACGGTGTTGGTGACCTCTTCCACGTTGATGCCGTGGCGCTTGATGACCGCGAGCACGTTCGCAAACGTACCGACCTTGTCCAGCATGCGGATGACCAGGTGGAAGCGCGCCGCCGAGCCGTTCAGCACGTTGACGACGTTCGGAACCGTGCCCTCGCGCAGGAACGAGCGGATGACCCGCACGCACTCCGTGGCGATGGCGAGCTGCGCCTGATCCGTGGATGCGGCGATGTGCGGCGTTCCGTAGACGAAGCCGCCGCCGTCCGGCCTCTCGAAGAGCTCGGACTTGAACTCCTTGCCGCTCTTCGGCTCGCTCGGGTAGACGTCCACCGCGGCGCGCAGACCGCGCGTCTTCACGGCCTCTTTGAGGGCGTCGTAGTCGACCAGGCCTTCGCGCGCGAGGTTCAGGAACATGGCGCGCTTCGGCAGGAGCTCGAAGATGCGCGCGTTGATGATCTTCTTGGTGCGCTCCGTGAGCGCGAGATGAATGGTGAGGATGTCCGACTTCTGCGCGAGCTCCTCGATCGAGGCGCAGTATCCGACGCCCAGGTCGTGGGCGCGCGTCGGCGTGAGACCGCGGCTCCACGCGATGGGGTGCAGGCCAAACGCGCGCGCACGTGCGGCGACATCCTTGCCGATGGCGCCGAGGCCGGCGATGCCGATGGTGCGGCCCTGAAGGCCTTCCGCGCGACCGTACTCCGCGCGTTCCCAGCGACCGGCGCGCAGCGAAGCGACCGCGTCGGGCAGGCGACGATCGAGCGAGACGAGCATGCCGAGCACGAGCTCACCGACGGCGGACGCGTTCTTGCCAGGGCAGTTCGCGACGTAGATGCCGCGGCGGCTGGCCTCCTTCACGTCGATCGTGTGGTGCTCGGCGCCAGCGCGCACGATGAGGTTCAGCTCCTTCGCGTTCTCGAGCGCCTCCGCCGAGACCTCCGTGGAACGGACCACCAGAATGCCAGCGCCACCGATGCGTGTCGCCAGGGTCTCGCGCGTGAGCTCGGGCTCGTACACGACCTCGAGTGACAGTGCGCGCAGCTCCTCGATGGCGCGCGGATGAAGCTTGTCGGCGATGAGAAGACGCATGGGCCGGAAATACTACTTTTCAGGGGAAATGTCGCGTGGTTTTGGGACAAATCGCGCGTGATTCAGGAGCACGGAATTAGTCTCTTCACGCTCTCCCCGCTCTCCCCGCTCTCCGTCCGCGTCGTCCGGCCGCAGGAAGCGCGCGAGGCTGGTCTGCGCGTGGCGCGTGAACTTCGCCTCGAACGGCCCGCCAGGCGCAGCCGCCTTAACCGACGCGTAGAGCGCGCCGTCCGCGCCGACAGTCACGCGCGCGGGGGCCAGCTGCTCCTCGGTGCCATCCGAGAGCACCAGCGTGACGGGAGTGTCGTCGGTGATCGCCACGTCGTCCGCGGGGAGCAGGTGACGCACGAAGAACGGTGCGTCCTCCACCGTGAAGTACGTCCAGTCGTAGCCGTTGGTGAGGATGTATCGGCCATTGTCGGGATGCCGCGACACCCACGTGTGCATCGCCTGTTCGAGCTTCCGGTGCTCCACCCGCGCGCCCTCGTGCTCGAAGTGCCCATCCGCCTTGAGCACGATGGTGCTCTCTCGCGATCGCCCCTCGGGCGCTGGGAACCGAAAAAACTCGGGATGCTCACCAGGCTTCACACTTCCCATCCACTGGATTTAACAGGGAAGACGGGAGCGCGGACGAAGAATCCAAAAAATGTGAGTGGATCGGGTTGCCGAGCGGTATACATGGTGTATACCACTTCTTATGAGCAACTCGCTGAACGTCCTCGTCACTGGCGCCACGGCCGGCATCGGCCGATTCATCTCCCTCGACCTCGCCAAGCGCGGTCATCGCGTGTTCGCCACTGGGCGGCGCGCCGATGCGCTCGAGTCGCTCCGCGAAGAGGCGGAGAAGCTCGGCCTCTCGATCGTCCCCGTCGTCCTCGACGTCACGAACGAGGCGACCATCGAGACCGCAGCGAAGAGCGTCCACGAGGCCTGCGGCGGCGCGCTCGACGTGCTCATCAACAACGCGGGCTACGGCCAGGCCGGTCCGCTGGCAGAGATGTCGGACGAGACGCTCCGCAAGCAGTTCGACACGAACGTGTTCGGCGTCATGTCCGTCACGCGCGCGTTCCTGCCGCTGATGATGGCGAAGGGCGCCGGCACCGTGATCAACGTGAGCAGCACCGGTGGTCTGCTCACCGCGCCGATGATGGGCGCGTACCACGCGTCCAAGTACGCGCTGGAGGCCATGTCCGACGCCCTCCGCATGGAGCTCGCGCCGTTCGGCATTCGCGTCGTGGTCGTGGAGCCCGGGCCGATCAAGTCGGAGTTCACGGGTCGTACGCTCGCGGGTATCGACAGCGGGCACGAGGGCTCCGCGTACGCGGCGGTCTACGCGAAGAGCGACGAGCTCGGCGCGCGCATGATGAAGATGTCGGCCGGTCCGGAGCACGTCGCGAAGGCCGTCCGCAAGGCGATCTTCTCGCGCTGGCCCCGCGCGCGCTACATCGCGCCGAGCTGGCACGCGCTTCCGTTCATGCTGCTTCCGTTCGTACCCCAGCGCCTGATCGACTTCGTCTTCAAGTCGCTGCTCGGTCTCAACAAGCGCCTCCCCGCATCGAAGAAGGCAGCATCGGCACCCGTGAGCGGCAAGGTCCAGGTCGCGCGCGCCGCCTGACCTATCCCGCAGTGAGCTAACCGCGCTCGGCTATCAGGAGATCCAGGAGCTCGTGCATCACCTTCTTCGCACGAGCCACCTTCTCCGGCGTCGCAGGCGCGCCTCCCGCCACGTTGCTGCCGGCGCCGAGCACCTCCAGCGACATGCCTTCCAGCGCGGACAGGACCGCGACGTACAGCATCGGGTCGTTCCGCTTCTTCGTCTTCTTGTGGACGCCGTCGTCGATGATGCGAATGAGGTCTTCACGAAATCGTCGCCGGTGTGGCGCGAGCGGGGAGTCGGAGCGGACGGCTTGCTCCACGAGCACGCGGACGAGCGCGGCGTTCTCGACGTGGTAGTCGAGGTACACGTCGAGCGCGTGCCGCACCGACGCGAGCGGATCCTTGTCGTCTTCGGCGGCGTTCCGGACCGCGCGGAGCAGCTCGGTCGTGGCGAGCTCGTAGATGGAGGCGAGGACGTCCTCCTTGCTCGAAAAGTATTTGTAGAACGTGCGCCGCGCGATCTTTGCAGCCTCGAGGATGTCCTCCACGCGGGCCTCGGTGAAGCCCTTCTTCGCGAAGACCAGGACGCCGGCGGCGAGGACGCCACCCTGGGTCAACCGGGTCGCAAGCGAGGGGGCCGTGGTGCTCATGTCCCCATCATCATCCTCCCGGCCCCTTCGTGCAATCGGATACATACATGACGTATACCTCGGCCAGCCCACCCCGCTCTTCCTCCGCCGCGTCCCCGCCGTCCCCGCTGTCACCCCTGGCCCGCCTGATGCGCATGGTCGCGCCCGAGGGGTACCTCTACGAGGACGCACACTACCTGGCGTGCGAGGTGGACCTGGATCCGCGGGCTGCGCGCCGCTTCGTCCCGTTTCCTCTCACGATGGGCCGCGCGCCCACGGCCACGATATTTGCCGCGTTCTTCCCGAAGAACACGTTCGGCTCGGTCTACCGCGAGGCCGGCATCTTCTTCCACGTGCGACACGGCTTCCGCCGAGTGATCTTCTGCCCGTGGATGATCGTGGACGACGACGTTGCGCTCATCACGGGGCGCGAGCTCCTCGGCTATCCGAAGAAGCTCGGCGAGATCGACTGGTCCTTCGAGGGTGACCGTATACACGGCGTGGCGTCTCGTCGCGGCGCGGAGCTCATCACCATGCGCGGCACGGTGGGCGCGAAGGTGGCGTCGGCGCCGCCAGTGCTGGGTCGTCCGCACCGCAACGTGCGCGGGCCGATGGGACTCGCGGTGCCAAAGCTGCTCGCGTTCACGCCGCACGAGGTGCCGATCGAGGTGCGCGAGGCGAAGCTCACGCTCACGCTGGGCGGCTCCGAGCGCGATCCCCTCCACGAGATGGGGCTCGGCGCGGTTCGTCGCTCGCTGCTCCACAGGGTGAACCTGGGCGGACGCACGCTGCCGTTGCCGCTGCATCCGGTGTCGCCGCTCTGGCACATGAAGCAGTGGCTGTTTCGCGCGCTCTAGTTCTACGGAGGAGATCATCCATGGGTACGAGGTCCGGATTCTACTTGGGGAAGCGCGTCGTCGTGACCGGCGCTGCATCGGGCATCGGCGAGGCGACGGCGCGTGAGCTCTGCGTCCGCGGCGCGCGGCTGGTGCTCCTCGACATCGACGCGGCGGGGCTCGCACGCGTCGCCACGATCATCGGCGATCTGGGCGGCGTCGTGGAGACGCACACTGTGGATCTGTCCGACGAGGCCCAGGTCGTGGAAGCTGCCGCCGCGATCCAGGCGCGCGGTGACGTGGACGTGCTGGTGAACAACGCCGGTGTCGCGGTGGTGAAGCCGTTCGAGCGCACGTCGACGGTCGACTGGGAGTGGATCATGGGCGTGAACGTCCATGGCCCGCTGCGCCTCACGCGTGCGCTGCTCCCCCGCATGAAGGAGCGCGGCGTGGGCCATATCGTCGTCGTGGCGTCGCTCGCTGGCCTCATCGGTGCGCCAGGGATGGTGGCGTACAGCACCACGAAGTTCGCGATGGTGGGCTTCGCGGAGGCGCTGCGTCTGGAGCTCGCGCCGCACGGCATCGGCGTCACCACCGTGTGCCCGGGCTACGTGCGCACGAACTTGCATCACGCCACGCGCTACGACAACCCGGGGTTCAAGCGCCTGCTGGACGAAGCGCCCGCGATCTACGGCATGACGCGCGAGAGCGTCGCGCGCGCCCTCTGCGATGCGGTCGTGCGCAAGCGCCCGCTCATCGTCCTTGGTCCCGAGAAGATCGCGTTCTGGCTCAAGCGCTTCGTGCCGAGCGTCGGGTTCGCCCTGTCGCGGCTGGTGGCGCGTCAGAGCGGCATCGCCGAAGCTCACTAGGCGCGTGGGCTGAATCGTCAAGAGTCGGGGCTCGCCCCGAGCCAGCGGCGATTGATGCGGCTGCCGAGCGCCATGCCTGGTTTCTCCACCAGGCGGAAGCTCAGATACGCAAGCAGTGCGGTGACCACCCAACCCAGGATGATCTGGTCCTGTCGCTCGTTCGGCGCCCAGTCCTTCAGGTATCCGCCCGCCATGCCCCTCTCGTGGAAACGGGCTTCGCGTTTGTACACCCCGCAGGTGTACGCCGCTGCAGAAATACGGCCCGATCCCCGGGATCTCTCACGCCGATCTCTCGTTCTCCGCGGCGACGTTCACCTGGTAGGTGTACCTTGCGTGTGCCGATTCCTGGGGGAGCACCCGACCGCAGGAGGAGCGCCCGAGCTCCCGGACCGAGCTCCCGGAGCTGCCCGCGCGCTTGCACCGGGCCGATTTTCGCTGAATTTTCATGGGGCGTTGACGACCTGGCCTGCCCGCCCTAAACAACCTTCAAATCTTTTTGAAACCTTTGGGAGCATCCCCAATGCAGTCCGCACCCATCCCCGAACAGAAGCGCCGCGACTCGCACGAGAAGGAGCACGGTGACGCGGTGCGCGTGATGTTCGACCGCATCGCGCCGACGTATGACGCCCTGAACCGCGTGATGTCGCTCGGCGTGGACGTGCGGTGGCGGAAGCGCGCCGTCCGTGAGCTCGAGAGCGCGCCGCCCGGGCCCATCCTCGACCTCTGCGCCGGGACGCTCGATCTGTCGAAGCTCGTCAGCGAGCGCATGCCGGACCGCGAGCTCACCGCGGCGGATTTCTCCGCCGAGATGCTGGAGCTTGGCAGGAACAAGGCGCCCCGCGCGCGCCGCGTCGTGTGCGACGCGATGGAACTTCCGTTTCCGGACGGGTCGTTCGCCGGCATCATCGCCGGTTTCGGCATCCGCAACGTGAGCAAGACGGAGCTCTGCGCGAAGGAAGCGCGCCGCGTCCTCAAGAAGGGCGGGCTCTTCGTCACGCTGGAGTTCTTCAAGCCGGAGAGCCTGCGCGCGAAGGCGTTCCACGGCGTGTATGCACGCGCGGTACTTCCCACGGTCGGCGCGGCGATCAGCGGCGAGCGCTCCGCATACGCGTACCTGGCCGAGAGCATGCAGGGTTTCCTCACGCGCCGCGCATACGAGGACGTGCTGCGCAATGCCGGCTTCACCAACGTGCGTGGGTACGACCTCCTGCTCGGCATCGCGTCCATCGTGATCGCGGAGGTCGCGCCATGAAGAAGATCGTCGTCGGCATCACCGGCGCGAGCGGAGCTCCGTATGCGCGCACGCTCCTCTCATTCCTTGCGGACCGCCAGAAGACCGTGGGCGACATCGAGGTCGGCGTCTGTTACTCGCAGACCGCACCGGAGGTGTGGCAGCTGGAGTGCGGCGGTGATCTCCGCGAGCAGATCACGTTTCCCACATGGGGCATGCGCGACTTCAAGGCGCCGTTCGCGAGCGGCAGCGCGGGCTGGCACGCGATGGTGATCATCCCGTGCTCCATGGGCACGTGCGGACGCATCGCCCACGGCATCAGCGACACGCTCCTCACGCGCGCTGCCGACGTCATGATCAAGGAGAAGCGCCCGCTGGTGCTGGTCCCGCGCGAGACGCCGCTCTCCGTCATCCACCTGGAGAACCTCACCGCGCTCGCACGTGCGGGCGCGACCATCATGCCCGCGATGCCCTCTTTCTATGGCAAGCCACAGACCATCGACGATCTCCTGCGCTCCGTCTGCGCGCGCGTCCTCGATCACCTGGGGGTGCCGCAGGACATCTCCCACAAGTGGGGTGAAAACAAGTCATGACACTGGTGCAGGACACGCTCGAGAGGGAAGGGCTCTGGACCGTGCGCGAGGCTCGTCGTCGCGGCGATCTCGACGCTGTGAAGGCCGCGATGCCGGCCTTGCGCGCTGCTGATCTGCTGGCGCTCGGCGCGCTCGCGGATGAGATCCGCACCGTCGACGTCGGCGCCGACGTTCGCTTCTGCACGCAGGCCTCCGCGGCCGAGCGCGCTGCGTACCGCGGCGTGTTCGTGCCTCGCGCTGGCAAGACCGGGTTCGAGTTTCTTCGCGAGGTCGCCATCGCGCGCATCACCGCGGAGCCGGGCGAATGCGTGCGCGTGGACTGGGACGACGCGGGGTTCGAGCTGTCGCAGGTGGCGCTCGGCTTCGGCGCGAACGAGATCTGGGGCGCGCTCGCGAACAAGCGCGGGCTGCCGATCCTGGACGAAGAGATGAAGAAGGTGAAGGGTGAGGGCATGGTGTCGCTCCAGGCGCTGAAGCGTCGCGAGCTATCGAGGCTCCTCTCCCACGTGGGTCGCAACGTCGTGTTCGTGGAGACGTCAGATGCAGACTGAGAACCCGCTTCCCACCTTCGAGGTCGTCGAGGCGAAGGTCCACCGCGGCGAACGCCTCACGGAAGCTGACGGCGTCGCGCTGTTCCGCGAGCCGAACCTGCTCAAGGTGGGCCTTCTCGCGAACTCCGTGCGTGAGAAGCGTCACGGCGACCGCACCTACTTCAACAAGAACATGCGCATCGAGGTGACGAACGTCTGCGTCGCCAGCTGCCTGTTCTGCTCGTTCGCCAAGCTCGAAGAGCACATGCCCGGCGCTCACACGATGACACTTGAGGAGGCCTGGAAGGAGCTCGAGGATCGCATGGCGGATCCGCCGAGCGAGGTCCACGTGGTCAACGGCCTGCATCCGGGATTGCCGTTCACGTACTACGAGGAGCTGCTCCGCGGCTTCAAGCGCATCAAGCCCGACCTGCACCTGAAGTGCTTCACGGCGGTGGAGATCCACTTCTTCGCGGAGCTCTACAAGATGTCCTACGAGGAGGTCCTCACGAAGCTGCGCGCGGCGGGGCTCGACAGTCTGCCCGGCGGCGGCGCGGAGATCTTCCACCCGGAGGTTCGCACGCGTATCTCCAACGACAAGGCGACCGCGGACCAGTACCTCGAGATCCATCGCGTGGCGCACAGGATGGGGATGAAGACGAACACCACGATGCTGTACGGGCACATCGAGACGTTCGAGCACCGTGTCGACCACATCCTCCGCGTGCGCGCGCTGCAGGACGAGACGGGCGGCTTCCAGGCATTCATCCCGCTCGCGTTCCACCCCGATGGCAACGGCATGAAGAACCTGCCGGCGCCCACCGCCGTGGACGACCTCCGCACCATCGCGGTGTCGCGCCTCATGCTCGACAACGTCGACCACATCAAGGCGTACTGGGTGAGTCTGACGCCGGACGTCGCGCAGATCGCGCTGTCGTACGGCGCGGACGACATCGACGGCACGATCGTCCACGAGACCATCTACAAGGCGGCGGGCAGCACGTCGCCCAGCGGGCTCTCTTACGACGAGCTCGTGCGCCTCATCCGCGAGGCAGGTCGCACTCCCATCGAGCGCGACACGTTCTACAACGTGGTCAAGGAGCACGCGAAGAGCGCGCTGCCCGAGGCCGCGATGAAGGTGCGTGATCGGAAACAGAACCGCCACCTGGAGGTGCTGTCATGAGCGTCCGCATCTCGAGCGTCGGATATCTGAACGCGCGCCCGCTGGTGCAGGGCCTCGCGGAAGACCCGCGTTTCTCCCTGGATTTCGCGCTCCCGAGCGAGGTCGCACGTCAGCTTGCGGAAGACGAAGCGGACGTCGCGCTCATGCCCGTCGCAGCCGCCGCGACCATGGGCGACGTGCGCATCGTGCCAGGCATGGCCATCGGCTCGCGCGGTCCCGTGCGCAGCGTGGCGATCTTCGGCGAGAAGCCGGTGGAGGAGCTCACAGAGGTCTGCCTCGATCTGTCGTCACGCACGAGCGTCGTCCTCGCGCGGCTCCTGCTCGCGAAGCGCAACCCCAAGGTTCGCTTCCTCGGCATGAAGGAGGCTGACGCGCGAAAGAACATCAGCGGCACGCGCGGCGCGCTCATCATCGGTGATCCGGCCCTCACGATCGAAGGCAAGTACCCGCACGTGCTGGACCTGGCGTCCGCATGGCGCGAAGAGACGGGCCTGCCCTTCGTCTTCGCCGCCTGGTGCACCCGCGGAGACGCGCTCACCGCCGATCACGCCCAGGCATTCCTGGAAGCAAAGCGCCGCGGAAAAGAAGCCTCCCGAGCGCTGGCAGAGGCCCACGCCAAGGCCACGGGCCTGGACGTCATCTCCCTCGAGTCCTACCTGGCCAACGCGATCTCCTACGACCTGGGCGAAGAAGAGCTCCGCGGGCTCCAGCGCTTCTACGACGAAGCCGCCACCGCCCGCCTGCTCCCCAGAACCACGGTCACGCTTTTCAGATCGTCGTCGCCGTCATCGTCGTCGTCGTCGTCGTCGTCGTCCTGCCTGGACACCATCCTCTCTCGCGCCGCCGCCGGCGACCGCCTCTCGATCGCCGACGGCCTCCGCCTCGACGCGGACGCCTCGCTCTTCGATCTGGGCCTCGCCGCCGATGCCGTTCGCCAGCGTCGTCATCCAGAAGGTGTGGTCACGTACATCGTGGACCGCAACGTCAACTACACCAACGTCTGCACCACCAGCTGCCGCTTCTGCGCCTTCTACCGACCCGTGGGACATCCCGAGGGCTACACACTCTCGCGCGAGATCCTCGGCAAGAAGCTGCAAGAGGTGGTGGACGCCGGCGGCGTGCAGATCCTGCTGCAGGGCGGGCTGAACCCCGAGCTGCGCATCGGCTGGTACGAGGATCTCTTCCGCTGGATGAAGACCGAGTACAAGCTCGGGCTCCACGCGCTGTCGCCGGAGGAGATCCTCTTCATCGCGCGTCAAGAGGACATGAGCGTGCGCACGGTGCTCGAACGACTGCACGCGGCGGGCCTGGACTCGGTCCCCGGTGGCGGCGCCGAGATCCTCGTCGATCGCGTCCGCCGCAAGATCGCGAAGACCAAGTGCACGAGCGAGGAATGGCTCGGCGTGATGCGCACGGCGCACCAGATGGGTCTGCGCTCCAGCGGCACGATGATGTACGGCACCACGGACACCGCGCGCGACCGCGTGCTGCACCTCGGCAAGCTGCGCGATCTGCAGGACGAGACCGGCGGCTTCACCGCGTTCTTCTGCTGGGATTTTCAGTACGAGACCGGAACCAAGATCGCGCCCGGCGAGAACGGCACGCTCCTCTACCTGCGGCAGCAGGCGCTCGCGCGCATCATGCTCGACAACTTCGATCACATCGGCGCGAGCTGGGTCACGCAAGGACCAGATGTCGGTCAGGTCGCTCTCCGCTTCGGCGCGGACGACTTCGGCAGCGTCATGTTCGAGGAGAACGTCGTCTCCAGCGCGGGGACCACGTTCCAGATGAACGCAGGCACCATGGAAGCACGCATCCACGCCGCGGGCTTCAAGGCAGTCCGTCGCAACGTCCGCTACGACTGGCTGAGCGAGCCCTTCTGAGGCGCCTGATACGGGGAATATGCACGCAACCGTCATCCACGCAGATGGCCTGATTCGAGGAGATCTCGGCGATCTCCTCGACGCGGCCGTCGTGCTGGATGAGGCGCATCGCGTGCTCGACGTGGGTCCCGCCAGCGAGATCCTTCCGCGGCACGCGGGCGCGAAGGTAACGAAGGTGCACGGCGTCATCGCGCCGTTCCTGGTCAACGCGCACACGCACGTCGAGCTGTCCGCGCTGCGCGGCAAGGTGGCCGGCGGACACGGCTTCGTTCCATGGGTGGACAAGCTCGTCACGTCACGACCGTTCGTGACGGAAGAGGACCTTGCCGCAGGCATCTCCTCCGGCGTCGCGGAGCTCGCTCGCGCGGCCACGTCGGCCGTAGGTGAGGTGACCAACGGCCTCGCCGCGGCGCGACCCCTCGCTGCCGAAGGCATGTCGGTCATGCTCTTCCACGAGATGTTCGGCGTGCTCGAGGAGCCTGCAGTCGCGGCCGCACGCGATCTGCTCGAGACCGCCAGGAAGTGGCGCGCGGACATCGCCGCGGAGCCTCGCCTGCGCCGCGTGCGCCACACGCCTTCGCCCCACACGCTGTACACCACGCACGCAGCCGCGGTCCGCATCCTCTGCGATGCCGCGCGCGATGCAGGAGCGCGCATCACGATTCACCTCGCCGAGCATCCTGCCGAACGCAGCGCCATCGAGCTGGGCTCCGGACCTTCCGTCTCGTGGATGCAGTCGCGCCTGAAGATCGCCGAGTCCGCGTTCAGCTTCCCGCGTCGCCCGCTCTTCGACGTGGCCACGGAGCTGGGCGTCCTGCGCAACAACACGCTGCTCGTGCACCTGACGGACGCAAAGCCGCAAGAGCTCGCGCGCGTGCGTGACGCGGGCGCGCATCCAGTCCTCTGCCCGCGGTCGAACCTCTTCATCGAGACGCGGCTACCACCGCTCCTCACCATGCTGGAGCTCGGCCTCGAGCCTGCGCTGGGCACGGACTCGCTCGCCTCCAACGCGTCGCTCGACGTGCTGATGGAAGCGCGCGCGCTCCGTGATCGCTTCTCCGGAGTGGACCCGTCGCGCCTCCTGCGCATGGCCACCTGGAATGGCGCTGTCGCGCTGGAGTTCCCTGGCCTTGGCCGCATCGCGAAGGGCGCATCGCCAGGGATCTTCGCCGTCTCTGGCGATCTCGCGGGCGCATCGCCGTCTTCGTTCCTGCTCAACCACACCAGCGACGCGCGGGAGAAGCTCGCGCCTCCGAACCCATAGATCTCCGCACCCATGATGCTCGCAAAGAAGCTGCGCACGTACTCGGAGCTCGTCTCCTTCTCCCACACCATCTTCGCGATGCCGTTTGCGGCGAGCGCCGTCGTGCTCTCGCTCGGCGTGCCGCATGAAGACCTGACGGTGAAGAAGGTCGCTCTCATGGTGGTCTGCATGGTCGCCGCGCGCACCAGCGCCATGGCGTTCAACCGCTTCGCGGATCGCGACATCGACGCAGAGAACCCGCGCACCAAGCTGCGGCACATTCCGAAGGGTGAGGTCTCCGCGAAGGAGGGGCTGCTCCTCGCGGTCGGCTCCGGCGCGGTATTCTTGCTCTGCGCGTCGCTCATTGGCTTCTGGCCCATGGTGCTCGCGCCTGTGGTCCTCGCGGTGCTGCTCGGCTACTCGCTCGCCAAGCGGTTCACGTGGGGCGCGCACGCGTGGCTCGGCGTCGCGCTCTCGCTCGCGCCAGGCGGCGCGTGGGTCGGCATGGGCGCCGCGCCGTCGTGGGGCATCCTGTCGCTCATGGGCGGCGTCGTGACCTGGCTCTTCGGCTTCGATGTGCTCTACGCGCTCCAGGACGAAGCGTTCGATCGCGGCAAGGGGCTCCACTCCGTGCCCGCCCGCTTCGGCACGAAGGGCACGCTCGTGCTCTCTGCTCTCGCGCACGTGCTCACCATCGCGGGCTTCGCTTACGCGGGGATCGCCCTGCATCGCGGCGCCCCGTATTTCGTGGGCGTTGCCGTGTGCGGCTTGCTCCTCACGTACGAGCATCTGCTGGTGGGCAAGGGCAACCTCGCCAAGATCAACAAGGCGTTCTTCGACATGAACGCGTGGGTGTCGATCGGCTTCTTCGCGTTGACGCTCGTCGATGAATTCCTGCATCGCCGCTGATCGGGTCAGCCGGTCAGGACATCGTGCTACCGTGGGCCATGGCACAAGCACGGGCAGCCGGGGCGGGATGGGTCTCCAGTGTGACGTGGCGGACGCTGCGCGTCGCGCTCACCGTGATGTCGCTCGCCACGCTCGGCGCGTGTGGTGGCGCTGCGCCGGCGCCGCCGCCCAAGGTGGTCACGGTGACGCCAGGTCCGCCGCCCGTGTCCACGCAGGATCCACCGCCTGCCGTGTCCTCCACGCGACCCGCAAACGTCATCGCA
>JANXLV010000285.1 GCA_025355005.1 Myxococcales bacterium | reverse complement strand
GGCCGGTGGTGATGCGCGTCCCGCTCCGCAGAAGTCTGCGCAGAACCGCGGGTCCTCGCGCGACGAGAGCGAGCGCAGGGGTCTGGGCACGCAGTTCGGAGAGCAGCGCGAGTCACATGTCAACAACACGTCCTTCCAGCGGGCGTCGGCGAGCCCGGCGTCGATGGTGCAGCTTCGCTACGACGACCGCGAGGGCCTTCAGGCCATCGGTGTGATGCCCCGACCGGAGCGCGTCGCCCGCGATGAGCGCGAGCTTCGCGAGTCAGCGGACCCGTTCCCTGGACGCCGCTTCGCGCAGCCCCCGCCCGGCTGGTGATCTCCCGCGTCGCGCCGCTCAGCGACGCTTCGACGAAGGCGCGCGTCCGGTCCAGCGCTTGTAGGCGCGGCTGAACGCGCTGGTCTCGGAGAAGCCGAGCACGAACGCGACCTCCTTGATCGTCATCCCCGACGACATGAGCTCTCCCGCGCGCTCACGCTGTGTGTCGGTCACGACCTCGCGTAGTGACAGCTCCTGATCGCGCAGGCGCCGGCTGAGAGACCGGTCACTCATCGCCAGCCGTCGCGCCACGTTTTCACGCGACGGCGGGCTGCCAGCGGCGATCTCCGCTAGCACGGCCGCCCGGACGTACCCCTCGAACGGCATCGAGGATGGTAGCGAGAGCCGCGCGCGAAGCTCCGTCGCTTGCGCCTCGACCGCAGCGGCCGTGAGTGGGTCAGCGGTGGAGAGAGGCAGGTCGAGACAAGCGGCGTCGATGGTCATCGCGTCCGCGTCGGCGTTGAAGACGACCTTGCTCTGGAACAATGTCTCGTAGGGCGCGGGGTCGTGCGCGTCGTGCGCGAAACGCATCTCCAGTGCGCGGAACTTCTCACCCGACGCCGCGCGCGCGCGCAGCATGAGGGACCCGAACGTGAACTCCACCAGGATGCGCCCCTTCGCGGCGCCCGGGTGCGTGCGCCTCGTGACCGTTGCAGTGGCCTCTCCCGGCGGCGCGTGCAGCGTAAGGATCGAGCGCTGCGACACCAGCGAGTAGAAACGGGCGGCGCGCGTGAGCGCATCCCTCATCGTTCCGCTCAGCCACACGAGGTGACCGAAGAGACCGAGCGGCCTCACGACCGCCTCACGCGCCATCGTGAGCGCGAATGCGTGGTCGCTGCGTCGCTGGGCGATCTCCTCGAGCGCGCCGTCGACCTTGGCTGCCGCCACGTATGTGCTCGGCGTGGATGCAGGCGAAATACCCAGCGTCGCGAGGAATCCGTCGCCGTCCTCGCCCAGGCGCGTCAGCACGGTCGCCAGGGGGCGAAGGAGCAGCACCGAGTTTCCGCGAGGCGACG
This sequence comes from Myxococcales bacterium, assembly GCA_025355005.1. GTDB lineage: Bacteria > Myxococcota_A > Polyangia > Polyangiales > Polyangiaceae > JANXLV01. Next base: position 39,185 of record JANXLV010000285.1, on the reverse strand, counting down.
CAGCCATGCCGTAAACCTATCGCAGGCGCGAAACGTTGGCGCGATCGGTCAACCGAATGGCCTCGAACTGTCATGGCGTCGTCGCTCCGGTTCGGCAAGAGTGCCCGCCATGCGCAATCGTCCGGCACTTGGTTTCTGTGTTCTTGCAGTCAGCGTGGCCCTCGCGGCATGCAGCTCGACACCGAACACGACGCCTGGCGGTGCTGGCGTGAACGGGCCGGGCGGCGCGGCCACCGACGACGACGCGGGCGGTTCGGGCGGCGGCGGGACGAACACCGACGCTGGCGGCAAGGGTGGTGGCGACGCTTCCGTGCAGATCGGCAATGCAGCCACGCCGACGCTCCCGGCGCCCACGGGCAAGTGCCCGACGTTCGCGAACGGTGACGTGACGTTCTCTCCGGCGGGAATGCCCGCGCGTCACGCGCAGGTCTACATGACGGACGCTGCCAAGACGAAGCACGGTCCGCTGGTGTTCTACTGGTACGCAACGGGCAGCTCCACGTCGGAGGCCTCGTACTCACTCGGGTCGACGCTCGCGAGCATCGAGGCCGCAGGTGGGATCGTGGTCGTGCCGCAAGCCGATCCGACCGCCGGAACGTTCGAGTGGTTCATCGTCAATCAGAGCCCCAAGCTGGATGATTTCCTGCTCGCGGACGAGATCATCGGATGCGCCGCGAAGAGCACGATGGTGGACACGACCCACATCCACGCGATGGGCATGAGCGCAGGCGCCTTGCAGACGACAGCGATGAGCTTCATGCGCTCCAGCTATGTTGCGAGCGTCGCGACGTACTCGGGCGGCATGCCGCCGGGCTTCATGCCGACCACCCAGGATCCTGCGAACAAGTTCGCCGCGCTGATCTTCGACGGCGGGACTTCGGACAATGTGTTCAGCACGGATTTCAAGGCGGCGAGCGAGACCTACCGGACGACGTTGCAGAGCGCAGGCCACTTCACGGCCATCTGCGACCACGGGAAGGGGCACGCGATCCCGCTCGACGCAGCGCCCAGCGTCGCAATGTTCTTCCAGGACAACGGCTTCGGAGCACCAGCGCCGTACAAAGCACTCCCGGCGTCTTTCCCGAGCTACTGCAAGCTTTAGCGCTCGCATACTCCCCGTAGAGTAGGGCGTTCGGAATGCGTCGCGTCGTCGGTCAGCGCGGAATGCGCGGGCCCGCGGCTGGCGTTGATCTTTCAATCATGGCCTCCGGACGATTCACTGCGGGTGCACTCGGGCTCTTCGCACTCGCCATCCTGGCCTGCGGGGCGCGGAGCGGCGGAGCCACTAACGACTCCGCGTCAGAGCGAATCGTTGAGTCGAATGATGCCGCGCCGAGCACCGATGTCCCACCGAGCACGCAAGAGATCGATGCGAGCGTCGAGGACGCCGGGCGCGCGCCGCCCACACCTGCCGTGCGCCCCGCCATCGGCCGCACCACGGTGTCGTTCGGAGACCCCACGATTCGATTCACGGTCCCGACATTCGCGCTCCGCGACCCCGTCGCGGTCGCAGCCGGCGACGACGGGGGCACCGCGCGCGCCGTCGACGCTGCCATCGTGAAGCGCCTTGGTCGTGAGCGCACCGCGTTCGATCGTGAGCGGAAGGAGCTGCCCGCATGCAAGCGCCCCGCGCCGTCCGAGCATCGCGAGCACGAAGAGGCTTGCACCTACGAGCTCTCGTGCGAGGCCCGCTACGCGTCCGAGATCGTCGTCAGCATGTCATGCGCCGGACTGTCGGACGTGCACGGCGCTCACCCCACGAAGCACGCGTTCGGCATCACCTTCGATCTGCGTGGAGGAGTGGTCACGCCGGTCACCCTCGACGCGCTGTTCGTGCCAGGCATCCCGTGGGCTCCCAGGCTGCGCGCCGCCGGCGCCCACACGCTGCAAGGTGATGAGGTGCCCGAGCAGGTGCTGGACCCAGCGCTCGCTCGTCCGGACTTCGTGCTGGAGAGCGCGGGCCTGCGCATGATCTACGAGGATTTCCCGTTCGTCGTGGGCCCGCAAGAGGCGCTCCTTCCGTGGAAGAGCGTCTACGGCTTGAAGCCCCGCGGCGTCACGTACGAGCTCGCGCGCTGACCGGCTCCGGATCCGTTCGTCAGCTTCGCAGCGTGGCGATGTCGATGACGAAGCGGTACTTCACGTCGCCCTTCAGCATGCGCTCGTAGGACTCGTTGACCTTGGCGATGTTGATCACCTCGACGTCCGACATGATCTCGTGCTTCTCGCAGAAGTCCAGCATCTCCTGGGTCTCCTTGAGACCGCCGATGAGCGAGCCGCCGACGCTGCGTCGCTTCATGATGAGCGCGAAGCCCATGATCTGCGCCGCCGTCGGGGGTGCGCCGACGAGCGTGAGCGCGCCGTCACGCTTCAAGACGTTGAGGATCGCGTTGTAGTCGTGCGGCGCCGACACCGTGTCGAGCACGAAGTCGAAGCGGCCGGTCTGTGCGCTCATCTGCGCGTCGTCCTTCGAGAGCACGACCTCGTGCGCGCCAAGGGCGAGGGCGTCCTTCTTCTTGCTCTCCGACGTCGTGAACACGACGACCTCCGCGCCGAGCGCCTTCGCGAACTTCACGCCCATGTGACCGAGCCCGCCAAGGCCTACGATGCCGACGCGCTGCCCCTTGCCGACCTTCCAGTGACGAAGCGGCGACCAGGTGGTGATGCCGGCGCAGAGCAGCGGCGCGACGCGTGCCGGATCGAGCTTCGACGACACCTTGAGCACGAAGTCCTCGTCGACGACGATGCGCTCCGAGTAGCCGCCGAACGCGATGTCCGTCTTGCTGCCTTTCTCGTAGCCGTTGTAGGTGCCGACCATTCCGGACTCGCAGTACTGTTCGAGCCCTTCCTTGCAAGACGCGCACGTCCGGCACGACTCGATGAGGCAGCCGACTCCGACGGTGTCACCGACCTTGAACTTCGTCACCTTCGCGCCGACGCGCGTGACCTTGCCGACGATCTCGTGGCCGGGGACCATCGGGTAGATCGCGTTCTGCCACTCGTTCCTCACCTGGTGCACGTCGGAGTGGCAGACGCCGCAGTGACTGATCTCGATGGCGACGTCCTTCTCGCGCGGCTCCCGGCGCTCGATGGAGAAGGGGGCGACGGGGGTCGTGGCGCTCGTGGCGGCGTACGCTTTGGTGGACATGGGCGCAGCATACTCCCGCCCAACGCCACCGGCGCGTGGATGTCTGCAACATTCGCGTTTGCACAACTCATCCGGACTCAGCCGTCATGCACCCGCGCTGCGTCCGCCGCCTTCATCGCCGAAACACGTGGTGGCGTGGGTCTTGCCAGTCGCATCCGCATGCGAGCCCTTTCCTTGTTGTGCGTGTGCGGGTTTTGCCTGGTTGCCTGTGGCGGGCGGATTGCTCCCGATGCTGGCGATCCTGGACCCACCGGCGTTATTGACCGGAACGCGGCTGCCGCGCAGAGTGCTCCCGCGGCAGACGGTGAGGCCTGCGGTGGTCCTGCGCACATCACCTGCTCCGCTGGCGCGTACTGCTGGGCCGACGGCTGCGCTGTCACGGGTGAGCAGCACGGCGCCTGCTTCCGACCGGCAGGCGGCTGTGAGAGCGGGGTCGACGTGCCCGCGTGCGGCTGCAACGGCAAGCTCTACGCAAACGCGTGCGAGGCGATCACGTCAGGCGTGGGCTGGAGCGGCCAGTTCGAGGGTGACCCAGGCTGCCCGTGAGCGGTGTACGCTCGCGCCATGCAGCGGATGCGAGGAGCGAGGCGTGCAGCGCTCGTGACGGTTGCGGGGCTTTCTTTTGCTACCGGCTGCGACCGCGGCGGCTGCATGCCAGGTGGCTCTGGTGGCTCCGGCGGAGGGTCTGCACCGCCAGAGTCGACGAACCCGCAGGCAGCCCCTGGGACGGGCAGCGCGCGGGCGGGTGCGAACGACGGGGCCAGCGGTGTCATCGCGCGCATGCCTCTCGATGCGTCGGTCGCCGCGTCCTCCGCGATCGCAGATGGTCCGGATTGCGGGGCGCCCCCGCCGTTCTCGGTGAAGCCGGGAAAGGGACCGCTGCTCATCGGCGTGCCCGCGTGGGCCAAGGCCTCGACCGATCCAGTCGTCATCGCATGGCGCGTCTCCGCGGAGAAGATCGTCATCAACAAGACGCCGCGCCCAATGCCCATGAACGAAGCTGGAAGCCACGTGGAGCGTCGTGTGGAGCTCACGATACGCCAGGGCAGCGTCTCGCACGTCGTGTTGATTCCGGCTGTCGGTGAGGGCTGGTTCACGCGCGCGAACCAGAGCTTCTGCATGAACAAGAGCCCTGGCCACGCAGTGCAAGCGGACGCGCACGGTCAGCTCTCCGAGGTCACGTTCACCTTGGGAGGCGTGAACGGATACGCGGTGCGCATGCCGGATCCGGGCGTGCTGCAGGTCGTCTCGGTGAGCGGTGGTGACGGTGCGTGTGCGGCGAACAGCTATCAGCGCGTCGAGGTCGCGCGCGTCAACATCCCGCTCGACGTGACCCTCGCCGAGGAGCTCCATGTCGCCCAGGTCGACGGCGGCGTGGAGCCGGACCCGTGCACCGAGCAGCACTGAATCGCGCAGCTGCGCGCGGTGTCAGTAGACCCACATGACGTCGTCGATCTTCTTCCCTGGCAGCAGCCTGAAGCCGTCCAGTGCGCGCTGGATCTCGACCACGAGGTCGTCACGCGACGCTTCCATGTCATAGACCTGCTCCTGGGACACGCCGATGCCGTTGGGCCGTTCGGTCGTGGGGTGGAAGACCGCGCCGTCGTCCATCGCCACGTCGATCCAGACATCCCAGACGACGGCGCCTGCCCGCACGAGCTGCAGCTTGTAGAGCGAGATACCCTCGGTCTCGTGGTACGCGTAGCCGACCGTCATCGACGTGTGTCCGAACGCCGCCTTGAACGCGGCCGCGAGCTGCGCACGATCACCGGGCGACAGCGCATCGAAGGCGCCGCGACTGTTCATGGTGAGGACGTGACGGACGTGCAGCGCGTTCGGCGCGCTCGCCGCCTTCTTCGGCTTCTTCGCGGGTGCCTTCTTGGGCGCGGGCTTCTTCTTCGGCGCGGGCTTCTTGATCTTCGGTGCGGCCTTCTTGATCTTCGGTGCGGCCTTCTTGATCTTCGGTGCGGCCTTCTTGCCCTTCGGCGCGGGCTTCTTGATCTTCGGCGCGGCCTTCTTCGCTGGCTTCTTCTTCTTCATCGGAGCCCGAGCGTATCAGCCGCCGCCCGAAGAGTGCACGCACTGATACCCGCTATTTTCCAGGCGGAACGCAGGCGTGGACCTTGTGGTCACCGTCGCTTCCCTTCACGGTGACGAAGGTGCACGTGTCGCCGTTCTTGCACTCGGTGCCCTTGAGGCACTGACGCATGCACTGCCCATCGGCCGTCTTCTGTACGGATCCCACGCGACAGTTGCCGTAGAGTCCGGGCGACGCAGGGCCAGTGACGCGAAGGCTGGTGGCGCTCGTGGGCCTTCGCGCGACCTCTTTCACGGTCTCCGTCTTCTTCTCGTCGTACACACCGTCGACGAGGCTGATGACGAGCGCGTTGCCGGTGAGCGACGCCGTGTAGAAGTTGTAGTGTGGGGTGCCGCCGCACTCGAACTTGGAGAACGTCGGCGCGTTTCCGTGCATCGCACACGTCGCCACCGTGCCCGCCGCGTCGTCGGACGCAGCAGCCAGCGGCCCGAGCGCGATCGTGACATCCCCCGCGACGACCGACACGTTCACGCGCTCGTCCGGCGCGTTCGTGGCCTTCCACGACAGCGAGAGCACGCCGCTCGCATCCGGCATCAGGCCGCCCGAGACCGCTGGCGCAGGTGTCGCGACCGTCGCCGATACGGATGCGGCAGGCGGCGCAGACGAAGCCGCCGCGGCTGCTCCCGTCCCGTCGCTCTTCGGCGGGTCCTTGCAGCCAGCGATGGTCACGAGGCAGAGCAACAGGAACGTGGTCGAAGGACGTTGCATGCAGACCGGGCTATCCGAGAACGCATCGCTCGTCCAGCAGCCCCATGTGCTATCGCGAGCGATCAGCGAAGCTCGACCTCTCGCACCACGCCGCCGGACTGCGCGACGAGTGCGCGGTACCACGCGGTGGTCCTTTCGGTGTGCCCCGGCAGGGTCTTCGTGCCCCAGACGACGGCAAGCGTACGCAGCGTGGTGGCGCTGGTCTTCGTGCGCTGTGAATCCTTCACGGCGTTCGCGCATGGCCCGCCTTCGTCCCAGAGGCAGAGCAAGCCGCCCACGTCGATGGTCTGTCCGGATGCATTGAAGACGTAGCTCTCGTCTGCCGGCGCAATGCCCACGCGCAGTGGCTCACGCGCCTTGTCCAGATCGACGACGCTGATGGGCAGACCGGAGTGCAACGAGGCCACGTTGCAGGCATCGACCGCGGCGTTGATGGTCGAGAGCGTGCCCTCGCCAACGGCGCGGAGCAGGTACTCGGAGGCGGGCTTGCCGCGTCCCGTTGGCTTGTATCCGCCGTGTCGCAGGAGATCGCGCACGGCCGCGCGCACCCGGTCGTCGGAGGAGACGGGCGCGGCGGCGTCGAGCTTCATGAGCGCTGCGAGCGCGTCGTCGCGTCCAGGTGGGGATGCGTACTCGGTGACGAACGCCAGGACGTCGAGCAGCGGATGTGGGTCTACCGTGATTCGCACGACCAATCTCGACCGTATCGGTCGCGCGCCGTGGTGTCACATCTTGAAGCATTGCGCTGCATCCGGAAGTGCACGGCGGCCGAGGAGCTTGGGACCTGGTAACCTCGAGTATGCGCTCCATCCCTGGTGCCGCGTTGCTCGTGGGCCTCGTGCTCATCGGGTGCACCGACAAGCCAGTCGCTCCGCCGCCGCCGCAAGAGAAGCGCCCGCCGCCGCACAGCGCGCCGTGCGAAGACGGAATGGCGCTGGTGACCGGCCCGGGCGATACGCATGCAGTATGCATCGATCGCTGGGAGGCCACCCTGGTGGACGTCTTCCTGGACGGCCACGAGGACCCGCACCCGCCGTTCGAGCCCATGGGCTCGGGGCCCGTGCGCGCGATCACCCGGGCGGGGGTGATGCCGCAGGCGTACATCTCGCGCAACGAGGCGGCGGTCGCATGTCGCGCGTCGGGCAAGCGACTCTGCAAGGAAGAAGAGTGGGTTCGTGCCTGCGGCGGTGAAGACGCCACGACCTACCCGTACGGGGTCACCCACGAGGAGCTCGCGTGCAACGATCATGGTCGCGCGCCCATCGCCGCCCTGCACGGGTTCCGTGGCGCCGCGGCGTACTCATCGAACGGCGTCATGAACGATCCGCAGTTGAACCAGCTCCCAGGCACGCTCACACCTACCGGCAGCCACACGCGCTGCAAGACCCGCGCGGGTGTCTTCGACATGGTCGGAAACTTGCACGAATGGGTGGACGATCCCGACGGCACGTTCGTCGGCGGCTACTACCTGGACACGACCCTCAACGGCAACGGCTGCAAGTACCGCACGGTCGCGCACGGCCCCAGCTACCACGACTACTCCACCGGCTTCCGCTGTTGCGCAGACCCCCACCCGGCGAAGCGCTGAGGCCGGGACAGCGGAGTCGCGCACGCTTGTGCATTGGCACGGTCTGCGACACGGCGATCCCCCCGGGCCCCGGGATTTACCGTGTGGCGCGCTTGTTGCGACAAGTTTCGAGCATGCGCGTATCGACCTTCTTCTCCCTCTTCGCGGCCACCACTGTCCTCGTCGCCATCTCGGCGTGCACGGGCGCAATCCAGGTCTCACCCACGTGCGACGGTGGCGCGTGTACGAGCGGCGGTGACGGCGGGACCCAGGAAGGTGGCGGCACGGGCAAGGAGGGCGACGCCTGCTACACGAGCGCCGACTGCGCGCTCCCCACGCAGTGCCTGTTCCAGGCGCCCGGCGAGGAGACACCAGCTGCTGCGTGCGGAAGCCAGGGCGTGTGCAGAACGCCGCAACCGCTCGGCGTCCCATGCAGCGCTCCGCCCACGTACATGGGGTGCGATTGCGCGGGGCTGTCCGTCAGCAGCTGTCAGCAGCTTTCCGGCTACCTCTTGACGCCGCTCTCGGTGGTGTTCAACACGCCGACCACGACGCATGCATGCCCCAACGATGCGCCGTTCACGCCCGACGCCGGTCCGAAGAAGGACGCGAGCGGCGATCTCAACGTCACCGGCTCACTCACCGTCGACAGCCAGAAATGCAGCCTCACAGCGTCGTCACGCCAGACGCAGTCGGCGCCCGACGGGCACACGTGGACGCTGAGCGTCGAGGCCACGTGTCCCACCCTCGCTCTGGGGCACGTCACGCTCTTCGTGACCGGGACCGACACCGTGATCTATCCGTACGGATGCGCGACGGCCAACATGCAGCTCAGCGTGGGCGGTGAAGGCGATGCGGGCTTCCTCGCGTACGACGGCCAGAGCGTAGGCGGGTCGTGCAACGTCAACGATGGACCGACGGCGTCCGACGAACCGAACAAGGTGCGCGGGACGGGCACGCTCTCGAACGGCGCGGGCAAGAGCCATTCGGTCGACATCTTCGAGCCGTGAGGAGGCGCGTCGGCCGTGTGTCGGCTACTTGCAGTACGTCGCGGTGCTCGGCGGCAGCAGCATGTAGAACGGGTGGGTCCCGCTCACCGGGCCGATCATCGCGTCCACGTTGGTCTTGATCTCCGAGACATAGCCGAAGGCATCGGAGCTCTTGCCCTTCAGCGCGGCGAGCTCGGTGTCGTTCGCGATCACACCCTTGCCGTTCTCGTCGCCTAGCAAGTGCGACATGAGGCCCGTGATGACGTTGCCCGCGGTTCCGCCGCCAGCGCAGTACTCGTCCGTGTAGGTGACCTTGCTCGCGCGGCCGTTGCCGGTGGCGTTCTCGTAGTAGTACCAGCCGCCCATGGCGACGTTGCACGCCACATCCGTCATGAGGGCCGCGTTCTCGGTCGGACCCGTGACGGCCCAGAATGCGGAGTCGCCTGCCTCCGACGCGTGCGACATCACCGACTGCGGGATCGCGCAGCCCGTGCAGGCGATGCGGCTCACGTTCCCCAGCGAGACGATCTCGTGGACCGTGGAGCTGAAGCGGATCTGCAGCATCCCGACCACTGGATCGTTCGCCTTCATGCCACCAACGTTGCGCGTGCCGTAGCCGTCGAGCACGCTGGCGGTGGGCGTGTAGCCAGACTCCTTCGAGATCGCCGCGACCAGGTGCGCCCAGCAGTACTCGGGCTTCCATCCGGCGGCCGTGGGCCCGAGCGCGGCGCACGTCTTCGCGATCGCGTCGATCGCGGCGGTGCGCGTGGCTCCGGCAGCGACCTGGTTCGGGAGCTTGTCCATGTAGCCCGAGATAGTCGCCGCAGCGGAAGCATCCACGGTGCCACACCCCGTCCCTGCGCCACCACCGACGCCGCCGCCGCCCCCACCAGATGCTCCACCGGACGAGCCACCGCCGCCACACGCGACGCAGATCAGGCCGAGGACACCGAGCGTCGCAAGAAGGTAGTGGCGCATCACTCCATCATCTCGTGCCGAGCCCGCAGCTGGCGACAAATGGGACAGATTAAATGGAAAGAGCCACGGGGTTGTCGAGGCACGCTCGACGCCCGTGGCTCCTGGTTTTCATCCGACAGGCAAGCGCCTGCCGCGATGCGGGTGAAGGACAGCAAGCATCAAGCGTGCCCCTACTTGGTCACGCCGTCCGAGCGCCGCCTTCGATCCCTCTCACTGTGCGTGATGCGGGTCTGCCCGCGCTCTCGCATGAAACGACATCGAAACTCCTTGGTTCGCGATGCGTAGCCCGTCCGCGGCGCGTCCGAAGATCGCGCTCACGTCCGTCTCTTCACAACTGACATGCGCGATGCAGACGCGCCACATCTCTCTCACGTTCACGAAACGTTTTGTGTGAGGTGGTGCTACCTGCCGAAACCAAGCGCGCGGCGACCGAAGTCCAGGCCCATTGCTTGCTTGGCGGCGTGGAGAGTCTCCTCCGCGACGGCGTTTGCTTTCGTCGTGTGGGCGCGCAGGATCTCGAGGACGCGATCGTCGCCCGGCTTTCCCTCCAGCGCGGCGCGGCGCTCACGCATCGGGGCGAGCAGCGCGTCGATCGCAGCGGCGACCTCGACCTTCACGTGACCGTCGCCGATGTTGTCGCCGCGCTTGTAGCGATCCTCGAGCTCCGCGACGCGCGCCGGGTCCTTGATGAACGCGCGCACGTACTGGAAGAGCGCGTTGTCGGTGTCGCCGGGCTCCGTCATGGTCTGGCGACCCGTGTAGAGTGCACCCATCTTGGTCTTGATCTCCTTCGCGGTGTCCGTGAGGAGAATGGCGTTGCCAAGGCTCTTCGACATCTTGTTCTTGCCGTCGGTGCCGGTGAGGCGTCCGATGCGGCCGATCAGCGCGCTGGGGATCGGGAACAGGCCGCCCGCCTTCACGTGTTCGGGGTCCTCGGTCTTCGGATCCACGCCGCAGTACGTCGCGTTGAAGCGGCGTGCTACCTCGCGGCACATCTCGATGTGGGCGACCTGATCTTCGCCCACGGGCACGAGCGCGGCGCGAAAGGCCAGGATGTCCGCGCATTGTCCGACCGTGTAGAGCGGGAAGCCAAAGCTGTAGTGCTCGCCCAGATCCTTCAGCTCGATCTCCGTCTTGAGCGTCGGATTGCGCATCACGCGATTGAACGGCGTGAGCATGGCGAAGAACCAGGAGAGCTCGGCGATGGCCGGCACCTCCGTCTGCAGCACCAACGTCGAGCGCTCCGGATCGATGCCTGCAGCGAGCCAGTCCTTGACGATGTCGAGCGTGTCGCGCCGGATGTCTTCCGGCTTGTCCGCGCGCGTGGTGAACGCGTGCATGTTCGCGAGCAGGAAGAAGCAGTCGTAGTCGTCCTGGAGCCGAACGCGGTTCTCCAGCGACCCGACCCAGTGGCCCAGGTGAAGCCGACCCGAGGGAGTGTCACCAGTGAGGATGCGGGAACGAGTTGTCACGGTGTGCGAGCTTACAACAGGACCAACCCTGAGGTAGCGTTCGCGATCCTGGCTACCAGGTGATCTTCACGGTGCCGGTCTCCGTGCACGGCTGCCAGCACGTGGCGTGGCCCCGCTTGTCGATCACCTTCTCGCTGTAGGAGTAGGAGAGGCCGCCGCTCGCGAGCACTCCAGAGATGACGTGCGTGTCCTGCCACAGGCAGTCGTCCGGACCGATCACGGTGGAGACGCCCGTCAGCGTGACCGAGCCGTTCTTCGCGGTGCCCGTGAACAGCACCGCACCGATGTTCGCGGAGACCGGGCCGCCTTCGCACGGGTATTCGATGGTGCCCGTGGCGCCCTTGGTGACCGGGAAGTCGATGCAGGCCTGGTTGGATGGCGTGGAGCCCGTGACGGTCAGCTTCGGCTTGCAGTCGCCGAAGTCGCAGTCGGCGTCGATGGTGCCGTTGCAATTGTCGTCGACGCCGTTGCAGACCTCCACGTTGTTCGGCCCCGTGGAGCAGCCCGCGCAGCTCTGCGTGTCGTCGAGACAGAGGTCGGTGTCGGGGCCGTCGCACATGCCTCCGACGTTGAAGCCGTCGTCGATGGTGCCGTTGCAGTCGTCGTCGATGCCATTGCAGGTCTCCGTGGTCGGACCGACGGAGCCCACGCACTCACCCGGGCCCGCATCCGACTGACAGAAGGCGAGCCCCGGCTTGCACGCGCCGACGCTGCTGCCGCAAGGCACCGTCGTCCCGGGCACGCACGGCGGCGGTGGCGTCGCGTCGATGATGGGCGCACCGTCGGGGAATGTCGTCCCGCCTTCGGAGCCGACACTGCCATCGCCGCCGCTCACCACGGCCTCCTCGTCGATGCCGAGGCCGGTGCGTGAGCCGCACGCGAGCAGCAGGCAAAACGGGAGCGCCGCAAGCAGGCCGAAGCGGAGAAAGGACGCGCGCATGGCCGCGAACGCTACCAGCGCAACGGAGTCGGGGCCACTTCGGCATGGGTACGCGTTCTTTTTAGTGTGCCCGTTCGAGATCCATCGGCATCTGCGCGATCCACGTAAGCTGCTCTGACCATGGTGGCCATCCTCTTCATTGGCGTGCTCTTCGTCGTGCTCTTCGTCGTGCTGTTTCTGACCTTCGGGCGTGGTCGCGGCGGCACCCGCGTCAGCACGGATGGGTTCTACATCTCCACGCGTGGATACAGGGTCGGTCGCCGCGTCGAGTACCGCTGTCTCGTGGGTGGGGAGGGGCGCGCGGGAACGGTGCTCATCGAGCCTGGACCCGACGAGATCTTCGTCTACACGGGCGGCACACCCATGAACATCCGCGTCGACAGCGCGGACCAGGGCTACACGTCGAACGACGACGATGGCCCCATGTCGTCGCCCTCGTTCGACTCTACGTACGCTTCCAGCAACGACGGCGGAAGCTACGGCGGCGCAGGCGGCGGCGACACGGGCGCGCGCGGCGGCGAGTCCAGCGCGGGTGATGCCGGCGACGCAGGTGGCGGCTTCCCGCCTGCGTACTGACGGCGCGCGTGCTCCCGACCTACATCTTCGGTGAGCGGTCCGCTCATCCGCGGCTCTTCGCGCGAACGATGCGCGCGCTCCTCCATCGCGAGGCCACTGCTCTCACCACGGCGAACGCGGAGCTCCTCGCTGCAGCAGATGGGCCCGTTCGACTCTTGCGTGCGGGCGCGTGGCCTCGGCGCGCCGTGCTCGACCCGCCGCCCGCGAGCGCGACAGGCCGTCCGCTCTGCGCCGTGGGTGCGATCGTTACTGGCGCCGAGGCTCTGCGGGCACCTTGGGACGCCGCGCTCAGCGCATGTGGTGGCGAGCTCTCCGCGTTACCATCGGCTCGGTTGCCCGCGGTTGCGAGCGTGGTGCTCGAAGCGGATGCTGCACGGGCGCTCGCGCGCGAGATCGCTGTCGGTGTGGGGATCGAGGAGGCGCTCCATCGCGTCGTGTCGTCGCCGCGGCATCGCGCCGTGCGTCTGCCTGCGCTGGATGTGGGGGACGATCCGGGGCTGCGCGTCATGCTCACCGTCACGTCGCTCCAGCTAGGCGGCGCGGAGCGTGTTGCACTGGAGCTCTTGCGTGGGCTGCCCTCGCGCGGTGTGACGACGGAGCTCCTCGCGCTCGGCCGCACAACACGAAAGGAGCTGCAAGTGCCGCCCGATGTGGTCGCGCGCGTGTGCACCAAGGCGTCGCGCGAGGACCGTCTTGCCGAGATCGGACAGCGCGCGCTCTCGTTCGGCGCCGACGTGCTGCATGCGCATCTCTTCTCGGGCAGTGATCTTCGCGCGCTCGGCGCATCCGGCGTCCCGATCGCAGCGACGATCCACAACGCGAGGAGCGGCTGGCAGTCGGGCGTGACGGAGCTCTCCCGCGCGGAGATTTCCCTGCTGATCGCGTGCGCTTTGTCGGTGGAGGAGGAGCTCGCGATGGAGCTCGACGCGCGGAACGACGCACCGCGGACCCGTACCATCTGGAACGGCGTGGCTCTGCCGGACGCAGCGACGGAGGTTGGACGCGAGAGGGCGCGTCGAGCCTTCGAGCTGCCTGCTGATGCGCTGGTCATCGTCGCGATCGCGAACCCTCGCGCGCAGAAGCGGCTGGAGCTGCTGCCCGAGATCGCTCACGCCACCGAGGCAGTCCTGTTGCGCGAGGTGTTCACGCTCGTCGCAGGTTCTCCGGGAGGCGACGCGGATTCCATCTCTGCCGAGCGCGCGCTCCGCGAGGCGATCGCCGCGCGCGGGGTAGGGGAGCGCTTTCGTTGCCTTGGTGCCGTGAGCGACGTGCCGACGCTGCTCGCGGCTGCGGACGTGCTGGTCGCGCCAAGCGCGTGGGAAGGCCTCAGCCTGTCCCAGCTCGAAGCGCTCGCGGCTGGCGTTCCTGTCGTCACCACGTCCGTCGGCGGCGCGCGTCGGAGGTGGCTGCCCGTGCGCAGGGCATCCATCTGGTCGCAGTGGACGCCGGCCCCGCCGCGTACGCCGACGCGATCGCCCGCGTCCTCGCGAGCGGCGTTCGCCCAAACGCCCCGCACGATTTCTCGCGCGCGAAGATGCTCGATCGCCACGCAGAGCTGCTGCGTCGCGTCGCCTGCACAGCGTCGAAGCCCGCGCACGCGACCGACGGCGGCGTCTACTTCGTGATGAACAATGTCTCCACGGGCGGCGCGCAATCCAGCGCGCGACGTCTTGCGCTGGGCCTCGTGGAGGCCGGGGTCCGCGTGCGCTTCGGGGTGCTGCAGGAGCGCGAGGAGAACCCGACGCCAGGTCTCGTCGCGCTCCGCACCGCGGGGATTCCCGTGTTCATTCCGCCGCCCGATGAGGACGCCGCGGTCACGGTGGGGCGTCTTCTTTCGGACATGGACGACGAGGCGACGCGCGCGGTGCTGTTCTGGAACGTGATGCCGCAGCACCAGCTCCTCTTCGCCGATGGGTGCCTGGACGTGCCCATGATCTGCGTCAGCCCAGGCGAGATGCTGTTCACCTCGCTCGCCTCCTACTTCGAGAAGCCGCGCGCGGGGCTGCCGTATCGCGACGGACGCGATCTGGGACGCAGGCTCGCCGCGTGCGTGGTGAAGTACGGCGCGGAAAAAGCGCGCGCTGCAGCGTTCTTCGGCACCGACGTGAGGGTCATTCCGAACGGCGTGCCACTCATGCGGAGGCGCGGAAAAAGCGCGCGCCGCGAGGGCCCTCTCGTGCTCGGGACCGCCGCGCGGATCTCGCCACAGAAGAAGCTCGGCGAGCTCATCGACGCAGTGCGCTCTGCTCACGATCGCATGCCGCCTTACGTGCTCCGCATCGCAGGCGCGCCGGAGCGCGGAGCCCACGAGCACGCGCGTGCGCTGCGTGAACGCGCAGAGGGCTTGCCCATCGAATGGGTGGGCGAGCGCGCGCCGGTGCAGCCATTCCTCGCGGAGCTCGACATGTTCGTCATGATCTCCGAGCCCGCCGGCTGCCCCAATGCGTCACTCGAGGCGATGTCGGCGGGCCTGCCCATCGTCGCCACGGCCGTGGGTGGAGCGATCGATCAGATCGTTCACGGCGAGACCGGACTGCTCACTCCGCCGGCCAATGCCGCTGCGCTCGCCGATGCGCTGGTCCTTGCGACGCGCGACCCCGAGCGGCTCCTCGCGTGGGGACGAGCAGGGCGCGATCGCGCGGAGTCGCTCTTCGACGTGGACCGGATGGTGCGTGATTACCTGGCCCTCGTGCGCGAGGTCTCCTGACTAGAGTTCTTCCGGGAAACTCGTAGCATCGGGTCGATGTTCATCGCCGCCATTGCGCTCGCCGTCGCCGTTGCCGTGTTCCTTTTGCTGCGCGGCCGCGGCGGTACGAAGGGGAGCGCTGACGTGGACGCGAGCGCGGCGCTCGACGCGCTGGTCGCGGACGCGGTGGAGCGGGAGCTCGCCCAGACCGTGCTCGCGATGAAGACGGACGACGAGCGCGCCCGGTTGCGCAAGGCGCTGCGCGGCACGGACGCGGACATCGACGTGGTCACCCGGCTCGAGCGCGCAGTGCGGGGCATCGACCTCGAGTTCATCCGCTTCGCGCACGAGGCCGACACGGAGGTCAACGTGACCCTCACATACGAGGACGGCAAGACCGTCAAGACCACCCGTCGCCTTGCGAACGTGGATCTCCCGCGCTCCGTACGTGAGGGCTTCGAGAGAAACGCGACGACGCGCGCGTTCCTCGCCTGGCAGCTGCCGTGGCGCCGATGACCGCGAGGACGGCCATGTCCTCATTCGCGCGCTGCCTTGTCCTCTGCCTCACTGTCGTTCTCATCGCGTGTGGCGGTGGGCAACCCGCATCGAAGAGCGTCACCCCCGCCGAGATCGGCAGCGCTCCGTCCACGCCGCACACGGCGACCGCCGTCGCGACCGCGCCGGTCTTTGACCCCCGCGAAGACGACGTGAAGATCCCGATCGGCCCCGACGATCCGCAGCGCGGAAGTCGCACGGCGCTCGTCACGGTCGTCGTCTTCTCGGATTTCCAGTGCCCATTCTGTAGCCGCCTCGAGCCGACGCTCGACCAGATCCGCGAGACGTACGGGGAGGACGTCCGGATCGTCTGGAAGAACGAGCCGCTCCCGTTCCACCAGCACGCAAAGCTCGCTGCGCAGGTCGGCGCAGCGGTCCTTGCGCTCAGGGGACAAGACGCGTTCTGGCAGTTTCACGACATGGCGTTCCGGCGCCAGGCGCATCTCGGCCCCGACGCAGTCCGCGCATGGGCCGTCGCCGTGGGCGTGGACGCGAGGGAGCTCGACGCCGGGCTACTTCGTGGGACGTGGCTCGCGAAGGTCGACGCCGACCATGAGCTCGCGCAGCGCGTCGGCGTGAACGGGACGCCAGCGTCGTACGTCAACGGGATCGAGCTGAGCGGCGCGCAGCCGTTCGAGAAGTTCAAAGCCGTCATCGACGGAGAGCTCACCGAGGCGAAGAGCCTGGTCGCGCAGGGCGCTTCGAAGGCTTCCATCTACAGGGTGCGTGTTGCCGAGAACCTCCAGGCGAAGCCCGCGCGCAAGCCGGACGACGACGACGACCGGGAGGACACGAAGACCGTGTGGGCGGTCCCGATCGGCAAATCGCCCGTCCGCGGAAGCGCCGACGCGCCCGTGACGATCGTGGAGTTCGCAGACTTCCAGTGCCCATACTGCAAGCGCGTGGAGTCGACGCTCGAACAGCTGCGCACCAAGTACGGCGCGAAGCTCCGCTTCGCCTGGAAGGACGAGCCGCTGCCGTTCCATCCGCGCGCGCTCCCCGCCGCACGGCTCGCGCGATTCGCGCGCTCGAAGAAGGGCGACACCGGCTTCTGGGACATGCACGACCGCCTCTTTGCATCACAGCCGAAGCTGGAGGACGCGGACCTCGAGGCTCAAGCGCGCGCCGCGGGTCTCGATGTCCGCGCGGCCATGGCGTCCGTGACCGCGAAGTCCTTCTCCGCCGCGATCGACGACGACCTCGAGCTGGGGGATGACATCCAGGCGAGCGGCACGCCGCATTTCTTCATCAACGGTCGTCGCCTGGTCGGTGCGCAACCGCTCGATAAATTCCAGCCGATCATCGACGAGGAGATAGCAAAGGCCGAAGCCCTCGTTCGCTCCGGCACACTGCCCACGGCCGTCTACGACACGATCATGAAGGGCGGCAAGGCTGCTCCGGAGCCGGAGACCAAGACGGTCACGCCGTCGCCAAGCGCGCCGTTCCGCGGTCCTGCGAATGCGCGCGTAGTCATCCAGGAGTTCGCCGACTTCCAGTGTCCGTTCTGCGGGCGGGTGGAGCCCACCGTGGAGGAGCTCCTCAGGGTGTTCCCGACGCAGGTGAAGATCGTGTGGCGTGATCACCCGCTTCCGATGCACGCGAATGCGCCGCTCGCCGCGGAGGCCGCACGCGAGGTCTTCGCGCAGAAGGGCAACGACGGCTTCGCGAAGATGCGAAAGCTTCTCTTCGACAACCAGGGCGGCTCCGGCGGACTCGACCGGCCTGCGCTCGAAGGCTACGCGCAGTCGCTCGGGCTCGACATGAAGCGGTTCAACGCCGCGCTCGACAATCACATCCACAAGCCCGCGATCGACGCCGACGACAAGGCCGCGACCGACGCGGGCATCACCGGGGCACCAGCGTTCACGGTCGGGCCGTACTTCGTGAGCGGGGCGCAGCCGTTCGCGAAGTTCAGAAAGCTGGTGCAGAGGACGATGAACGGGCCTCCGCCCGCCGCAAGGCCCAGGGCCGCGACCGCGCCCACCCCCGCCGGCACCGTACCGTGATCAACCTTCGCTGACGCGTGGCTTGCGGTTCGCGGGCGCTGCCGCCGGCGGGTTTTTTTGTGGCGTTGTCTTGGTCACGGCTGCGACGGCCGATGCGACCGGGAGGCGCACTGCGGCGCCAAAGCGCTTTCGCAGCGCACGCTGTCCTTCGTCACCGAGCCGAGGATTCTCGAGCGCGTCGAGCTCCTCCACCGCGCGTAGCCCCTTCGCCTGCGCGAGCACCTTGGCGGCCTCGGGCGTGAGGCCATTCGCGGAGAGATCGAGCGAGCGCAGCGCGGGGAAGCCGGTGGTGTGCGCGAGCGCAGTGAGTGCGTCGAGCACGGGCGGAGCATCCGGGTCGAGCGCGCCTAGCCCGGTCGCGCGCAGGCTGAGCCGCTCCAGTACTGGCCACGGCGCTGCGATCAACCTCGCTGTTGCGTGCGGCGGCAGGGTGTTGTGGCTCAGGTCGAGCCCGGTCAAGCGCTGGCGCGCCGGCCAGGCCAAGAGGCCATCGAGCGCGCTCTCGTCAAGACCGACCATCATGAGGCGGAGCTCACGGAGCCGTGGGACGTTCGCCTCGAAGAGCGCGTCCAGGCCCGCGCGCGTGGGTCGCGTCATGGCGAGGTCGAGCGCTTCGAGTCGCGCGATGAGCGGCGACGTGAAGAGCGTCTTCCATCCGGTGGCACCGAGCTCGTTGCTCGGTACGCGGAGGTCCTCGAGGGCAGGGAGCGCGGACGTGTGCGTGAGCGCCTTCCAGCCACGCGCGCCGAATTCGTTCCGATCGAGGTCGAGCGTGCGAAGCGACACCAGCGTCCCCGACTGCGCCAGCGCGATGAGCACGCCATCCTTCGCGTGGCATTGCGAGAGCGAGAGCGAGCGAAGGCCGCGCACGTGAGGGGACTCGGCCAGAGCCGCTGCGCCATTGTCCCCGATGCGCCCACCGGTGAGGTCGAGCGCGGTCACGGTCGCGAGGTGCGCGCATGCCCCGAGCTTTCGCGCGATCGCGTCCGTGACACCGTCGAGGCGAACCTCATTTGGACCCCCATCGCTGAGGAACGCCGAGGCATCCATGTTCTGCATCTACGTCGAGACTACTCCGAGAACCGATGGCCGAGTCCGCTATCACGCAGATCTTCGAGCAGGTCGTCAGAAGAGCTCGGCCTGGAACTCCGCGGACGGGAACACGCACGTCTCGTCATGCCCGCACACGGGGACGACCGTGAGGCGGTGCTTCGCCCCGAGCAGATCGTTCGCGTACGTGTGGTACACGAGGCCACGCTGCAGCCGGAATGACGTCTCCAGCGGCCCTTGCACCATCGACGGGCAGTCGCGGTCGAGGACCGAGTACGCGACGGGCACGCCCATGCCGCCCGTGTTCGCGTCGCCCTCGCTCACGACGTAGACGATGTTGCGGGCGGCGTAGTTGGCGAGCAGGTCCGCGTCCGCGATCGACGCAAGGTACCCGGTGCGGTTCATGAGCCCGTACTTGTAGTCGTCGTAGTTGCCCGGCGTGGCGTTCCAGTGAGAGTCCACGGTGGTGCAACCCGGCGCATATGCGGGGACCTCGAAGGACCCGCCGTCGATCGCGCAGTCCTTCGCGCTCGGGCACGTCGCGTCCGTCTTCAGGCGTTGCCCATCCAGGTACATGTACGTCCCTGGGCTTGCGACGACGTAGCGCGTGGCGATCGCCGGTGTGCGCGCCTCCTCCGTGTTGCCTGCGGCGTAGCGCTGGATGGTCTGACCTCCGGCGGAGTAACCGGCGATCGTCACGCGCGTCACCTTCGGGAACGCGGTCTTCGCAGCGGCGAGCAGCGCATCGAGGGCGGCGTAGGAGGTCGTCGCAGCGTTCTTCGCTGGGTTGCCGTCCTTCCAGTCCGCGCAGCCCCAGTAGAGATCGTTCGGTCCCTTCGGGTCCACGCCGCATGTGTTGTTGGACGTCTGGAAGAGAGGCGCGAGCACCACCGTGTGCACGGGATCACGCGCCACGGTCAGCGCTGCGATCGTGTCGTAGTAGTCCCACGCGTTGCGGTTGTTGCCATGCTGCACGAGCACGACGTTCTGGATGGCGTTGTTCGGCTGGTCGAGCGGGTGGGAGCGATAGTACGGCAGGAGCCCCGTGACGAGATCCAGGCGCGCCAGGCACTCGTCGTCGCGGCTCGCGTCGCCCGCGTCCGCGCCGCCGCGAAGACAGAACGCGGCGGCCATGGCGTCGGCGCTGCTCGCCGCATCGCTCGCGTCGGCCTTTGCGTCTTCCGAGCTCCCCGCGTCGGCCGCATGCATGTCGGCGCCGTTCGCGCCGTCCTCGATCGTGGCGTCGCCCGTCGCGCCGGATTCCGTTGCGCCGTCTGCTCCTCGCGCGTCGACAGCGAGGTCATCGGTACCGCACGCCCACAGCGCGAAGGCCGCAGAGAGCGCGCTAGCGATGCCGACGACGGGGGCGCGTAGCTTCAAGTGACCCATCGTACCTGCTTCACGTGCCGGATCGCGAAACCACCAGGCGGAGGTGTGCTCGCCCCCACCCCCGAACGATTACCGCTGGAAACCAGGCGTATTGGGGTGCCTACACGGTGGTATAAGGTGGCATCTTTCGTGCATCATGCTGGGACATGAAGCTTCGTCGTCTCGCCCTCGGCCTCGTCGTCCCCTTCGCGGTCGCCGCCACTGCATGCGCTTCGGCCGACGACAGCTCGGTCGATCAGAGCGCCGACGATCTGAACTACCGCAGCACCGCGGGCCAGGAGTACTCACTCACCACGCCCGTCACGTTCGAGGTGTCCGCCGACATCCGCGCGATGACCGGTGATGCGAAGACCGCGGCGCTCCTCGCGCACGCGGAAGCGCTCCGCGGCACGGTGACCACGGCGATAACGTCGAGCCTCGACACGCTCTGGCCGGAGGAGATGCGCACCACCAGCGCGGGCGTCGCGATCGAGTTCCGTCAGAAGACCGCCACGGAGAAGGACCTCGTGGCCGTCGACGACACGCACATGAGCATGCTCGTCAGCGCGGAGTTCTCCGGCGTGAAGGATCTCCTCACGAAGCTGCCGATGAAGACGGACAACGGCGTCTCATACCTCCCCATCATCGCGGACCTGGGCGCCGGCGCTGCCGAGCTTCACATCACGGTCGCGCCGATCGAGCGCAGCCTGAACGCGTATCCGAAGTACCTCGACATGTTCCAGGACGGGCTCGACATCGCCGTGCACGTCGGCGGCGACCACGACGATCCTCCGCAGGACATCGACCACGCGCGCTCCGTCTACGACGACCTGCTCGCGTCCGGCTTCAAGTCGCCAGTCACGAAGTTCGAGGACCTCAAGATCGACTCGGGCCCGCTCACCAGCAAGATCTCCGTGAAGGGCGCCGACGTCCTGGTTCGCGTGCGCATCGTCCACGTGGACATGAGCACCCCCGAGACGCGCAACATCCTCATCGACGCCTACAAGAGCAGCGTGAAGACCGCAGACGTCGTCATCTACGACGGCCACGCAGGCCGGCAGCTCGACTACTCGGGCGTGGTGGTCGCATACAAGCCGGCGCGCGTCGCGCTGCCCGCCAGCGAGTTCAAGAACATCGAGGCGACCGACAAGCAGCAGGTCTATCTCTTCAACGGCTGCGAGACGTACACGGGCTACGCCGACAGCCTGTACGAGAACCCGAAGAAGAACACGACGAACACGGACATCATCACGACAGGCAATTTCTCGGCGATCCAGCCGAAGGCGAGCCAGGTCATCGCGTTCATCCACTCGTTCATCGACCAGAAGACCGGCGCCTGGATCCCGCGCTCGTGGGACAGCGTGCTCGGTCGCATGAACGCCGTTGGGGAACGCTCGTGGGTCCACGTCTACGGCGTGCACGGCCTCGACGACAATCCCAAGGTCAGCCCGCTCGCCGACACCTCGAAGGTCGGCGCCGCATGCAACAAGGACACGGACTGCGGAGGCGCGGACAGCCGCTGCCTCTCGGTCTCCTCGTCGAAGAAGGTGTGCGGCGTGGCGTGCGCTGACACCACGGGCTGCCCGAGCGGCACCCAGTGCGTCCTTCCGAAGGGCAAGACCTCTACCGACGACCTGCAGTGCTCGTCACACTGACCCCGCGCTGAGGTAAGAAGAACGGGTGTCGACGACACTCTCTGTCGCGGTCGTCTCGATCACGGGCACCAAGCGACGCCGCTTCCTCTGGGCGGCGTGGTGGACGGGAGCCCCTGCACGCCATCCATTCAAGAAGCCGGACGCATCGAACGGCGGCGCCGCGACGGTGGAAGAGGCGCAGCGGGAAGCGGAGAAGATCGCCGGTCGCACGCTGACAGTCATCGAACCGAAGTGGGCTCGCGCATGGAACCGCACGCTGCGCGGCATGCCGCCATGGACCCCACGGGATTTTCCTGACGAGACAAGGGTCCGCGCGTCGCGCTCTTCCACCGTGACGGTCGCGCAGCCCGCGTCCGTGTGGACCGTGCTGGGCGTGGGATCGAAGGCGAGCATCGCGGACATCAAGGCCGCGTTCCGCAAGCGTGCGCTCGTGATGCATCCCGATCACGGAGGAGATCCGGCCGCATTTCGCGCGCTGGTCAGGGCCTACCGCGAGGCGGTCCGCAGGCGTGAGAAGGGGTAGGATGCGCTCATGCGTGCATCCACCTCGGTCGTGAGCTTGCTCTCGTTCGCGTGTGCTCTCTTCTCGTGCGGCGCCTCTCCCGCGCCTGTGCCTCCGGCGCGCACGCCCACCACGCCCACCACGCGCGCGACAGTCGGCGACGGGACGCAGCAGTTTGCGGAGCTCGGCACATGCCCGCTCGAGAGCGGCGAGCGCATCGAGGAATGTCGCGTCGGGTATCGGACCTTCGGAAAGCTCGACGCGTCGAAGTCCAACGCGATCCTGTTCCCCACGTACTTCACGGGCACCACCGGTGACATCGTGGACGTCGTGCCGAACAAGCTGGTCGACACGAGCCGCTTCTATCTGATCCTCGTCGATGCGCTCGGCGATGGGGTGTCCACGTCTCCGTCGAACAGCAAGACACAGCCGCGTCTTCGGTTCCCGAGGTTCACCACCGGGGACATGGTGGAGAGCCAGAAGCGCGTCATGGATATGCTCGGCATCCAGACGCTCCACGCGGTGATGGGCATCTCCATGGGCGGAATGCAGGCGCTCGCGTGGGGGATGCGACATCCCGAGCGCACGGCGCGCGTCGTGTCGATCGTCGGCACGCCGCAGCTCACGTCTCAAGATTTGCTGCTGTGGAACGCGGAGCTTCACGCGCTCGACTCCGACGTGGCGTACAAGAACGGCGACTACGAAGGTCATCCGCAGCTGCGTACCGTGAACGACCTTCACGTCCTCATGCTCTCCACGCCGGCGTACCGCGCGCAGGAGACCAGCCGTGATGCGTTCCCCGCGTGGATGGCCGACGTGGAGAAGAACACGAAGTTCGACTGGAACGACTGGCATCGCCAGCTCGAGGCGATGATCGCGCACGACCTCGCGAAGCCCTTCGGTGGATCGCTGGGAGAGGCCGGAAGGAGCTTCAAGCCAAAAGCGCTGATCGTCGTCGCCGAGCAAGATCACATGGTGAGCCCGCTCCCGAGCAAGGCGTTCTCTGCAGCTGCGAACGCGCAGCTGCTCGTGCTGGAAGGCCCCTGCGGACATCTCTCTCCCAACTGTGAGACCGCCAAGCTGACGGGCGCGCTCTCTCTGTTCCTCACGAAATGAACGTGGACCTCGCAACACGCACCATGAGAAAAGGATGGACCTGACATGGGGACGTTCAAACGACGCATTTCCTGGGCACTTGCTGGTGTCATCGCGCTCGCCGCATGCGCGGACCCCGCGCCTCCTGTCCCCGCTGCGCCAGCGCCACCGCTTGGCTCCGCTGCGCCCGTGTCGTCATCGCCCGCGCCCTTCTCTGACAGCGCCCTCGCCGCGAACGACGGAGGCGCTGCGATGAGCGGAACCACCGCAGCCACTGCGTCCGCCGGAACGACCACGCCGACCGCAACGACCACGCCTGCGACCTTCGCCGAGGACGTTGCCTTTCTGGAGAAGCACGGCGCCGTGCAGATCCTGGAGAGCGATCTCGGCGCGCGCGTGGCCGTCTCCGCGAAGTACCAGGGGCGCGTCATGACCAGCTCCGTCTCCGCGACGGGCCGTAGCTTCGGCTGGATCCATCGCGCGTTCATCTCCGCGGAGAAGACGGGCACTGCGTTCGACAACTACGGCGGGGAAGATCGCTTCTGGCTCGGACCCGAGGGTGGGCAGTTCGGGCTCTACTTTCCGAAGGGCTCCGCGTTCGCATTCGACGCGTGGCAGGTGCCGCACGCGCTTCAAGAAGGTGCGTGGGACGTCGTCACGCAATCGAAGTCGAAGATCTCGTTCCACCACGCGATGGACGTGGCGAACTGGACGGGCACCCCGTTCTCGGTGGACGTGAAGCGGAGCGTGTCTCTCATCGATCGCGACACGGCCAGGCGCCTGCTCGGGCTAGACGCGGTGGGATCGTCCATCGAGATGGTGGGCTTCGAGACCGTGAACGAGCTCAAGAACGTCGGCAAGGCGCCGTGGAAGAAGGACAGCGGCCTCCTCTCCATGTGGATCCTCGCGATGTTCTCCCCCGCTGCAGACGGTCGCGTCGTGATCCCGTTTTCGCCTGGAAAAGAAGCCAATCTGGGGCCCATCGTGAACGACGCATACTTCGGAAAAGTGCCCGCCGACCGGCTCTCCGTTCACGAAGACAAGAGCTTCCTCGTCTTCAAGGTCGACGGACTCGCGCGCGGAAAGATCGGGCTCGGTCCGATGCGCGCGCGTGGGCTTGCGGGAAGCTACAGCGCCGCAGCGAAGCTCCTCACGATCGTCCAGTACCCAATGCCCGCGAAGAAGAAGACCCCGCTGCCTTACGTGAACAGCATGTGGGAGCAGCAGAAGGAGCCGTATGGCGGCGACGTCGTGAACAGCTACAACGACGGCCCCACCGGTCCGGGAAAGCCAGCCCTTGGAGGCTTCTACGAGATCGAGACGAGCTCGCCCGGCGAGGAGCTCGCGCCCGGCCAGAGCGCGACCCATACGCACCGCACGTTTCATATCGTCGGAGAGCCGGCCGCGCTGGAGCCCATCGTACGTGCAACGTTCGGCGCGTCGCTCGCGGAGCTCACGCTCCCTTGAACCAACTGAAAGGCGGGAAGGTTTGAACGGCACGTGTGCACGGTGTGGAGCCCCGATGAGCTTGCGGCCGCTGGGCGCGGGGTCGGCGTACCAGTGCCAGCAATGCGCCGCCGTGCTCCTGTCGCCCGAGCACGCAGCCATGGTGCGGCGCGGAGCCGACAAGGTCGCCGCGCGAATGGCGGAGCAGGGGACCGAGAAGCTCGGGTACGTGCGCCAGGAGCTCGACAAGGCGCCGCTGCACTGCCCGATCTGCCGTGTTGTGATGCAGGCGGAGTGGACTCCGAAGCGCATCCGGCTCGATCACTGCCAGACCCACGGCACGTTCTTCGACGTCCACGAGCTCATGGCGATGACGTCCGACACGTCGGACACGTGGGCCATCCGTCCCGGAAAGTACGAAGGCAATGCGGGTGATGCCGTGCTCACGGTGATCGCCACGCTGCTCGGTGGCGGAGACTGATTCATGCGCAGTGCGCCGGCCGTCACGAGAGCGTAGGAGCCGTGATAGGTTTGCGCGCGATGCTCGGGAGATCGTTGAACGCGCGCTACGCACTGTCGGCACTTGCGGCTGCACGCGCGGTGTCGCTGCTCACGCAGGCCATGAGCACGCATGCCCAGGAGATCGTCGCGGTGCGAGCGCGGGACGCGAGCATGGTGGCGTGCGTGGTGGTACGCGCGGACCGGCTCACGGTGCGTACGTGTCGTGCGCTGGGCCTCGAGATCAAGGAGGGCGCGAGCGGCGTGTTCGGCCTCGAGGGCCGGGATGCCGCGCGCCTCTTTCAGGGCCTCCGGCCCCACCAGATCGCGTGGCTCGAAGACGCCGCGAAGGCCCGCGAGACCAAGGTGTTGTTGCTGTCGGGCGCATACGCGCTGGTGTCCGTCGTGGCAGATGCCGGCGACGTCACGCTGGACGTATTGCCGGACGCGCCAGACGCCGTATCCATCGCGCGCCGCTGAGAGCGCGCCGCTTCTCTACTGCTTGCTCTCGAACACCACGAAGCGGTGCTCGAGCTCCCACTGCATGGTGGCGCGCTCGCTCGTGTCGAGGAACGCCTTGCACGCCACGCTCGGGGGGTCGCCGAGCCCCATGCCCGCCGCGGGTGTGCAGTCGACGACGGGGATGGGCCCCATGGCGGAGAGCGATTGCCAGAGGGTTGGTCCCGGCAGGAACGCGTGCTCGAGGCTGTTTCGCGCGAGCGACTTCAGGTCGCGGTAGCCGAGCTTCTGATCGGTGACGGCCCGCGCATACTCGCCGGCCATGCTGGACCGCGACACGCCCTGATCATCGGTCGCGAGCGCGACAGGGACGCCGTGCTTCAGGTACTCGCCGAGCGGGTGGTTCGCGCCGCCCACCTCGAGGATCTGGATGTTGCTCGAGAGGCAGACCTCCACCATCACGTTCGCGGTCTTCATCTCATCGAGCAGGCCTTGTGCGTCCGTCTCGGACAGGATGTCGAGGCCGTGGCCGATGCGCTCGGCGTGTCCGACCTCGACTGCCTTGCGGATGTGGAACGTGTTGGCATCCGGGTACGCAGGCGGCAGGAACTTGGGCGCGAGCTCACCTGCATGCAGCGTGATGTGGAGCGGGCTCAGGTTGGTGACCGTGTATTTTTGGTACAGGAAATCGAGCATCGCCATGTGAAGGTCGTAGTTCTTGAGCGAGGTCGTGTCGTCCTCGGGCGACGACAGGTTCAGGGCCACGATCCCCGGGGTTTTTGCGGCCATTTCGAACGAGCTCACCAGCTGCCCGAAGAGCTGATCGAGCGCGCCGGTTCGCGCGACCTGCGAGACGAAGCGCACCCCCACGTCACACGCCGCGGGCTTTCCCGCGCTGCCGCAGCCGAGGTTCGTGCGGTAGCGCGTGGATGCATCGTTGACCACCGCCACGTCGTTCGCGACTGCACCTGCGAACCCGGGGTCGGCGAGGAGAGCGTCGTAGAAGGTCTGGAGGATGTCGGCGGTGACGGTGGTGGTCCACACCGCCGCGGCGAGGGTGCCCACGTTCTTGCCCAGGTTGAACATGGTCTCGACGTAGAGCTGGTTCTCGTCGGCCGCGCGCTTCGCGACGTCTGCGATCGTGTCGTCGCGATGCCCGCCGGCGACCGCGCCGTATTTTCCGAACGTGGCGAAGAAGTGATCGTGCCCGCTCTGCGCGCCACCGGGAACGAAGCCCTGCATCGACCACGCGGAGACGATCTGGTCGAAGAACATGCCGGCCGCAGGAACGGGTTGGTTCGTCGCTCCGCACTGGTTCGCGAAGACTGCGCTGTAGCTGCTCGTGTTGATGCAGTCGCCGTCCTTCTTCGCGAGATCCAGATAGGTCTCTGCGTACACGGCGCCCGTCAGGTGGTTGTGCAGATCGCCTCCCTTGGGCATGGCCTTGACGAACGCCGCCAGCGCTGCGGCGTTTCCGCTTGCCGCCTTGAGGTTGTCGTCGGCCGCCTGCTCGCATGCCGTGGCGTTCGCGCACGGGACCTTCGGAGGGCCCGCGTCCTTGGTCGATGGGCCGCCATCTGGGCCGAGATCGCTCGCGGGGTTGTGACCGGCATCGGCCGTCGCGGCGGCATCGGGAGAGGCATCCGGATCACCGTTGTCCGTGGGTGAGGCGGAGCCGGCGGAGCTGCAACCAACGACGACCAGGGCGGAAGCAAAGGCCGCAAGCGTGACGGCAAGGAGCGAAGCGCGCATGCGGGCAATGAAGCATGGAGCCCAGGAAATGCAACGAACATGGGAACTATCGGCGCGCTACGACCCAGACGACCGTTCGCCTGCAGAACTGGTCGGTTCACACGGTCTCTCTGCTCGGCAGCATCGCCGAGACGCAAGACATCCTCGGCTTCGAGGGCGACGTCCTCGACGCGTTCATCAACGGCTCGTTCCCGGCCTCAAGATGTAGGTCGCGAGCAGCTTGATTGACGGCGGTGCTCGGGCGACACTTCGTTGCCCATGCGCCAATTGATCGTGTTGCTCGCCCTCGCGCTCGTCGCTGCCTGCAGCAAACGCGACGCCTCGCTGTCGCGATCGGGTCCCGCTCCCGGGCCTAGCCCGCTGGCGGCAGAGGAGCGGCCGTCGAGTCCAGGCGCGACCATGGGGCCGAGTGGCGACGTGGACAGAGTGATCTCCACGCTGCGACCAAAGTTCAAGGCGTGCTACCAGACCGCGCTCAATGCCGACCCTGCGGCGGAGGGCTCGGTCTCGCTGGTGACGCGCATCGCGGCTGATGGACACGTCGTCGACGTCAGCGCACCTGACAAGACCTCCATGTCACCCGCGCTGGTCGAATGCCTCGCGAGCGTGGTGCGCGCGGCGACCTTTCCGGCGCCAGGTGGCACGGGCAGCACGCTCCGCGTGCCGGTGACGTTCAGCAGCCAGTCGTCTCCCACGCGGTGAGCACGCGGATCAGCGTCGCTTCGCGGCGCTTCGCTCGTGTCGCGCGAGCGCGGCTCGAACGAGCAGGTTCGTAAATCCCACGTGGCCCTCGGGGTCGTGCTTGATGCAGAGATCGGCGCTGCCGGGATCGGTCTTCGGATAGAACACGCCGCAGTTCGGGTTGATCTCCAGCATGTACGGCGTGCCGCTGCGGTCCACGCGGATGTCGCAGCGGCCGAAGCTTGCGCCGTGCAGCGCCACGAAGAAGCGCGCGGAGACGTCGCGTAGTCGCGCGTCCAGCGCCGGCTCGTTCACCTCACCCGCGGACATCTGGTCGTAGTCGACCCACTTCACGCGTGCGTGCTTGAAGGTGTCTCCCTCGGGGAAGCGGTAGCGCAGCGGAACGTAGGTGCGCGGATGGGCGGGGTCGTCGGGGTTCTCCGCGACCAGCACGGTGCATTCGTCACCCTCGATGAACTCCTCGATCAGGGCGGCGCCGTGGCGGCGCATGATCTTGCGCGCCTGCTGCGCGAGCCCGGCGGGTGAGAGCACGCGCGAGCGGCGCGACAGATCCACGCTCGAGTAGCTGCTGTGGTGCTTGACGATGAGCGGGAAGCGGAGCTCTCTTGCGGCACGCTCCACGTCAGCGGTATTGCGAGCAAAGACGTACGCGGGCGTGGCGATCCCCTCCGCCCGACACGCCGCCTTCATCTGCTCGCGCGTGGGCTCGTAGAACTCGCTGGTGCCGCCGGTGAAGGCAACGCCGTGCGCCTCGAGCGTCTCCACGACCTCGATGCCGGGCGTGTCTTGATCGGCGGCGCCATCGCAGAGATTGAAGAAGACGTCGAAGCCTTGCGCGATGCGCCGGGTGACTTGCGCAACCGACGTGGGCTTCTCCAGACACTCGACCTCCCAGTGCGCGTCAGGAATGAACGGGCGCGGGTCGCACGGCCAGTCGTCCGCGGGGAAGGGGACCGCGAGCAGATCCTGGTTGGTCAGGAGGCAGATGCGCAATCAGGTCACTGGTGCCTTCGGTGCGAGCGGCACGCCGCGGCGCTTGCCGGTCGCGAAGAACTCCGTCGCGGGCTTGAGGGCGTCGGCCAGCTCAGCGTCGGCGGCGGACATGCGGTTCAGCGCTGTGTAATAGGCCGTGGCGGCCCACCAGCACTCGGTCTGCGCCTCCACGACGGTGTCCTCGATTCGCTGCGTGAGCGACTGGAGCTCGGCGAGGAGCGGCGTGAGAATCGCCTGTAGATCAAGGTCGTCCTTCATTCCCTGGAGGCTGATCTTCGGGAGCTTCAGCTCCTGCTTTGCGGCGAGCGTGCCGAGCGCCGCGACGATCCCCTCAGCGCCCGGACGAAGGCGGCCCATCGAGCGACGGTCATCGGTGGTGAGTGAGACCGTGTACTTCTCCGTCCTCTTCCGCAGCGCGCGGAGCTCTTCGATGAGTGCCTGGACGTCCTTGGACGTCGGGTTGTTCTGGCCGACTCGATCTTCCATCTTCCCTCCTCGTGGTTTCTAGAACCCGCGGAGCGTAGCCGACTGGCGCGGAGTGCGAAACTGCGCACTGCCCCACCAGGCGATCAATGGCGCCATGCTGCGATGATGGCAGCCAGGAGCGCGAGGACCGCGACGCCAATGAGCACGATGCGGTTGACCGCGGGCGGCGCCATGGCGGTCTCCACGCGTGTGCAGCCAGCGGTCGCGACCTCGCCCGTGCCGATCTCGACGACGAGCTGTTCGAGCGCGACCTCGTCGCCCAGCGGCCTGACCATCCTCACCACGAACGTGCTCGGGTCCGTCCGCTTCGGCAACACGAGCCTTACACGCCGCGCCGTCTCGTCCCCGTCGAGCCGCAGTCCGCCGCTCCGGTCGCAGCGGTCGCAACCTCCACCTTCACAGCGCGCGCAGGAGAGGCGAGCCGGAACGACGAACTCGATCGTATCGCCGTGCGCGAGCCATGCCGCCGGGACACGAATGCTCGCGCGACCGGTGGGTCCGGTGGCGCTTGCGAGCGCCTCCTTGTCGAGCAGACGAACGAGCTCCGTCATGCCGTTACCGCCGTGTGTGCCGCCATGAAAGTGTGCGTTGTCCGGCGGAGGGGCATCTAGCGATCCTACGCCGACCGGCTGCCCCACCGCTCTCGATGTATCATCGCGCCAGTGACAGACGAGTATGTAGACGACGTCCCGTATCTGCGTCAGTTCGTGCGCGAGCTCTCTCCGACGTGCCTTCGGATGATCGCTGCGTTGAACGGTGTCACCCCGCCTTCGTCGGTCGACTTCGACTCAAGGGTCACCTGAAGTTCGACTGCAAGCACGACAACGGAAGGGTCACATCACGGGAGAAGCGACCTTCTCGGAGTGTCACTGACCGCGCAGTCGGGTTCTCGACGCCATCGACACGTGACTCCCGGAAACGATGTACGCTCGCCGGCTGTGCGGAGACGTCCCCACCAGCTTGCCCTGTTCGTCTTGATGCTGGCCATCGCCGCGTCGCTTGCGCGGCCCGCCGGCGCTGCGTCGTCTGGATTCGCCGTGAACGGTCTGGACCCCGCGGAGCGAGGTAGCCGGTGGTTCGCGCTGGAGTCACTCGACATGCGCGGACGCATGCGGCCTGCCGTTGGCGTGACGCTCGACTACGAGCTCCGCCCGCTCGCGATCCATGACGCGAACGGCGACGTTCGCGCTGCCGTGATCGACCACGTGCTCACCACGCACACGGGTGGCTCGCTCGTTCTCTTTGAACGCGTCCGACTCGGGCTCGATGTCCCGGTCATCCTCTACACGACGGGCGATCGAGGGACCCTGCGCGGCGTGACCTACGATCCACCGCGGCACGAGCAAGCGATGGGCGACGTCCGGCTCGGGGCCGACTTTCGCCTCGTCGGCAGGGCCGATTCTCCGCTGACCGTCGGGCTTGGCGCTCAGCTCTTCGTGCCCACCGGTGATGCGAGCAGCTACGCCGGTGACGGCGCGGTCCGCGTCGCGCCGCGCGCCCTCGTGGCGGGCACGGTGGGTTCGCTCGTCTATGCCGCGAAGCTCGGCGTGATGATCCGCAGCCCGCAGGACAGCACCTTCGCCGACAGCCCGATCGGTCATCAGCTCACCTACGGCGCATCGGGCGGAATTGCGGTCATCGACAAGCGCGCGACGATCGGCCCCGAGATCTTCGGCAGCACCGTCCTCACGGCCGCAACGTTCAAGACGCGCACCTCGCCGCTCGAGGTCTTGCTCGGCGGTCACTACGCATGCGAGTGCGGGTTCCGTGGCGGGCTTGGCGTCGGCACCGGCCTCACGTCTGGGTACGGGGCGCCGGACCTTCGCGTCGTCGGCTCGCTGGAGTGGTCGCCTACAGTCGTTCTTGACGAGGATGGCGATGGCATTCTCGACGCCGATGACGCGTGCCGGTCCACGCGAGGCGTGGCGTCCAGCGATCCACTGACGAACGGCTGCCCCCCACCTCCGCGGGCGCCCGACGAGGACGGAGACGGCATCCCGAACTCGGAGGATGCGTGCATGGACGCGCAGGGCCCGGGCACCACGGACCGCCGGACCAACGGGTGTCCGGACAAGGACGGCGACGGCATCGCGGATCCGCTCGACGCATGTCCCTTCGAGGCCGGCCCACCGTCCGAGGACGCGAAGAAGAATGGCTGTCCCGAGAAGGTGGTGCCTCCGCCGCCGCCGGACCACGATCACGACGGCGTCCCCGACGATGAGGACCAGTGCCCGGACGTGCCGGGCCGCATCGCGTCCGACCTGACGAACGGCTGTCCGGCGATCGATCTCGACAGGGACAAGGACGAGATCCCGAACGAGTTGGACGCGTGCCCCGACGATGCGGGCCCCGCCGACCCCGAGCCGGCGCGCAACGGCTGCCCGAACGCATTCCTGAAGGGCACCCAGATCCGGCTCCTCGATCAGCCGCAGTGGAAGCCCGGCAAGCCGGAGCTCGCCGCCAGCGCCGCGAACGAGGAGATCATGCTCGCGATCCGCAAGGTTGTCGCGGACCACCCCGACCTGGCGATGATTCGAATCGAGGGCCATACGGACAACCAGGGCAAGCTCGCCTGGAACCGTGAGCTCAGTCTCAATCGTGCGCGAGTGATGATGAAATGGCTCGTGGACCACGGGGCCAACCGGTCGAAGCTAAGGGCCGTTGGCCTTGGCCCAGACCAGCCGATCATGCCCAACACGACGGCCGATGGCCGGAAAGCGAACGGTCGGATGGAGCTGCACGTCGAGCAGCCCGCGCCCGCGCCTGTGGGAAGCGCGCCCGGAAACCCCTAGAAGACGACACCGCGCACACACCGCTCGGACGCCGCGCCGCCCAGATTTACGCGCGTCTGGTCACGAGTGTTACCGCCGTTTCTTTCACCATTAAGTGTTTGCTGGAGGGGCGTGAACGCGGTCTCCTGTGGAGATGGTCTCCATCAAGAAGTCCCTCTTCCTCACCGCGGTCTGTCTGCTGGTCATCGCGCTCATCGTGGCGTGCGGATCGGGAGACCAATCGACCTTCGGCGGGGGCGCTGGAGACCTGGACGCGAGCGACGAGTCGTCGAGCCTTGGCTTCGGTAACGGCAAGACGGACTCCGGGCCCGCCAACAACTCGTCCTGCAAGAAGCTCACGTGCGCCGATCAAAAGATCCAGTGCGGTCCCGCGGGCGACGGCTGCGGCGGCATCATCCAGGACTGCGGTAAGTGCGCGGGGGGGCTTCGATGCGGAGGTCCCGGCAAGCCCTCGCAGTGCGTCTCGCCGTCGACGGGCACTGGCTGCATGCCGAAGACGTGCGCTGACCTCGGCGTCGAGTGCGGTCTCGCGGGCGACGGCTGCGGCGGCGCGCTCCAGTGCGGCAGCTGTATGGCGGGCTACCAGTGCGGCGCGAACGGCAAGCCCTCCCAGTGCGTGCAGGGCGTGCCCACGGGGCCTGACGGCGGCGCGTGCATCAAGCTCACGTGCGCCGACTACCTGAAGGTCAACAAGGACTGCGGCCTGGAGAGCGACGGCTGCGGCGGAACGATCGACTGCGGCAAGTGCGTCGATCCCGAGTTCTGCGGTGGCGGCGGGCCGAGCAAGTGCGCCATCTCTGGCGGCGGCGTCTGCGTGCAGAAGACCTGCGCGGACTACCCGGGCAAGTGTGGTGCGCAGCCGAACGGTTGCGGCGGCGTCACGGCTGACTGCGGCGCATGTGTCTTTCCGCAGGTCTGCGGCGGCGGCGGCGTGGCAAGCGTGTGCGGCGGCGGCGCGGCTGTGGGACCTGACGGAGCCGCGTGCATGCCGATCGCCGCGTGCGGCCCCACCCAGTGCGGCAAGATCGCCGACGGCTGCGGCGGCGTCCTCGACTGCGGCACCGCGAACTGCGTTGGCGCCAACATCTGCGGCGGTGCGGGCGTCCCGAACCAGTGTGGCGCGCCGAAGTGCGTGCCGCTCGCGAAGTGCACCGCGGGCATGAACTGCGGCAGCATGGCCGACGGCTGCGGCGGCTCCATCTCTTGTGGCGGCGCTTGCGTCAGCCCCGCGATCTGCGGCGGTGGTGGCCAGGCGAACGTGTGCGGCGGCGGCGTCGTCGCCGGCCCCGACGGCGGCGGTGTCTGCGCGCCGATCGTTGCCTGCCCCGTGAACGGATGCGGGCCGATCGCCGACGGCTGCGGCGGCTCGGTCGACTGCGGCATCTGCGTATCGCCCGCCCTGTGCGGCGGCGGCGGCGTTCCCAGCCGCTGCGGCGGTGGCAATCAGTGCACGCCCACGACGCAGGCCGTCGCGTGCGCGGGCCTCAGCTGCGGCTTCATGCCGGACGGCTGTGGCGGTCTCCTGACCTGCGGCGTTGGCGGCGGCGCGTGTCCGAACAGCGGCGTCTGCGGCGGCATCACGCCCAACGTGTGCACGACCAACGAGGGTGGCGTGGGCTGCACTGGCTTCTGCGCGAGCCAGGTGACATGCGCGGTGAAGAACCAGTTCACGACGGTGACCGGCACCGTGTTCGCGCCGAACGGCACGCTTCCGCTCCCCGGCGCGGTGATCTACGTGCCGAACGGCTCGACAGTGTACCCGTATGGCGTGACCACGTTCACCGACGGCGTCGTGGGCGGTACCTGTGACACCTGCAACGGAACGGCGAGCGGAAGCCCGCTCGTCAACACGACCTCGAACTACGACGGCACCTTCACGCTGCAGAACGTGCCGGCGGGCGTCGCCTTCCCGATCGTCATCCAGATGGGCCGATGGCGCCGCGTCGTGACGATCCCGGCGGTTACGAAGTGCACGACCGTCACGTTGACGGCGGCCCAGACGCGCCTGCCCAAGACCCAGAACGAAGGCGGCGTCCTGGACAGCATCCCGCTCTTCGCGCTCTCTACCGGCTACATCGACCCGCTCGAGTGCGTCTTCCGCAAGATTGGCATCGCGGACACGCAGTTCACGAACCCGACCGGCACGGGGCGCATCCGCTTCTACCAGGATGACGAGTCCGGCGGCACCGCGGGCGCGCGCATCAACGGCAGCACGCCGAGCGTCAGCACGCTCCTGGCGAGCCAGGCGGCGATGGAGAAGTACGACGCGTTGCTCTTCGCCTGCCCAGGCGGTCCCACGGACAAGGCGGTCGCGTCACGTACCGAGGCCCTCAACTACGCGAACGAGGGCGGACGTATCTTCGCCACCCACTTCAACTACACGTGGCTCTACGACGTCGGGTCGCCTGCGGCCAACAAGTTCTCGTCCGCGTGGGGCAGCTCGCTCACGTGGAACCCCGACGCGCAGCAGAACAGCGACACGGGCGTGGTCAACACGACGGCGGCCGGCGGCGTCTTCGACAAGTGGCTCGGCGTCGCCGCAGTGAACGCCCTGTCGGCCGTCGGGCCCGATCGCGTCGCCCTCACGGCGCCGCGCTACGACGCGTTCGGCCCGGTCGACGCGAACGCGGAGCTGTTCATCTCGCAGTACAACCCGGGCAATCCGGCTCCCGTCTTCCACTACGCGTTCAACACGCCCTACGCCGCAGCAAAGCAGTGTGGTCGCGTCATCTACTCCGACTTCCACGTGTCGGGCGACACCAGCACGGCGACCACGAACTTCCCGGCCGAGTGCACCTCCGCCACCTTCACCGCGCAGGAGAAGATCCTCGCGTTCATGCTGTTCAACCTCACGTCGTGCATCACGCCGGTGGTGCCCCCTCCGCCGCCGACCTGCACCAAGATCGGTTGCGGCGCTCAGACGTGTGGTCCGGCGAGCGACGGCTGCGGCGGCCTGCAGGACTGCGGACCGTGCGCCGCGGGCCAGGCCTGCAAGGGCACGCCCTCGAAGTGCGTCACCATTCCGGTGTGCGCGCCGACGACCTGTCCGGCCAACGATTGCGGCACCTTCCCGGACGGCTGCGGCGCGCTCGCAAACTGCGCGCCGTGCGCCGCTGATCAGATCTGCGGCGGCGGCGGCAAGGCGAACCAGTGCGGCACGCCGTCATGCAACGCGCTCAGCTGCGTGCAGCAAGGCATCCAGTGCGGCCAGACCGGTGACGGCTGCGGCAACGTCCTCACGTGCCCCGACTGCCCCGCGGGGTTGACGTGCGGCGGTGGCGGCGTCCCGAACCAGTGCGGCGCGCCCGCGTGCGTGCCCGCCAAGACCTGCCCGGCGGGGAAGAACTGCGGCGACTGGCCGGACGGCTGCGGTGGCAGCATCCACTGCGGCGACTGCGTCGCGGGTCAGATCTGCGGCGGTGGCGGCGGACCCAACGTGTGCGGCGCGGCCTCGTGCGGCGCGAAGAGCTGCGTCCAGCAAGGGGCCCAGTGCGGCACCATCAGCGACCAGTGCGGGCATGTCCTGACCTGCGGCATCTGCGCCGCGAACCAGTTCTGCAATGGGCAGAACGTGTGCGTCGGGCTCGTCTGTGCGGCGAAGACCTGCGCGCAGCTCGGCGTGCAGTGCGGTCAGACGGCAGATGGCTGCGGCGGTCTCACCCCCGACTGCGGCAGCTGCCCTACGGGTCAGGCCTGCGGCGCCGGTGGCGTGGCAGGACAGTGCGGCAAGCTCGCGTGCACGCCGCTCTCCTGCGCCCAGGTCGGCGCGAAGTGCGGTCAGGTCGCGGACGGCTGCGGTGGCCTCACGCCCGACTGCGGCGCATGCGGCGGCAGCCTGTCGTGCAAGAACGGCGCGTGCGTCCAGGCGTGCACGCCGATCACGTGCGGGTCGGTCGGCGCGAACTGCGGCTACATCGCGGATGGTTGTGGTGGAAGCGTCAACTGCGGCGCTTGCACGGGAGCCGATGTGTGTGGCTACAACAACATCGCGAATGTTTGCGGTCACGCTCCGACGAAGTGAGCGCGAACGGTCCTCAACATTCGGTCCTCTACACCTATGCAGAGATGGATAAGGCCTGGCCTTTCGCCTTTGATCGTCGCCGCCTCGCTCGCGCTAGGTCACGACGCCTTCGCCGCGCCTTGCAACGGTGATCGCGGAAGCGGCGCGTCGAGCGCCTGTCCGAATGCCAGCGCGCCGTTCTGCTTCGAGGCGCTCGACGGCGGCGCTGATGCCGGTGATGCAGGCGGCGATGCAGGCGCAACCGGCTCGTGCGGGCAATGCACGAGCAGCGCGCAGTGCGGTGTGGGTCACACCGGACCCACGTGCGACCTCGTCGCGGGCGCGTGTACGGACATCGACTCGGACGGCGATCTCGTGAACGACTCCGTCGAAGCCCTGCTCGGGACGAACCCGCACAACTCCGACAGTGACGGCGACATGATCAGCGACGGCGTCGAGCTCCGCCCTAACGGCGGCGGTGCGACGGCGAAGATCGACACCGACGGCGACGGGATCATCGACGCCCTCGACACGGACAGCGACGGCGACGGCGTGCCTGATCTCAAGGAAAGCACCGACGAGATCGACGGTGACGGTATCGGAAACTGGCGGGACACCGATGATGACGGCGACACGATCCTCACTGCCGTCGAGATCGCCGACGCCACCGCCGCGGCGACGCTGAACGGGCTCAACAACGGCGTGACCGACCCGAGCGACTGCGACGGCGACGGCAAGCCAAACTACTACGACACGGACGCCGATGACGACAGCAAGCCAGACATGGTGGAGGGCCGCGGCGACAGCGATTGCGATGGCATCCTGAACTATCTCGACGCGAAGGACACCCAGCCCGAAAAGTGCACCGACGCAGCTGCAACGAAGCCAGATGCAGGCGATCCTGGCGCGAGCGGCGGCTTCGACGCCGGCGATCTCGACGCCGGAACGCCGCCGCAGGCTGCTCCAGACCTGGGCGTGCTCGAGGGCTCGGGTCTACTTTGCTCGACGACCCACGGCTCCGGCTCGGGGCTCGCGCTCTTCGCCATGCTCGGCATCGGCGTGATGGCGATCCTCCGCCGCCGCCGCTGACATCGGCCTGCGCGAACGACCAGGCCAGAGGCGCTATCGCTTGGCGCTGCGCTTCCATGGTTACCTTGCAGCCAGTTCGCTCAGGCGGGCAAGATGCCGCCCGATGCCGAATCCGCACCGACCACGACGGCGCACCGAGCGGGCGAGTGGATCCGCAAAGTTTTCCATCGAAGCGGCCGCTAGGACGTCCAATGACAATGCGTCGCGCGCTTGCCACGGCCTTCACCTCTGTCCTCATCCTTGCCGGCGCCTGCGGCGCTCCCGCTGCGCCGCCGCCTCTCGGGGCGGTCTACGTCGAGGCGCCGCGTCAGACCTCCGAGCGAGTAGCGCCACCGCTCGTGACGGCGCAAGCGCTGGCGACTCCACGGCCACCCGAGCCCGCTGCCGCGAAGACCACCGGCGCGGAATGCGCGATCGATGCTCCGTGGATCGCGCAGGTCGGTGGCAAGGGCGCGATGTCGACCCTGATGCGCTTCGACGCGATGAACCGACGCGGCTCGTTCGGGCCGGTCTCGCCGATCACGACGTACAACGACTTCACGACCATCGCCCGCACGAGCGAGGAGAAGTACGAATGGCCCGGTCCGGTCCCGGGCGAGCGGAACCCGGACGTCGTCATCCTTCGGAACGCGAGCGGCGCCGTGCCGGGTGGATACGGCGCGCCGGTGAGGCTCGCGAGCGGCGTGCTCGAGCATCCGCCGGGGCCGGACATCTTCCCGGGGAGGCCGCGGCGTTTCACGCTCTTCGTGTTTCCGGATCGCACGTGGGTGCGCGTCGACGGTCCCGCGATGACGGCGCGCGTGCGCGAGCTCTTCGCGAACCCGGGCGTCCCGCCGCCGCTCCCCAGCGCAGACTCTGACGTGGCCTGGGAGCTGTGCGGGCCGCTCGATCAGAACGACGTCGACCTTCCGTACGATCGCTGGACCATCGACGGAGACCGCGTCGCCGTGCGCCTGTTCGCGTCGAAACAAGAGGGCGAAATCGTCTACACGTTCGCATCAGCGGCCCTCGCGTCGAGCGCGGCAGCGCAGCAGGCGATGAGCTGCCGGCCGCGGCGTTGCGACTGGGTGACGTCCTCTGCGGTGGAAGGCTCCCTCGTGCGCTATGGGGTGACTGTTCGCACGCCGCCGACGAGCGCGCGCACGGTCCTCGGCATCGCCGAGAAGACGATGCCCCTCCCGAGCGCGCCCGCACCGAACGCGCCCGCCGCTCCGGGCATGCCGCCGTCGGGTGTGTACCAGGAGTTCCGCGAGGTCTTGGCCGACTCCTGTCCGACGCGGTCCGCGGGCCAGCCGTTCCCGAGCGACATGACACCGCTCCTCATGACCCACCGCGACGGCAAGACTTTCACGAACCTTCACTCGAACGATCCGCGCGCGCCGGGGGTCATGGTGCGCTCGATGCGGTACGGCTGACACAGGTGCGTGATCGCGTGCTTCATCACCGTGCCTGGAGTTAGCTCGTAGTCGTTCATCGGGCCGCCCGTCATGATCCCCGGCGCGCGCGGATCGTTCGAGTGAAGGTTCGTGAAAGTCTTGCCGTCGCGGTGGGTCATGAGGAGCGGTGTCATGTCGC
>JANXLV010000346.1 GCA_025355005.1 Myxococcales bacterium | reverse complement strand
CGTGCCGGTAGAGCACCGTGGGCGGAAGGCTGTCGCGCTTGGGCGCGGCGGAGGGCGGAATGGATCGGGCAGCTCCCATGATGGCAGGAGAACGGCCGTCCACGGAGGCCCTTGAGCGCGTCTCTCCCTTGTCTTGACGATGTCCTGACGATCCGTGGATGAAACGCGAGCGGACTGGCCATCCCTGGCGCATGACCACTCGCCATCTGCTTCTGGCAGGGAGCTTCATGTTGCTCATCGCATGCGGCGGAAGGATCGCTCCCGAGCGCGGAGACGGCGACACCTCGGCACAGGGCGCGCAGGCTCCAG
Source organism: Myxococcales bacterium (assembly GCA_025355005.1). Taxonomy (GTDB): domain Bacteria; phylum Myxococcota_A; class Polyangia; order Polyangiales; family Polyangiaceae; genus JANXLV01. The sequence goes on along the minus strand of JANXLV010000346.1, from coordinate 8,377 downwards.
AGCCCGTGACGCCCGAGCCAGCTTCAAAGAGCGCCACCGCCACCGCGGCGCAACGAGCGCTGGCGGACGCGTTCTGTCACACGTGCGTGGCGGACGAGCCGGCTCCGGATTGCGTGGACGCGACGCTTCGACACGTCGGGCCGGGCGAGACCATCGGCGTGGCCATCCTGGCGCTGAGCGATTCCGGCGCGATGGAAGGTCTGAGCTGCGCGTCCGAGACGCGCGCAACGAACCAGCCCACGCCGTTCCTCTGCGAGGACGCGTTCATCACGTGCCTCGCGAGGTATCGGCCCATCGTCGGCCCGTGAGCGTCACCAGAGCGAGAAGCGCGTCGAGAGCTGCGCGCGTGGCCCTTTCAGGTGGTCGATATCCATGAATGGAAAGTGGTAGCCGCCCTCCGCGTCCACCATCAGGTTGTGGTGCCAGTAGAGGTGCACGCCTCCCAGCGCGTAGGCGTACGAAGAGGTCCCGAGCTCGCTCTGCGTGAGCCCGCCGACGGTGCCGCCGAAGTACGGGATGAGGTAGCGCCTGCTGGAGTTGCGCTCGAGCGACGCCGTCGCGCCGAGCTCGAAGAGCGCCATGGTGCCGGTTGAATCCGGTGACTTGAGCAGCGAAACCTGCGCGATGGTCGACACCTGGCTCGGCCCGAAGTGATCGTTGTTGTGCGAGAACTGGTAGGGCGCGAACTGCACACCGCCGCCGACGAAGAACCCTTTACCGGCAGTGGGCTGGAAGAAGACCGCCTGCCCGCCAGGCATCAGGAAGATGTCGCGCTCGATGCAGTCATCATCCGACTGGCCGCTGTGCTGGTCATGGTTCTTCGGATCGGTCGTCTTCGTTCCGTCGCTGCATCGCTCTGCGTGGGCGAGCGCCGGAAACATCGTGAGCGACGTGACTGTCAGCAGTCCTGTTCCGAGGGTGAGTTTTTTCATGCGGAGGCCCGGTCGCAAGTGACATGCCGCGCGCTTCGAGCCAGATTCCCGTGGAATCCTGCGGTCTGTAAATTCTGTAAAATGAGAACGCTCGTTCGCATGCGTCGCGCCGCTCGCGCTTTTCGCTTCGCAGTCCGGCTCAAACGCGGAGCAACGGTCGCGGCTCCGAACTCGCGCACGGGACGGCTCGAAAGCCCGTACACTCGCGGCGCTGATGTCCGCACCTCCCGAGATAACGCTCCACCCGCGCAAGAAGAGCGAGCGCGAGCACGACCACTCACTGGTCGACGTGGACCTGGACGCGACGCAGCGCGAGATCGTCACGCTGCCGCGCGGGCGCTCCACGCTGGTGCTCGGTGAAGCGGGACACGGCAAGACCACCGTCGCGCTGCATCGACTCGCATTCCTCTGCAAGGGCGCGAAGCGTGGGTACAAGGCCGTCGTGGTGGTTCCCACGGAGGCGCTCGTTGCGCTGCTCGAACCGCTCACCGTGAAGCTGGGTGTAGACGTGCCCGTGCTCACGTTCGATCGCTTCGCGGCAAAGCAGGCACGCCGTGCATTCAAGGATCTGCCCAGGAAGGAGAGCCGCGATGCAAGCGCCGCCGTCGTGCGGCTGAAGCGCGACCCTGCGCTGCGTGTCGCGATCGCGGAGCTGGCGAAGCGCCCACCCGGCGCCGTGGACGACGAGCGTGAGGACGAGGAGGGCGCCTTCGAGGCTGGAAGGCGCAAGAAGCGAGAGGGCTCCACCGCGCACGCGCACTACGGGGATCTGCAACACCTCTTCGGTGATCGCGCGCTGATCGATGTCGTGGCGCGCGCGTCCAAGAACCCCTACTCCGCTGCAGCGCAGGCGGACGTCATCGAACACACGCGCGTCCAGTTCTCCCAGACCACGGAGGAAGAGTTCTCGCACGTGATGGACAAGGAGCGGCTCGTGTCCGTGGACCACCAGTCGCTCGACGCCGGTACGCCGCTGGGTGATGCGCGCTCGGTCGACGTCGAGGACTACCCCGTGATGTTCGAGCTCGACCGCCTGCGTGCAGAGCGCGCCGGTGAGGCACCGGAGACGCCGAAGCCGTTCGACTGCATCGTGATGGATGAAGCGCAGGAGCTCGCGCCGCTGGAGCTCGCGCTCCTGGGACGCAGCTTGAAGCCTGGTGGAACGCTGGTGGTGGCTGGCGACGCGGACCAGCAGGTCGATCCGGCAGTGACGTTCACCAGCTGGGACGACACCATGCGCGAGCTGTCGTGCGCGGACTTCGAGCGCAAGGTGCTCTCCATCGGCTACCGCTGTCCGCCGCGCGTCGTCGCGCTCGCGAAGCACGCGCTGTCACCGGCCTCGAAGGCGCCGAAGGACCTGACGGTGCTCTCCTTTGCCGATCTCGACGCGCAAGCGGAGAGCCTGAGCCTTGCGATGGACGCGCTCGCAGAGAAGGATCCGCGCGCGAATGGTGCGCTCATCCTGCGGACGCCGCTGGCGGCGCGCAGGCTCGCGGACAAGATCAAGAAGGAGCACCCGTGTCGCCTGGTGCTGGACGGCGCGTTCCTGCCAGGCCCCGGCTTCTCGGTCACGTGGGTCGGCAACGTGAAGGGCCTGGAGTTCGATTTCGTGGTGGTTCCCGATCTGTCAGCGCCGGTCTACCCCGACGCCGTGGATGCACGGCGCGCGTTGTACGTGGCAGTGACCCGAGCGAAGCACCAGGTGGTGCTTTCCTGCGTGGGCCCGCGCTCGCCGATCATCCAGCTCACACCATGAGTTAGTGCGTTAGAGTTGGGCGTGATGGCGAAGAAGGAACTTCCACCGGAGAGCGAGCGACGTGACGAGACGCCGCCGCCCATGGATCTGGTCTACGGAGCCGAGACGGGTGGGGGCACGAAGCCGTCGATGGCGATCTTCCAGCTCTTCGCCGTGCCGCTCGTCGTCGCGGCGATCATGTCCGCGGCGATCTCTCCGAACGCAGGCCTCGGCGGGCTTGTCGGGTCCGCGATCATCCTCGTGTACCTCTGGAAACGGAAGAAGACACCAGACACCGTGCTCCGCGTGGAGTCCGGTGCCGTGCACGTGCTGAAGCGCGGCAAGGAGAAGGCGCGCTTCTCACTCACGGAGCTGACGAACATTCGCCTGGACATCAAGACCATCCAGAGGGTGCAAGAGGGCGGCAGCGCCATCCCCGCGATGCGCTTCATCGACAGCAAGGTGGGCCCGGATCTCGACACCGCGCGCATAGTCCTGATCACGGAGGAGGGAAAAGAGCTGCCCCTCACGGAAGACTTCCTCTCGCACATGGACTCATCGGAGTGGCTGGGAAAAATTCGCCTCTTCCTGAGAAAGCACGGTTGGGTCCCCGCCGACGAGAGATAGCTAACGCAGCCACCCACGAATCAACTGCTCCCTGAACACAACCGGATCCCCCGTGGGCCCAAGACAAACGCTTCGGTCACACACGAACGCTCGCGCTGGTCCCCGCCCCTTCGTCTTTCCTTGGAGGCCCGGCAACACCGCCGCGAGCGCCGCGGGCGCACCGTCTCCCGCAACACGAATCTGATGTCCCCACGCGGGCAACGTCCGCCCATATGCCGTGAGCAGCGGCGCAGCATCGGCCGGCGCGCCCGCGACGACGACCTGGTACGCAGGCCCCGCATCCAATAGCGCGACATCCAACCACGCCGCCGCGCCGAGCTTCACCGCGCGCAGCGTGTTCCCGTACTTCTCGAACGCGTGCTCCAGCGGCGCGTGCGCCCCATCCTTCGCACCGAGCGTCTGTCGCCGGAGCAGCGCACCGAGCAGCGCCGCGGTGCCCGATGGCTCCACGCCGTCGTCGATCTTGATCGTCTTCGCGAGGTCCGCACGTCCTTCGTAGAATCCGCCATCGGCCGCCTCGAGCGCCTTCGCTTCCAGGAGCAGCTCGTCCGCGCGCGTGAGCCACTTCTGGTCCGAGGTCGCGGAGAAGAGCGCCAGATAGCCCGCCGCGAGATCGCCATAGTCCGCCGCATACGCATCATTGCCGGTGGCCGTGCGGGTGAGCGTCCCGCGCTTGTCGTGGTGCGAGGCCCAGAGCGCGTCTCCCACTGCGATCGCGGTGTCGCGGTAGCTCGTGTTCGCGGTGGTCGTAAATCCCGTGCAGAATGCAACTATCGCGAGCCCATTCCACGACGCCACGACCTTGTCGTCGCGCTTCGCGAGCGGTGCACGCGCGGAGTGGAGCCGCGGGCGCACGCTTGCCCAGAGCGTGCCGAGCTCCGCCTCCGAGCGGCCTGTCTCGCGCGCAACCGCAGCCATGCTCTTCCACCGTGACGGCGCCACCTTGGTCGACCCCACGCCGAGCAACGTGGCGATCGCCACGGAGTCCGGGCCGAGGATGTTCGCGAGCTCCGTGTTCGACCAGCGCCACGCCACGCCCTCCTCGCCGTTCGTGTCCGCGTCGAAGCTGGCGGCGAACCCGCTGCCTGGGACGCGCATGTCACCCTCGAGGAACGCGAGCGTCTCCTTGCCGATGTCCGTGTACGTGGGCTCCGACAGCGCGACCGCCGCCTCGAAGTAGAGCGTGGCCAGCTGCGCCACGTCGTAGAGCATGATCTCGTAGTGAGGAACGGCCCACGCGGGGTCGGTGGTGTAGCGATGGAACCCGTAAGAGATGGGATCGCGAAGCGCGCCCTTCGAGATCGCGCCGAGCGTCACACGAAGCGCAGATGCGAGCTCGGGGAGCTCCCACTTGCGCGTGGCGTGCAAGAGGAACGACAGGCGCGGCGGCATCGGGAATTTCACGTTGCCCTTGTTGCCTCCGCGCGCAAGGTCCATGTCCTCCGTGGCGCCGGTGGCGAGCGTCTTGAGCTCGTCCACGCCCATCGTGGTGCCCTTTTCGAGCACGCCGTCGTGGAGGACGTCCTTGATGGGGAGGATCGGGAGTGCGCCACCTTCGTGGTCTTTCCAGAGCTCGGAAGCGCGTAATGCGGTGTCGATGAAACGTGCATACTGCATGTATGTCGCTCCGAAGAACGGGTCCTTCTGGGGCGTGAGGAAGAGCGTCGCGGGCCACCCAGGCGAGCCCGTGAAGCGCGAGAGCGCCGCCATGTAGGTGGTATCGATGTCGGGCCGCTCCTCGCGGTCCACCTTGATCGAGATGAATCGCTCGTTCAGCACGCGCGCCGCGTCATCCTTGGCGAACACCTCGTCGTGCATGACGTGGCAGAAGTGGCAGGCCGAGTAGCCGATGGAGAGGAAGATCGGTTTGTCCTGGGCCACGGCGGCGGCAAGCGCCTCTTCTCCCCACGGATACCAGTCGACGGGGTCGTGCGCGTGCTCACGCAGGTACTGGGACGCGGCGTCCTTGAGGTGATTGCCCTCGCGACGGATCGTGTCTGGCTCGCGCGGTGGAGGCGCCGTCACGGCCTGTGACGAGGCCGTGGCCCGGGTGCGCGCGTCGTCCTTCGTGCACGACGCGCTAACAGCGGCGAGGAACAGCAGCGAGACGACCCTGAGCCCGCGTGGCATTTCGCTCCCGACGGTACCAGAGTCCTTGCGCGGATGTGTGCGCGCTACTTCTTGAGCTCTTCGGTCACGAGCGCGATCTCCGCGGGAGAGAGCGAGCGGAAGCGCGGCGGCGGCATCTTGCGGAACACGTCGTTCGGCAGCGAGAGGCGATGGATCGCGAGGTCCTTCTCCTGACGGGTCATGTTCGCGAGATCGTCGACGCGGAACTTCTCGCGCGTCTCGGATTGGTCGAGGTTCTTGTTGTGGCATTGCTGGCACTGCTGCACGAGGATCTGCGCGCCGGTGAGGCCAGCTGCGGGGCGGAAGGACATGTCCGAGGCTGCCGACTCCAGGAAGATGTCGCGGATGTCCATCATCTGCGCGGCGGGCGTGGAGCCTGCCATGACGGACTTGTAGCTGGCGGCAGCGGCAGACAGCTTCGTCGGGTCGGTCACCTTGATGTCGTGGTACGGCGGCGGGATGTCGGAGGCCGCCATGGAGCCCTGATAGAGCTTGAGCCACGTCGCCGAAGTGCCCATCGGCAGGTTGCTGGCCGGCTGGTTCGCGTTGACCTTCTGGACTTCGCTCAGGATCGTCTGGGTGTTGTACTCGTTGGGCTGGTTCTTGAAGCCCATGTTCTCGACGAGGCCTTCGAGCTGCGCGGGATCGGAGTTCGTGATCGCCGCGCCCGGGATGCCTGCGTACGCCTCGGTCGTGGGATGCGCCGTCGCGTAGTCGGCGAGCAGGACCTGGCCGTTCGTGCGGTTGTTCCGGAAGAAGTGACCCCACGGGTTCTGGAGCTCCTGCATGCGCAGGATCTTCTGCGTGCTGGGGCCGCCGGTCTGGTGGCACTGCTGGCAGTCGAGGACGGTGTTCTTGATGTCGTTCTCGCTGTAGAGCGAGTACACGCCGGTGAAGCCCGTCTCCACGGACGGCGTGAGCACGTCCGCGTTCGTGCAACCCTGCGGCGTCGTGTCGCACGCGTGCTCGAACTTGAAGATGAAGAAGTTGAGGGCGTTGCCGTTCGTGGGGTCGTTCGACACGAGCTCGACGAACTGCTCACCGCGCACGAAGCCCATGGCCACGAAGCTCGCGAGCGCCTTCGGGTTGTTGACGCGCCCGGTGGACGGCGGCGGCGTGAAGATGATCGCGCGGGGGTTGATCGCGGTGACGAACTTGGTGACGAGCGACGACGAGTGTCCGGAGAGGACGAACCCGGGATTGCCACCTGTGCCGTTGTTGTTGTTGCCGGACTTGAAGTCCAGACCGAGGAGCTTCTGGAGATCGACGAGGCTCGTGATCACGGGCGGTGTGGTCGGCGTGCAGAACGCCTTCGACACGGCGTCGCCCAGCTTGCGCGCGCAGAGACTCGCGAGCTGCGCCTGACCCTGCGGCAAGAAGAAGAGCGGGTCCTTCACTGTGTCGAGGTTCAAACCACCGTCGCCACCAGCGTCGGCGTTTCCGTTGGGGTCTCCGCCCGGCTTCGGATCGCCGGTGTTCGTGGTGGTGCCGCCATCCTCGTTGCCGTTCACCTGATCGGCGGTAGAGCCCGGACCGCTGCCATCACCACCGTCGCTGGAACATGCTGCGATGGCGGCCGCTCCCACGATCGCCAAGAACCCAAGGACCTTTTTCCCAACCATGGCGCTCTCCTCTGCAAGCCCTCGGCCAGCGCAGAGCCGCCCCGATAGAGGGGAATTGAACCAGATTCAACGGCTGTACAGGCTCGCCGGCTATGGGATGGAGAACGCCGGTGGTACGTCCAAGCTCCGGGGGCCGGGTGGGATGTCGCACGTGGGCGACAAGCGTCAACTGATCTATCGTGGGCCCACCATGCGCACCCCTTTCGTCCTGCCTGCGTTGCTCGTGTCGCTCTTCGCCTCCGGATGCAAGGATGATCCGAAGCCGAATCCCACGCCCGCATCGCAGCCGTCGCTCTCCGCGTCGAGCATGCCCGCGCCGGTCACGATGGACACGCTGTTCCTCGACGACGCAGCGAAGCGCGTGCTCACGGAGATCTCGACGCTGGAGACCACGAAGGACGTGACGTGCTGGACAAGCTTCCGTCAGCTCGACTCGTTTATCTCGTCGGGGCAGTACTCGAACTTCGCAGTGCTCGCGAAGATCACCGCGGTGAAGGCGCTCTTGCGCGCAGCGTGGGAGAAGGCATCGAACGGCACCAAGGCGGCGGAGCTCGGGCCGGACGACTTCAAGATCGCGACCGACGTCACCCTCGACCCGACCAAGAAGGACAAGCTCGCGTCATTCGGCACGGACCTCGGCATGAAGGCGTACAAGGACTACCGCACCACGAGCGAGCACTGGCGCGTGGTGCTGTCGGTGATCTCAGACGAGATCGCGACGTCTGGCAAGGGCACCAATCTGCGGCCGCTCGGGAAGGACGGCTTGCCCGCGTTCGCGGAGCTTGCAACGCGGCTCTCGCTCGCGGTGCTGCAGGCGTCGGGCGAGCTCGCGCGTGACGAGCGCTCTCCTCTGATCGAGGGCACGCACGTGAAGCGCGCGCACGCCGACCTCTCGAAGAAGCTCGGTCTCGTGAACGCCGATCGAACGCCCGCGCCCCTGTCGGAGGTCGACATCGTGTCGCGCCTGTCCCCGCTCACGAAGACGCTCGTGGACGGCAAGATCACTGCGCTGCAGACCTTCAACAAGGACTCGAAGGATCTCGTCACGGATCTGAATCGCGTCACGCCAAAGCTGCCCGTCACGAAGGAGGCGCTCGACGTCTGGACGAAGGACCTGCAGTCGTTCGCGCACTTCGTCGCCGGCGGGTACGAGCCCATGCAGGCAGACAACTTCCTGGCGGACGGAAACTTCGCGCCGAAGGACCAGCCGCGCCAGGCGTACGTGGACGCGGCGCGCGCGGAGAACATCACCCTGCAGCTCTTCCCGCACGTGATCATGCCGAACGGCGACGTGAAGGTGCGCTTCGAGCCGAACCCGGGCTCTCCGGGCG
>JANXLV010000286.1 GCA_025355005.1 Myxococcales bacterium | reverse complement strand
GTGGAACCAGAGTCCATCGTGGTGCCAGCGTCTGCCGGCGTGGTGCACGGGTCGGGGCTCGGCACGCCGAGGTCGCCGACCTTGGTCGGGTGCTTGATCTCCTTGGCGAGGAAGCCAAGGCCGATCGAGATGCCGGTGCACTTCGCGCCAGCGAGGTTCGGGCCGTCGGACATGATGTCGCTCGCCTGGCGGATCTCCTGGGCGATCTGCTCGAAGGCGGAGCCCTCGCACAGCGACTTCTGGATGCGACCGGCGACCTTGCGGAGCCCTTCGATGAGCTGCTCCGTGTCGATGATCCCCGAGATGGTGCCGATGTCCGCGGTATGCGCGTCCGAGTGCTTGAACGTGATGATCGCGGACTTGATGTCGAGCTCGAGGCCGATTCCGCCGATCGAGAGGGCGAGCTTGATCACGCTCGCCTGCGTGACGAACTGACCGGCCGCGATGTACGTGTTCGCGGGGTCGAACTGAACCTTCGAGCCACCGGCGATCGTCTTGCCGTCACTCAGGAGCTCGGGACGAACCGGCCAGTCCGTGTTCAGGTCGAACGCGGGAACCATGGTCTTGTCGGCCGAGTACGCGCCGCCGGCGAAGATCTGGCCGGACAGGCCGATGTTGTTCTGCGCGGTGTCGTCGGTGAGACCCTGGATGTCGATCATGATCGTGAACGAGCCATCCGTGAGCGACTTGGAGATGTCGGTCTCTGCGGTAGGCGCCACGCTGGTGATGATCGGGAGGATCGTCTCGCCAAACGCGTTGTCCGTGCCCTGGGTTCCGTCCGTCTGCGCGGCCTTCTGTGCGCCGTCCGCGAGCGTGCAGACGTCCGTGGACTTCGCCGTGGTGATCTTGCCGTCGAGGTCGTAGCCGTAGGACTTCCATGCGCTGTCGCTGGGGGCGCCCTGGCGATCCGTGCCGCCGAGGAAGAGCTTCTGGAGCGCGAACGTGCGCGGCGTGCCGAGCGTGGCCGCTGCCGCGCCTGCCGGAGGTGCGGGGGGCTTGAGGCCTGCGCCGCCGCCGGTACCGGTCGTGCCGCTGCTGGAGCTGCTGCAGCCCTGCGCTGCCACCGTCGCCACGAAAAGACCGGCGCAGAGCGCCGTCACTGGAAGGAACCGTCGAAGCTTCATATGTCTCTCCTCCTCAAACCCAACAAAGAAATCCGTGCAGACCATGCGCCGTACGAGAGCCACCCACCCGGCGCTGCAAAACGGTCCGCGCACTGTACTTTTTCGCAGGGGCGGCGCAAGCGCGGCGACGGTCTCTTCGCCGTTTCATTTGGGAGACGGGCCCGAGCGAAAATATCGGGACCGAAAATATCGGCAACGCACCGCGTCAATGCGATCTCCGTCAACACGTCAACACAAGAGAAGAGCCAATGCGGTCTCCGCCGGGAGCAGTTCAGACTTCTCCTTGCGGTGAGCCGAACTAGAGTGAGCCGAGATGCCCTCGGAGTTCACTCACCTTCACGTCCACTCGCAGTACTCGATGCTGGACTCGTCGTTGAAGGTGAAGGCGCTGCCCAAGCAAGTGCTCGCTCGCGGGATGGGCGCGGTCGCTGTGACGGACCACGGCAGCATGTACGGCACCATCTCGTTCTACAAGGCCGCGAAGGAAGCCGGCGTGCAGCCGATCATCGGGGCCGAGCTCGAGATCGCCGCGTCGGGTCATGGCCACCACCTGCCGCTGCTCGCCACGAGCGAGGAGGGCTACAAGAACCTCGTGTGGCTCGTGTCGCGCGGCCACGTGAAGCCCGACGCGAACGCGCCCGTCGGCAGCCTCGCGATCTCGCTGTCCGACGTCGAGGGTCGCGCGAAGGGGCTCATCGGCATGACTGGCTGCATGGGCGGGCTCGTCGCGCAGAGCATCCTGGAGCAAGGCGTTGAAGAAGGCGCACGCACGCTCTCGCGCCTGAAGGAGATCTTCGAGCCCGGCACGCTTTATGTGGAGCTGCAGGATCACGGCCTGCCCGAGCAGCCGGTGCTCAACGGCATCCTCGTGGATCTGGCGAAGCGCTTCGAGCTGCCGCTGGTCGCCACGAACGACGCGCACTACGCAGCGAAGGATGACGCCGAGGCGCACACGTACCTCTCCTGCATCAAGTCGGGCCGTACCTACGACGAGGCGAAGGAGCGCCACCACGGCTCGCACGAGATGTACCTGAAGACGCCCGACGAGATGTCGAAGCTCTTCTCTGCGCACCCCGAGGCCATCAAGAACACGATGGCGATCGCGGAGCGCACGAAGGTGAAGCTCCACCTCGGCGAGCCCATGCTCCCCACGTTCCCCGTTCCGCCTGGGTACGACGCCGAGAGCTACTTCCGGAAGGTCGCGCGCGACGGCCTCACAGCGCGCTTCTCGGAGTTCGCCGCCGTGAACAAGACGGTCGATCAGGAGGCATACAAGGCGCGCCTCGAATGGGAGCTCGACGTCATCTGCAAGATGAAGTTCCCTGGCTACTTCCTGATCGTCTGGGACTTCATCCGCTACGCAAAAGAGAACGGCGTGCCCGTGGGCCCGGGCCGCGGCTCTGGCGCAGGCTCGCTGGTCGCGTACTCGATGCGCATCACGGACCTCGATCCCATCCCGTACAACTTGCTGTTCGAGCGCTTCCTGAATCCAGAGCGCGTCTCCATGCCCGACTTCGACATCGACTTCTGCATGGACAAGCGCGATCGCGTGATCCAGTACGTGCAGGAGAAATACGGGCACGAGAGCGTCGGACAGATCGCGACCTTCGCGGAGCTCAAGGCAAAGAGCGTCATCAAGGACGTGGGCCGCTGCATCGGCATGACGCCGATGGAGTCGCAGCAAATAGCGTCGCTCATCCCGCAGAAGACGCCCGCGGAGACGTACACGATCGGAGAGAGCCTCGAGCTCGAGCCCAAGCTGAAGGCGCGCTTCGAGACCGACGAGAAGACGCGCGAGCTGCTCGTGCAGGCGCAGAAGCTCGAAGGTCTCACGCGTCACGCAGGCAAGCACGCCGCGGGCATCGTCATCAGCGAAGGTCCGCTGTGGGACCACGTTCCGGTCTTCAAGGATCCGAAGTCCGGCGCCTACGTCACGCAGTACTACAAGGACGACGTCGAGCAGGCCGGCCTGGTCAAGTTCGACTTCCTCGGCCTGAAGACGCTGACGGTCCTCGACATCGCGAACCGGCTCATCAACATGCGCCCGGACTTCGTGAACGTCAAAGACGAGAGCGGCGTGGCGAAGAAGTTCGACCTCGACCGCATCCCGATGGACGACAAGCAGACGTTCGCTCTTCTAGGAAGCGGTGAGACGAAGGGCGTCTTCCAGCTCGAGTCGACGGGCATGCAGCAGCTCTTCAAGGATCTGCGCGCAGACTGCTTCGAGGATATCGTCGCCGCGGTCGCGCTCTACCGCCCCGGCCCGATGGGCGCCGGCATGCACGAGGACTTCGTGAAGCGCAAGAACGGGCGCCAGGCGATCGCATCGATGCACCCGATGATCGACGGGCTGCTCGCTCCCACGTACGGCGTCATCGTCTACCAGGAGCAGGTCATGCAGGTGACGCAGGTGCTCGCTGGCTACTCGCTCGGCGGCGCCGATCTGCTCCGTCGCGCCATGGGCAAGAAGAAGCCCGAAGAGATGGCGAAGCAGAAGACCACCTTCGTCGAAGGGGCGCTCGCGAAGGGCGTCACGCAGGAAGATGCAGATCACATCTTCGGGCTGCTCGAGTACTTCGCCGGCTACGGCTTCAACAAGAGCCACTCTGCGGCGTACGCGCTCATCACGTACCAGACGGCGTACCTGAAGGCGCACTTCCCGGTGGAGCTGCTCTGCGCGATCATGACGTCCGACAAGGACCGCATCGAGAAGGTGGTCCGCACCATCGCCGACGCGCGCGTCATGGGCATCAACGTGCTCCCGCCGGACATCAACGAGAGCGATCTCGACTTCAAGGTCGTCTACACGCATCCCCAGGGCGGCCGCAAACGGAAGCGCTCGGAACGCGTGCAGGATACACTTGGTCCGGAGATCCGCTTCGGGCTGGGCGCCGTGCGTGGCCTTGGTGAGGCAGCGCTGGAGAGCCTCTTCGAAGCTCGAAGAGAGGGCGGACGTTACGCGGACCTCTTCGACTTCGCGTCGCGCGTGGACTCGAAGAAGATCAATCGCAGCGTGCTCGAGGCGCTCGTGCAGTGCGGCGCCTTCGACAGGTCGCTCGGGGAGCACAAGGTCACGCGCGCGCAGGCGTTCGCGTCGATCGACATCGCGCTCGAGCGCTCACGCAGCGCCAGCCGCGATCGCGAGGTGGGCCAGACGAATCTCTTCGGCTTGCTCGACGCCGGCAAGAGCGCCGCCGGCAGCACGTCGTCGCGAGGCGACTATCCGCTCGCGGAGCCCTGGGATTCGAAGGAGATGCTCGCACGTGAGCGCGCGTCGCTCGGCTTCTACGTCTCGGGTCACCCGCTGCAGCGTTACCTCTCCGGTGCGACTGGACATCGGCTCGACGTCACGCCGTGCTCGGAGCTCGCGGCGCTCAAAGATTGGGCCGTTGTGAAGGTCGCGGGCGTCGTCGAGGGCTACCGCGAGCGCATCTTCAAGGACGGCGGCGGCAAGGTCGCGTTCTTCGAGCTCGAAGATCTCAGCGGTCGCGTCGTCGCGAAGGTCCGCGGCAACAACATCGACCAGTTCGCGCCCATCCTGAGCTCCGGCGATCCGGTGCTCATCAGCGCGAAGGTCAGCTTCCCGCGCAAGGACGAGGACGACGCGCCCGAGGACGACGGCCCGCGCGAGCCCACGCTCTTCGTGAACGAGGTCACTCGCCTGGTCGACGTCATCAAGGCGGGCTCGAAGGGCCTCAGCATCAAGGTGCCGGCGGATCGCACGACCGCGGGGGATCTCGCGAAGCTCAAGGACGTCATCAGCGAGGCGAAGGGCGAGACCCCGGTTACGCTTATTTTCTCGCTCGATTCTGGTGCGATCGCGACCATGCCGCTCGGAAAGAACCTTCGCGTAGAGGTCGGCGACTTGCTGCTCTCTGGCGTGGAGCGCATCTTCGGATCGCAGGTCGCCGAGCTCTCGTAGCGTCAGGGGAGCAGCTTCGGCAGCTCTGCGGCGACCTTCGACCGGTCTTCTTCGTGTTTGAGGAGGAGGCCTAGCGTCTCGTCAGCGGTCTTTGCGTCCAGCGTGCCGCGCGCGAGGAGGACGAGGGCTCGGGCCCAGTCGATTGCCTCTGCGATCGAGGGCAGCTTCTCCAGGGGCATGGCTCGGATCTTGGTCACGACGTCGGTGATGCGTTGGGCAAGCGCGTGATCGAGGCCAGGAACTCTCAGCTCCAGGATCGCGATTTCTCGCGAGGGCTCCGGGTAGTCCATGAAGAGGTGGAGGCAGCGGCGGCGCAGCGCATCCGTCATGTCGCGTGTGCCGTTCGTGGTGAGGATCACGAGCGGCGGCTCGGTGGCCTTGAAGGTGCCTAGCTCCGGGATGGTGATCTGATTTTCGGCCAGGAGCTCCAGGAGCAACGCCTCGAGCTCTGGATCGCCGCGGTCCACCTCGTCGACGAGGAGCACGACGGGATCGACGCTCGTGATCGCGTGGAAGAGCGGCCTTGCGATCAGGAACTCGCGGCTGAAGAACGCGGGGCTCGCCGCGGAGAGCATCTTCGCGGCCTCCATCAGATCCTTCGCGCCCGTGGTCGCCTTCGCGGCGGTGTCGCGGAGCAGCTGCGAGAAGAGGAGCTGCTTGCCGTAGTCCCATTCATAGAGCGCCTTCGACTCGTCGAGGCCCTCGTAGCACTGCAGCCGAACGAGCGGACGGCCGAGCGTCTCCGCGGCAGCGCGCGCGAGGTCTGTCTTGCCGACGCCCGCGGGACCTTCCACCAGCACCGGCCGTTCGAGCTGCAAAGCAAGCCAGAGCGTGAGCGCCGCGCGTTCGTCGGCGAGGTACGTGCGGGCCATCGCGGACGCCAGATCCGATGCGTGCGGCCACTTCGATAACCGCAAATTGCCCTGGTTTTCGGCGGGATCCGCGCTCACCCGACCATCGTAAGCGAGGAAGCGCCATTTTGTGCGGTTCTCGGGTATTAATTGAGGTGGCATGGCGGAGCGCGACGATCTCTTGCGGGTAGACCAGACGGGTACCGTGCACCCGGTAGGTCGAACCGCTAGCCAGCAGCTCCGCGCCCGCGCCGGAGAGTGGCGCTTGCTACCAAGCCCGCGGGATCTGCTCCTCTTTCGCAAGGCGACCGGCGGCGCAGTGCTCAAGCTCGCAGGGGAGATCTTCACGCCCGGCGCGCTCTGCGACGTCGTCGCGCTGGTCGCGCAGTCGAACTGGAAGGGTGAGCTCATCGTCCTGGGCGAGGCGGGTACCCGGACGGTCTTCTTCGAGCAGGGCAACGTCATCGGCGCCGCGACGAACGTGGCCGAGGAGCGCCTCGGCGAGATGCTCTACCAGTTCGGCGTGATCACGCGCGAACAGCTCGACACGATCGTGCAGACCAGCGCGACCTCCGGCAAGCGCCTCGGCGAGTCCGCCATCGAGCTCGGCTTCGTCTCCGCGGAGGAAATGTACCCGATGATGGCCAAGCAGGTGGAGGCCGTCTTTTACGCTGCGCTTCGCGTCGGCGACGGCACGTTCTTCTTCTTCGATCGCTTCGACGAGAAGGCGATCGGCCGGCGTCACAACCTGAACGCGGCCGGGCTCCTGATGGAGGGTGCGCGCCGCATGGACGAGATGCAGTTCTTCCGGGAGAAGATCCCGAGCGACCACATCGTTCCCGTCCCCACTGCAAGCGGCAAGAAGGTCCCCGAGGAGCTGCAAGCCGTCTTCGCGCAGTGCGACGGCAAGCGCTCGATCGCGGACATCGGGCGCCGCATCGGCGAGCTCGAGTTCGAGGTCACGAAGGCGGTCTTCCAGCTCCTCAACGCTGGTCTCGTGCTGGCGAAGGCGCCACGTCCCGAGGGGGCCGAGGCCATCGTGGAGGCGTTCAACGCGCCGATCGCCCTGATGCACCAGACCTGCGACAGCGCCGGCAAGGGGAGCGAGCTGCGCGACGGCCTGTCACGCTTCGCCACGGGCGGCGGCATCTACGATCCCCTCTTCATGGCTGCGGGCCCTCAGCAGCTGGACGGCACCTTCAAGCCGGAGCGCCTCGCGAGCAACATCGCCGCGCTCGCTGGCGACGATCCCGACTCGTGGATCACGCAGCTGATGATGGACTACGTCGGCTTCGGGCTCTTCCATTCCGAGTCGCTCCTTGGTCGCGAGGCCCACCAGCGACTGATGGAGGCGGTGTCCCTGATGCTGAAGCCGCTCCAGAACAGCGGAGCGCCGAGCGGCGTCGAACCGTCCGGGCCAGCCTCGTCGATCGCTCCACCCGCCGCGAGGGCTTTGCCGTGAACGAACCCGACGCCCCCGACTCCACACGACAAGCCGATCGCGCGCTTCGCCCCCGCACTGGCCAGCGACGCGAAGAGATCCTCCGCGTGGCCACGAAGCTCTTCTCCGACCACGGCTACGACGGCGCGAGCATGGAGACGCTCGCGAAGAACGTCGGCCTGCGCAAGGCGTCCCTTTTCCACCACTTCCCGAGCAAGGATGCGCTCTACGCGGAGGTGCTGGGCTCGCTCCTCGCCGACGTGGGCTCCATGCTGGACAAGGCCGTCGTCACGGAGGCACCGTACCTGGACCGGCTCGCCGCGTTCGCCGAGTCGATCGTCGATGCATTCGGCAAGCGCCCGCACGCGGGCAAGCTCCTCTTTCGTGAGGCCATGGACCAGGGGCCAGTCATGAAGAAATGGCTCGGCAAGGCGATCGCGGATCTACTCGGGCGCGGCCTCGCGATCGCCGAAGAGGGAAAGCGGAGCGGTCACTTTGCCGGTATGGACGCGAAGAACATCATCGTGTCGATGATCGGCATCTACATCGTCCCTTATGCGATCGACAACGTCGTCGAGGACTTCGACAGCGGTCACGAGAACCCGGAGCAGAAGCTCTTCCTGCGGAAGGCGGCCGTTCGCGCTCAGATCTTGGCGCTGGCAGGTGCGGGGGCAGGCGCTGGCGCCGGCGCGCCATGACGTCCTTCGCCTGACGCGAAGCGCGCTGCGCCGTCGAACCCTTCGCCGCTCATCAGGCTCGCCATTCCGAGCGTGAACTCGCGCTTCATGGCAGCTTCCAGGGGGACTCCGTAGCTCTCGTGCGCGCTCGCACGATCGGAGCGCATGCACGCCTGTGGGAGCGCCGCGATCTCTGCGGCGAGCGCCTCGGCAGCGACGCGGGCCTGCCCATCGGGGACGACGCGGTTCACGAGGCCCATCGCGAGCGCCTCTGCGGCCCCCACGGCCCGACCTGTCAGGATGAGATCCATCGCGCGCGACAGCCCGATGAGCCGCGGCAAGCGCACCGTTCCGCCGTCGATGAGCGGCACGCCCCAACGCCTGCAGAATACACCCAATGTCGCGCTCTCTTCGCACACGCGGAGATCGCACATGACAGCGAGCTCGAGCCCGCCAGCGACCGCGAAGCCGCTGATGGCCGCGATCACGGGCTTCGTGAACGCCATCCGCGTTGGGCCCATCGGTCCGTCGCCGTCCTCCGCGAGATGGTTGCGCTCCGGCGTGGCCATGGCCTTGAGGTCGGCGCCCGCGCAGAAGGTGCCGCCGTCGCCGTAGAGCACCGCGACGTTTGCGGTCGCGTCGGCCTCGAACTCGCGGAAGGCGCGGACGAGGGCCTCCGCGGTGGGCCCGTCCACGGCGTTCTTTCGCCCGGGCCGGTGAAGGACGATGGTGGTGACGGCGCCATTCTTGTGTGTGGTGATGCTCACGGCGGTCGATGGTATGAGAGGACGACATGCCATCGCAAGGCACAGACCGCATGGCGGACGCAGAGCGCGTGGCGGCGTTCGTGCTCTCGCACACCGTGGCCGCGGCGGGACCTAGGGCGCTGCAGAGCAGGCGTTCGCGGGCGCCGCTGGCGACCGGACAAGGTGAGCTGCCGCCGTCACTCGCGACGTTCGCGATGCGGCACGTGCTGAAGGTGCCTTCGGACGCGGAGCGAGGGCTCTTCGGGCTCGCAGAAGGAACCCACGCCGCGAGCGTGCTGGACCACGCGCCAACGCCGGAGGAGCTGCTCGCGGAGCAGGCGAGGGGCCGTCGCGTGGTGTCGCTCTTGCCGCCGGGGAGCCACACGGGAATGCACGAAGACGCGCTCGCGTTCGCAGTCCACGATCTTTGCCACCTCGATAAATTCCAGATGAACCACGCCGGCCAGGTCGGCTTCTTCGAGACGATGCGCAGGGCAGACGTCCTCGCGTTCCGGATGCCAGACGCAGGCGAACCGGACAGGGCAGACGTCCTCGACGCGACATGGAGAGCGGACGTCGTGGCGGTCACGTGTGACATGAACGGCTCGCCGGTCTTCCTGCTAGCCGCGCTGAAGATGAGGCTGAAGATGGCGGTGCGCAGGGTGCTTGCCAGCGCCGCGGGCCGCCCGGCAAACACCGGAGGCGCGCTGACTGCGAAAGAGGAAGCCGCGTACGAGCCCATCCTCGAAGAGCTGCTGGATCGCTGCGACCTCACGGGCACCGCGCGCGAAGCAGCAAGAGAGATCACAGCGAGGCGGCAAGGAATGGAGAACGCGCAGCTCTTCGTGGACGAGATGGAGAGAAGGGGGGCTCTCAGTGCTCCGCGATACCCGTCAGCTTCTTGCCTCTCGTCTCCGGGAGCGTGAAGACCCACGTCCCCGTCGCGATCGCCAGACACAGCGGCACCGACAGTCCGCCTCGCAACCCATCGCTGTCCACCATGTACCCCACCAGCACGGGCGCCCCCAACTGCACCGCGCGCGCAAGGTTGTAGGTTGCACCCATCGCCACGCCGCGTATCTCGTTCGGGTATAGCTCCGCGAGCAGCGCGCCGAAGCCCGCCGTGCATCCCGAGCCGAACCCGAGCAGCAGCATCGCCGACCAGAACCACACGGCATTCGCGGTCAGCCACTGCCACCTGAACGCCAGCGCCGCCAGCGCCACGGCCGTTACGAACGAGAACATGGAGAACGCTGGCCGTCGCCCCACCTTGTCTGCGACCTGCCCGAACACGATCATCCCGAGGAACTGGCCCGCCTGCGCCGTGAGCACCCACGTCACGCTCTTGCCCGTGGACTGGTGCATCTGCTCCTTCAGGAACGTCGGCAACCACGTGTAGCAAGTCCAGTACGTGCCCAGCTTGAACACGCCGAGCAGCCACGCGCGCAGGAAGCGCGAGCCGATCTTCGCGCGAAGCAGCGCAGCGAAGCTCACGGGCTCGTGCGCAGGCTGCGGTGGAAGGTGCATGTGCTTGCGAACGTAGAGCGCGAGCAAGCCGGTCACGGAGGAGCCCACCATGACCACGCGCCACCCCACGAGCGGCATGATCAGGAAGCCGGCGATGGCGGCGAGCGCAACGCCAACCGGCTCACCGGCCTGCAGCGCGGCGGAGGCACGACCACGCGTACGCGACGAAACGGCCTCGGCGAGCATGCCGTGGCCAACAGCCCACTCTCCGCCGACCCCAAGCCCCACGAGCGCGCGCCCGAGGATGAACACCCACGCGTTGGGTGCAAGGCCGCATACGAGCGAGCCCACGGAGTAGAGGACGATCGTGACGGAGAGGACGCTCCGCTTGTCGAACTTGTCCGCGAAGCGCCCGCTGATGATGCCGCCGACGCCGCTGGTCGCCAGCGCCACGCCCAGCATCCAGCGATCCTGCGCGTGGCCCAGCGAGAGATCTCGTGACACGTGCTCGCGTACGAAGCCGAGCAGCACGAGATCGTAGAAGTCGAACGTCCAGCCGAAGAAGACGAAGAAGAACAACCGGAGCGGGAAAGGGCGCGCGTCGTCGGGCGCCCCAGATTGCGCACCAGAGCCGAGCGCCTCACCAGCGGCCACGTCAGCGCTTTCGCTCGTACAGGGCGAGCGCCGCCGCGACGGACGCGTTCAGCGAGTCGATGCGTCCGCTCATGGGCAGCCGCGCGAGCTTCGTGCAGGCGCGCTTGACGACCTTGCGCAGGCCTTTGCCCTCCGCGCCCACGACGATCACGGTGGGCTTGTCGCCGATCTCCGCGAAGGCGTCCTTCAGCGTCTGATCTGCGTTCGCATCCAGGCCGACGATCTCGGCGCCGCGCGCGGCAAGCGCCTCGAGCGCACGCGGAAGCGCGTCCACCCGGCAGAGCGCTGCGTGCTCCACCGCGCCAGCGGACGCGCGGAACATGGCCGGCGACAGTGGCGCAGCGTGGTTCTCCGGGAAGATCACCGCGGACGCACCCAGCGCGACGGCCGAGCGCACGATGGCTCCGAAGTTCTGCGGATCCTCGATCTCGTCGAGCGCGATCGCGCAGCTGTGATCGACGTCCGCGAGGTCCAGCAGCATGACGCGCGGACAGTACGCAACGACACCCTGGTGCCTGCCGTTCTTCGTCGCCCGGTCGAGCGTGCCGCGGTCGACCGTCTCCACCTTGATGCCGCGATCGTGAGCGAAGCGCGCAACCGCTGCAAGGGTGGGGGACTCGCCCTTCTCCACGAGGACGCGGCTCACCTTTTCGCCGTGTGCGCGGATGGCCTCGCGCACGGGCTGAAGGCCGATCACGAGGCGTTCGCGCGGCGTGAATTCCGCCTGTTCGGGGGCCGTCGTCATGGTCGTGCACCCTCCCTTATTTCGTCCGAGAGGCCAAGCACCACCGCGCGCGGATCTGCCGCATCGCGGATCGGACGGCCCACCACCAGCATGTTCGCGCCTTCGCCCATGGCGCGCGCCGCGGTCATCACGCGCTTCTGATCGCCGCTTTCGCGCTCCGACCCAGGTCGAATGCCCGGGGTGATGAGCACCGCGTCGGGCCCGAGCGCCGCCCGGAGCGCCGCGGCCTCGTGCGGGGAACACACGAAATGCGTGACACCCGAGTCTGCGGCCATCCGCGCCAGCCGGATCGCGGCCTCCTGCGGCGGCTGCGCGAAGCCGATGTTCGTGAGGTCGTTCGCGTCGAGCGACGTCAGCACCGTCACCGCCACGATGTCCGTCTTCCCGCCTTCGCTCTTTGCACGTTCGACTGCCCGCGACAGCATCGCAGGACCGCCGCTCGCGTGCACGGTGCAGAGCCGCGCGCCCATACCGCATACGCGGCCCACCGCGCGCTCCACGGTCTCCGGAATGTCATGCAGCTTCAGGTCGAGGAAGATCGGAACGCCAAGGTCACGACCGAGGCGCAGCGATGCGTCGCCTTCCGCGAGAAAAAGCTCGAGCCCGACCTTCAACATGGCGACCAGGTCCGCCACCTTTTCGGTAACGGGACGCGCGGCCTCAACAGTCGGAAAATCGAGCGCGAATGCGATCGGAGCTCTCGTCCCTACACTGGTTCCTAGAGGCACGAGCAGAGCGGGTCGCCCGCCTGGCAGGTGCATGCCGGACGCGGCTTGGTCGGCTGTCCGCCACCGCCACCGCCACCGCCGCGACCACCGCCGCCACCACCACGCTGGATGGTCGCGAGTTGTTCCTTGGCGACCTGCTGCGCCTTCTGGGCGTCCGCGAGGCGTTGCTGCGCTGCTGCGCGGTCTGCGTCGCTCTTGGCGTTCGAAACGGCGGAGGTCAGCTGATCGACCTGGTCGCTCTGGGCCTTGAGGTCGGACATGAGCTTGTCGACCTGGGCGCGCTGCTGCGCGATCTCCTGGTCCTTCGCGGCCTGGATGGCTGCCGCCTTGTCGTTGTTGATCTTGAAGGCAACGCCGGCGCCGATCGCGCCGAGGAACAGGATGGCGCCAACGCCAACGGCGATGAGCATCGCCTTCTTCTTGCCGGAGCCTTCCTTGATGCGAACGAGCTGGGCCTCGTGCTCCTGCTGGCGACGCATGGCCTCCATGCGGGCGGCATTCTCTGCGTCAAGGCGAGCGCGCTCCACCTCGGCGTGGCGAATGGCGTCGACGCGTGCCTGCTCCTCGCGCGTGCGCTGCTCGTCGGTTCGACGGCGCTCTTCCTCGGCGCGGCGGCGGCCTTCCTCGACCTCGAGCGCGCGACGCTGCTCGTCGAGGCGTGCCTGCTGCTCCGCGAGCGCCGAACGCTGACGATCGTCCTCTTCTTGCTTGGTGCGTTCGTCCTCGAGGTTCTGGAGCTCCTTGAGAGAGAAGAGGACCGAGCTTTCTTTCTGTTCCGCCATGTGCACTATCTCGCTCGAATTGCGCCGTCTTTTTCGGAGTCGCGGGGTGAAGTGATGTGGTCACTCCTCATACTGAACGTTACTCGTCCTCTTCCCCGATCGCAACCGGGACCGCTTGGCCCGCCGCACCAGGGTGGCTCGTGCGGCCTTGTGCGGCCCCGCGCGGCGCCCTTGCGCCGCTTCCAGCGGGTCGAGTACCTTGCCGGCCACCCATGGCCACCAATGTCCCCGCACACATCACCGGTACCATCTGGAAGATCGAAGTGAAGGAGGGCGACTCCGTCACGGAGGGCCAGGTCCTCGTGATCCTCGAGTCGATGAAGATGGAGATGCCGGTCGAGGCGCCATGCGCCGGCAAGGTGGAGAAAATCGCCTGCGCGGAGGCCCAGGCGGTGAACGAAGGCGACGTCCTGGTCGTGCTGGCATAGGGCACGCTTTATCAGACACGCCCATATGAGCTAGGCTTGGGCGGTGACGAACGCTCGCGTTGTTGCTCTTACTTTGGCGGTCGGCGTGCTGGTTGCCGTTCCGGCGGCGTGCTCGTCCAGTCAGTCCCTGGCCGCGGCGGGTCAGGCCTGCCTCAATGCCACGGACTGCCAGCCCGGCCTGGTCTGCGTCCCCGACGGCACCGGCACGGAGCGCGCCTGCTCGGACGATCTCTCCGGCATCCAGAAGACGGAGACCCTCGACTCCGGCGCAGCCATCGCCGCCGAAGGTGGCAAGAAGGAGGGTGGCTCGACCGACGCTGGCGGCGCCACGCAGGACACGTTCCAGCCGCCCGTCGACTCCGGAGCGGGCGACTAGCGGGGCCATGAGCGCGCCGATCGCAGGCGAACCCGCGCGCGCGGCTGTTGACGTCGCCGCGATCACCCACCCCGCCGCCAGGCGCACGACCGTGGTCTTGCTTGGCGTTGGCGCGCTCGCCGCCTTCGAGGCAGGGGCCATCGCCCTCGCGTCAGGCCCCATCTATGCGGTGCCGCTGGGCATCATCTCCTTCGGCGCCTTCGCCCTCACCATCCGCCTACGCAAGACGTTCAAGGCAACGGCGGTCCACAACCGCGCAACGGACCTGATCCTCCGCGGCGATCTGGATGGCGCGGAGCCGATGCTTCAGAGGTTCAGCGGCCTGGGGGGAGCAGTGGGGCAGTCCATTGCGCTGCAGCTCGCGACGATCGCGCTCCTGCGCGGTGACATGACGACGGCCGAGAAGCGCGCCACCGCGAGCATGGAGCACAGGCCGCGCGTCGATTTCGCGATGACGGGACGGGCGCTCACGGACCTCGCCCGCAGTGTGCGGGCCTTCGCGCGGGCCGCGCAGGGAAACGGCGCAGGCGCGGAGGAAGACATCCGTCAAGTGCGTGCAGAATGCAAGCAAGTGGCGCCGCTCGCGCGCGTGGCCGTCGCCGAGCTCTTGCTGCGCTCACGCGAGAACAAGCTCGAAGAGCTCTCGGCTGCGCTCGTCCGAAATGAACGCGTTCTCGAGCACGCAGCGCCACGTGAGCGCGCGCTCGTTCGCGGCTTCGAGCGGATGGTGGCGGCGGGCGGCGGTGCGATCTATCGCAAGCCGCAGTCGCGCATCTCCGAAGACGGTGAGGCCGCGGCGTGGCTATCCACCGTCGCGCCCGCGGTCCGCGGGTTTCTCGCCGCGGACGCGCGCCTTGACACCAAGGCCGAGACGCAAGCGCCGATTCCCGCCGCGACGAACGGGCGTGCGCCAGAGCTCCGTCCAAGCACTGCAAGGCGACGCCGGTGGAAGGTGCTCGCGCTGTGGGTGGTGCTGGTGGCGATGTTCCTCTGCATCTGGCAGCTGCTCGCGCCACCGCCTGGCACCCCGGTTCCGCACGCAGCGCCGGAGGCGGCGCCGGACCTCGGCTTCACATACGCGGCGGTGTCGCTCGTGATCCTTTTCCTCTTCGGAGTCCTCACGGTGCGGATTCGGGGGCTGCGTGCGAAGACGCGTCGCTCGATCGATCTCGAATCGCAGGCGCTCCTCGGCGACGCCGACGCGGTGCACGAGCTTGAGCTCGTGACGCGTGGTCGCTTGCCCGCGCTCGGGGCGGCTGCGTTCCTCTCTCTTTCGCGCGTGAAGCTTCTGCGCGGAGCGTTTCGCGAGGTGCTGACCGACGCGGAGGCGGGGCTCAACCTCGTGGACACGTCGGCGGCGCTGCGCAACGCGTACTCGGACATCCTCGTCCCCGGCCTGCACGTGCAACGCGGGCTCGCGCTCGCCGGCATGGGGCGCGCGGACGAGGCAGAGGCGGAGTGCGCGGCGCTCGCGGCCGGCTTCCCGGGCTACGCATTCCTGAGCGCCGGCGTCCTGCGCATCCGCCTGCTCGCAGCCGCGCGTCAGGGCAACTTCGAGAAGGCGAACGCGATCGCAAAGACGCGCAGCGCCGATCTTCCCATCACCGCGAAGGAAGAGATCCTCTGCGCCATGCTGTCGCTCGCGCACGATCCCGAGAAGGACGAAGACGAAGCACGCCGCGTCCTCGCGGTCCTGAAGCGCAGCGAGGACACCCGCAACTTCGTGAAGCAAGCCGCCCCCGGCCTGGCCGAAGCGGTGGGCCACCTGCCGTCGGACCACAAGCGGGCAGATGAAGCGGAAGAGGAACCCGAGTCGAGCGAAGCAGCGCCAGATCTGCACACGGCGCGCACGGTCTAGGCCCAGGCCTTGGGCCTAGGTCGAGCTCACTCTTTCCAGAAGAACTTCCACGGATTGTGCTTCAGGTCTCTCACGAGCTCCTGGAGATCGTCATACATGGCCTCGTCCATCACGAGCGAGCCGACGGAGCCGTCGCCCTTCTTGATGTGCGCGACGATGGCCTGCGCATCCGCCGCGGTGGCGTTCGCGTGGGCGGCGACCTGCGCGATGTCGTCGAGCGCCTTCTTGATCTTCTGCTCCTGCTCGGGGCTGCCGGCGAGGGCGCTCGCGCGGTTCACGTTGGCCATGGCCTCGCGCGCGTCCTTGAGCATCGGCCCGGAGTCCTGCTGGACAGCGGAGGCGAGCTTGTCGACGTTGTCGATGGTCCGAAGGAGCTTCGGGTTGTTGACGTAGTTGACGCGAGCCTCCTTGGTGAGGGAGTTCGCTTCCTTCACGAGCTCCTCCACGTTCACCATGGTCCGGCCGATGCGGTCCTTGTTGTCGACGAGGACGCCGTTCAGGTTCTTGAGGAGCGCGGCGGTGTTCACGGCGATGTCGCCGATCAGCTCGCGGTTGTTGCGGAGGCCGGTGACGGTGTCGTCGAGCAGCTCGAACGCCTTCGCGAGGAAGAGGTCCAGGCGCGGCGGGTCGATGCCCTTCACGATGGAGCCTTCCTCGAGCATCGGCTTGCCCGGATTGCCCGGATCGATCTGGAGGAACTGTTCGCCGAGCACGCCCTGCGTGGTCACGTAGAAGAGCGCGTCCTCGTGGATGGTGTCCTTTGCGCGCACTTGAATGGAGAGCTTGGCCCGGACGAGGGTGCGCCGGTTGGTCTTTGGATCGACGATGCCGCCCATGAAACGGAGCTCGTCGACGGAGCCGACCTTGACCCCCGCGAGACGGACGGGAGCGCCGGATTGGAGCCCGCCCGGGTTGTCGAAATCGACGAAGACTGGGTAGGTCTTTTCGAAGCTGAGGCCGCCCATGATCAGAATGAACGCCCCCAGGATCCCCATGGAGACGAGGATCAAGACGCCGACTTTGACTTCGATCGACTTCTCCTGCGCCATTCTTTTTCAGAGGTCCATGGGGCCGGTGGCCCGCCCGTTGATGAATTGCTGAACGATGCCGTCGGTCGAATTCTTGAAGTCGTCCTTCGTGCCGATCAAACGAACCATGCCCTTATAAAGCATCACGATTCGGTCCGCGATCGTGAAGATGCTCGAAAGATCGTGGCTGACGACGATCGACGTCACCCCCAGCTTGTCGGAGAGCTCGCGAATCAGCTTGTCCACCCGGCGTGCGCTGACCGGGTCGAGCGACGTGGTGGGCTCGTCGAAGAGCACGTAGGCCGGATCGAGGGTGAGCGCGCGGGCGATGGCCACCCGCTTCCGCATGCCGTCGCCGAGCTCCGAAGGATAGCGATTCGCGAACTCGCGCATGTGAACGAGCTCGAGCCGGCGCTGCGCTTCGTGGAGGGCCTCCTTCGCCTTCATCCCTTTGTGCTTCCGGAGAGGGAGGGCGACGTTCTCGGCGCAGGTCATCGAGTCGAAGAGCGTCGAGTGCTGGAAGACCATCGCGCACTTTTTTCGAATCGGGTACATGCCCGTTTCGCTGAGCCGGCTGATCTCCGCGCCGTCGAGCCAGATCTCGCCTTTGTCCGGGTAAAGAAGCCCGATCAGGTGCTTGATGAGCACGCTCTTGCCGACGCCCGACGCGCCAAGAGATGACGATGGTTGATAAGGCAACCGTATTGCCGCCGAGCATGCCCTGTCCCGAGACCGGACAAATGTTGCGCCGGAGATC
>JANXLV010000267.1 GCA_025355005.1 Myxococcales bacterium | reverse complement strand
GCCCGTTCCCTGCGAGGCGGGACGAAGGAACACGCGGCCTGCGCCGAAGTGACCGAGCGCCTCGTGCGGGATGGTCGCGCCGATGAGCGGAACCTTGAACATGTTCTTGCGCGCCTGGTCGTTGCCCTTGCGGATGGCCTCGGGGACCTCGTTGGCCTTGCCCAGACCGACGCCCACGTGACCCGACTCATCACCCACCACGACGAGCGCGGCGAACGAGAAGCGACGGCCGCCCTTGACGACCTTCGCCACGCGGTTGATGTGGATGATTCGCTCCTTGAGCTTCTCGTCTTCGACTTCGAACGCCATGATTCTCTTCCTCGGGCCGCGGGGTTCTCAATAACCACGCAGAGCCAAACACGCAGAACTTTCAGATCTCGGAGCCCGCAGGGAGCCCTATCAGAACTCGAGCCCGCCTTCGCGAGCGCCCTCGGCCAGCGCCTTGACGCGGCCGTGGTAGAGGTAACCGTTGCGGTCGAAGACGACCTTCTTCAACCCCTTGGCAGCGAGCGCCTTGGCGATCGCAGTGCCGACCTTCTTGGCCGCGCCGGACTTGTGGTCCTCACCGATGTCGGTGCGGACGTCACGCGAGAGCGTGGAGACATGCGCGAGCGTGGTGCCCGACACGTCGTCCACGACCTGCGCGTAGATGTGCTTCGCGCTACGGAAGACCGTGAGGCGCGGACGCTCTGAGGTGCCGCTGATCTTGCGACGAATGCGGAGCTTACGGCGCTCCCGACCGACGATTTGCATAGCCATGATGGAACCTTACTTTCCGCCCTTGCCAGCCTTGCCGGCCTTCTCGCGAACCTTCTCACCGAAGTAACGAACGCCCTTGCCGCCGTAGGGCTCCGGCGGACGGAAGCCGCGGATCTTCGCGGCCGTCTGGCCCATCACTTCCTTGTCCGGGTGGGACAGGTTGATCATGGTGCCCTTGGAGTCCACCGGGATTTCGACCTTCATCCCTGCGGGGATGGGGAAGTTCACCGGGTGCGAGAAGCCGAGCGCGAGGTTCAGGATCTGGCCCTTCACCTCTGCGCGGTAGCCCGTGCCGACCAGCTGCAGTGACTTCGCGTAGCCATTGGCTGCGCCGTTCACCATGCCGAAGATGAGCGAGCGGGCAAGTCCCTGGAAGCGCGCGCCGTCACGACCGGGGATGGTCGGAACGACGGTGATGCCAGCGGCCTCGACCTTGATGGTGACGTTCGGGATGAGCGCGCGAGAGAGGGTGCCCTTGGGTCCCTTGATCTCGATCTTGCCGTTCGCGATCGTGGCAGTGACGCCCTTCGGAAGCACGACGGGGCGCTTGCCGACGCGTGAGAGCTTCAGGCCGGGCGTCTTGCCGTCGGTGGGCTTCACATCTTTTGCTTTGTCAGTCATGGCTATCACCAGATCTCGCAGATGAGCTCGCCGCCCACCTTTTGCTTGCGGGCTTCCTTGTCCGTCATCACGCCACGGCTCGTGGAGAGAATCGAGACGCCCATGCCCGAGCGAACCCGGGGGATGTGGTCGTAGCGGACGTAGACACGACGGCCCGGCGTGCTCACGCGGCGAACGCCGTCGATGGCAGCAGACTTGTCGCGCCCGTAGCGCATGACGAGGGTCAAGGTGCGCATACCGGCACCGTCGGCGCCGTCGCTCACGCGAACGTCGTCGAGGAAGCCTTCGCCCTTGAGTACACCCGCAATGTGCTCCTTCAACTTGGAGTGCGGCATCTCGGCGCGGTCATGGCGCGCGAGCGACGCATTGCGAATGCGGGTCAACATGTCGGAGATGGGATCGGTCATCATTGGGTTTTGTCCCTTGGTCCTTGGGCCTACCAGCTCGCCTTGATAACGCCCGGGATCTCGCCACGGAGCGAGAACAGACGAAGGCAGATTCGGCAGAGCTCGAACTTGCGGTAGTAGCCGCGTGCGCGACCACAAACCTTGCAGCGACTCCGAGCGCGCACCGCAAATTTCGGTGCGCGGTTTAGCTTCGCAAACTGACAAGCACGTGCCATGGCTCTTCCTTCTTCGCTGCGTCGTAACTAGGTAAAATCTTGTTTGGTCTCAGCCCCAGGCCGCTTGGGCCCGAGCCGTTCAGGTAGCCCTGAAGGGCATCCCCAGGAACTGGAGGAGCGCGCGCCCCTCGTCGTCCGTGCGCGCCGAGGTCACGAAGGAGACGTTGAGTCCCTTGATGACGTCGATGCGGTCGTAGTTGATCTCCGGGAAGATGATCTGCTCCTTGAGACCGAGCGTGTAGTTGCCCTTGCCGTCGAAGGCCTTGCGGGACACGCCGCGGAAGTCACGCGTACGCGGGAGGCCGAGCGTCACGAGACGGTCGAGGAACTCCCACATGCGGGCCTTGCGAAGCGTCACCATCGCGCCGATGGCGATGCCCTGACGGAGCTTGAAGCTCGCGATTGCCTTCTTGGCGCGCGTGACGATCGGCTTCTGGCCAGTGATGGCGCGGAGCTCTTCGACGGCGGCGTCCACGATCTTCGGGTTCGTGACGGCAGCGCCAAGACCCATGTTGATGACGATCTTCTGGAGCCGCGGAACCTGGTTCGGGTTCTTGTAGCTGAACTGCTTGATGAGCGCCGGGACGACGTCCTTGGTGTACTTGGCGTGGAAGCGCGCAGCCTGGACGTCGACCGTGGTGATGACCTTCGCCCTGGGCTCGTTGCTCTCGCTACGACCGCCACGACGCTTGTCCTGACCCTTGTCGGCCTTGCCAGCCTTCTCGGCCTTCGGCGCCTTCTCTGCACTTTCGCGTTTGTCTTCAGACATGGCTCAACTCACTTCTTCTCTTCGGCCGCGTCGGCCGCTGCGCCTGCTGAACCAGCCTTGTTGGGCTTTGCCGACTTGATTTCTTCGCCGCTCTTCGCGACGCGAACGGGGTGACCCTTTGCGTCGGTCTTGAAGCTGACGCGCGTGGCCTTGCCGGTCTTGGGATCCACGAGCTGCACCTTGCTGGAGAAGATCGCTGCTTCGCGCTCCAGGATGCCGCCCTGCTGGTTGCGTGCGTTCGGCTTCAGGTGCTTCTTGATCAGGTTGACGCCCTCCACGAAGACCTTTCCGTCCTCGTGGTTGATGCGAGCAACCTTGCCCTGCTTGCCCTTGTCTTTGCCGCTGATGACGACGACGAGGTCGCCCTTCTTGAGTCGGGAAGCCATCACAGAACCTCGGGCGCGAGCGAGATGATCTTCATGAACTTCTTGGCGCGGAGCTCGCGGGCGACCGGTCCAAAGATGCGCGTGCCGATGGGCTCGAGCTGGGCATTGATGAGGACGGCGCTGTTCTCATCGAACTTGATGTAGCTGCCGTCAGCGCGCGACTGCTCGCGCTTGGTGCGGACGACGACGGCCTTGGCCGTGTCACCCTTCTTCACCTTGTTACCCGTGCCGGCGACCTCCTTGATGGAGACGACGATCACGTCACCGATGGTGGCGTAGCGACGGCGTGAGCCGCCGAGGACCTTGACGCACATGACGCGCTTCGCGCCAGAGTTGTCAGCGACCTCGAGAATGGTGCGCATCTGGATCATGGCGTACTTCTCACTCCTCGATGAACTTCTTCACGAGACGCGTCACAATGAAGCGCTTGTCTCGGGAAATGGGGCTGTGCTCTTGGATCTCGACCTCGTCGCCGACCTTGTACTGGTTGGTCTCGTCGTGGGCCTTGTAGCGAACGCGCGAGCGAACGTACTTGCCATAGAGCGGATCGCGGCGAGCGATGATGGTCTCGACGACGACGGTCTTCTTCATCTTCGCCTTGATCACCTTGCAGATGATCTTGCGGCGGAAGCCGTGCGCGTCGTGCGCTGCGGGGGCAGCTGCTGCGGTTTTTTGGGTCTCGACCATGACTACTTCTCAGCCTTCGGTTTCGGGGACTTCTTCGCAGCGCTCTTCGCTCCGTCTGCCTTGGGAGCAGCGGCTTTTGCGGCCTTCGCGGGGCTAGCAGCCTTGGCTGCCTTGGGGGCTTTTGCCGCTGCGACGGGCGTGGTGCCGTTTGCGTTCTGGCCGAGCAGTGTGATGACGCGCGCGAGATCCTTCTTGGTCTTGCGCACGAGGCTCGTGTCGTCGAGCCGGTTGGTGAAGTTCTTGAAGCGGTGCTGGAAGAGATCCTTGCGGAGGCTCTTCTCGAGCTCCTTCAGATCCTCCACCGAGCGCTCTCGGAGGTCCTTGGCTTTCATGGTGTGAGTGCTCCGCGAACGAGAAACTTGAAGGCAACGGGGATCTTGTGGCCGGCGAGGCGGAACGCTTCACGAGCGATCGACTCTTCGACCCCCTGGATCTCGTACATGACACGACCGGGCTGGATGTCCGCCGCCCACTCTTCGACGCCGCCCTTGCCTCCGCCCATGCGGACTTCGAGGGGCTTCTTCGTGACCGGACGATCCGGGAACACGCGGATATAGAGCTTGCCGAGACGCTTCACGTGACGCGTGATCGCCATACGGGCGGCTTCAATCTGACGGGCGGTGAGACGACCGCACTCGGTCGCCTGCATACCGAAGTCACCGAAGGACACGTCCGTACCGCGGCCTGCCATGCCGCGGTTGTGGCCCTTCTGCATCTTGCGGAACTTGGTTCGCTTGGGGGAAAGCATGACTCAGAGCACTCCTGCTATCGGCTTGCGGACGCGGCGAGCGAGGACTTCGCCCTTGAAGATCCAGCACTTCACCCCGATGATGCCGAACTTGGTGCGGGCCTCTGCAAGCCCGTACTCGATGTCGGCGCGGAGCGTGTGAAGGGGAACGCGACCCTCACGGTAGGTCTCCACGCGGCTCATCTCGCTGCCGCCGAGGCGACCCGAGCAGCGAACGCGGATGCCCTTGGCGCCGAACTTCATCGCGGTGCTGACGCTCTTCTTCATCGCGCGGCGAAAGGCCACGCGACGCTCGAGCTGGGCTGCGATGTTCTCGGCGACGAGCTGCGCGGAGGTCTCCGCCTTGCGGACCTCCTGCACGTCGATGAAGACTTCATTGTCCGTGAAGGACTGGACGCCGGCGAACAGGGGCTCGCCCTTGGCGGCGGTGCCGATGTTGCCGATCTTCAGGGTCTCGATGCCCTTGCCGCCCTTGCCGATGACCATGCCGGGGCGCGCGGTGAAGACGATGACCTTCGCCTTGTTCGCTGCGCGCTCGACCTCGACGCCCGCGATGTTCGCGTTCATCAGGTAGTCCTTCACGGCGCGCTTGATGCGGATGTCTTCGTGGAGCCACTTTGCGTAGTTCTTGTCCTCGAACCACTTCGAGTTCCACGTCTTGATCACGCCGAGGCGGAAGCCGTACGGATGTACTTTCTGACCCATGTGTTCCTCTTAGTACCCTTCTAGTCTTCTGGTCTGATCCGCTGCCCGTCGGCCAGCTTACTGGCGCGAGCCAAGCTCGATGGTGATGTGGCTCGTGCCCTTTTGAATGCGGGTCGCGCGGCCCATGGCCCGCGGGCGCCAGCGGCGCATGTGCTTGTTCGGCGCCTTGTCCACGAAGGCGGTCTCGATGAAGAGCGAGTCGAGGTCCACGCCCGGGCTCACGGTGCGCGCGTTCGCGACCGCGCTCTCGATCACCTTCTTGAGGACCGGCGCGCCGGACTTCTGGGTGAACTCGAGGAGCTGGAGAGCCTCGCCGGCCTGACGGCCGCGAACGAGATCGACTACAACTCGGGCCTTTCGCACGCTGATACGCGCGAAGCGGGCAATCGCCTTGCTGACCATGATTACAGAGACCTTTCAGAGAGCGCCGTCGTACGTGCGGTCGGAAGGCTTTGCTGCTGCCCGATATGGGCTGCTGCGTTCCCAGCGATGCGCGCGCGCCGTTACGGCCGCTTTGCAAACGTCACTGCTTCCTCAACCGGAAGCGGTGCCCACACACCGATTGGAGTGAGGGGACGCGGACAATAGTCGCGGGCGACTTCTTTGCAAGAGCAAAAACGAAGAAACCTCACCTCGTGAACCTGACAACCGAAGGCGGTGAACCCGAAAACGAAGGCGATGAACCCGAAAACGAGGCGATGCGTGACGCGTGTGCAGTGATCTCTGGGTTCCGCGTCGCGGCGGTCAGCGCTTCTTCGTGACGGTGGGCTTCTTGTCGGTGGGCCACTTCGCTCGGTGGAGCAGCGTGCCGAGCACCTCCAGCGACGCAACGGGGACTCCCGTCAGGGTGGCGAGGCCGTTGCGCACGCGGACGCGGACATGTTTGAACGCCGGGTGCTTCGAGAACGTCTGCACGAGGGCGCGCTCGGCGCTGCTGGTCGGCGCTGCGCTCCTCTTCGTGAGCGCGCGCGTCGCAGCGACGATGTCCTCGACGCGTGCGGCTGCAAACGCGATGTGCTTCCCGTCCGTCGTCGCGAACCGCAGCTTCTCGAACGCGATCGGCAGCGGCGGATGCTCGAGCGGTGAGCCGACCTTCGCCTCGATGAACGCGAGAGCGGCGTCCAGCTTCGCCACGCCATGGGCGACCTCCTCGTTCGGCGACGCAAACTTAGCGACGCGGATGTTGCGCGAGGCCGTGCGCACGCTCTCCTTGAGCGAACGCCGGTAGTAGTCCTTC
>JANXLV010000212.1 GCA_025355005.1 Myxococcales bacterium | reverse complement strand
CTCTACGCCGCGCCGATGCACCCCTACACGCGCGCGCTCCTGTCGGCTGTCCCGGTGCCCGATCCGGACAAGAAGCGCGTGCGGCTCGTGCTCGAAGGCGACATGCCGTCGCCCATCGATCCTCCCACGGGCTGCGGCCTCCACCCGCGCTGCCCGCGCATGATCCCCGGCACCTGCGACAAGGAGACGCCGGAGCTCGTGGAGATCTCCGGTCGCCCGAATCACCGCGTAGCCTGCGTGAATCCGATCCTGGATGGAGGCGACGGCACAGCATGACGGAACGGGGGGCTCCGCACGAGACACACCACCGGCCGGACACCATCGGCCGCTACGAGGTCCTGTCCTCCCTCGGACGGGGCGGAATGGGAATCGTGTATCTTGCACGCGATTCCGTGCTGGGGCGTCACGTGGCCGTGAAGGTCCTGCGCGATGACCTGGATATTCCGCCGCAGTCCCGGAAGGAGCTGCTGCTCCGCATGCGCAACGAGGCGCGGGCCGCCGCTGCCATCAGCCACCCGAACATCGTCGCGCTGCACGACATGGGCGAGGACGCGACCGTGGGCCTCTACCTGGTCTTCGAGTACGTGGAAGGTGAGACGCTCCGCAGCAAGCTGAGGCTCGGCGCCATGTCGCTGTCAGAGGCGGCGGAGCTGTCACGTGCGATGGGCCGCGCGCTCACCGCGGCGCACCACGCCGGCGTCATCCACCGTGACATCAAGCCGGAGAACGTGCTGCTCGCGAAGACCGGTCCAAAGGTCGCCGACTTCGGCGTGGCGCGCGCGCCTGACTCGCTCATCACGCAGCGCGACGTCATCCTGGGCACGCCGTCGTACACGGCGCCCGAGGTGCTCACGCACGGCGACTACGGTCCGCAGTCGGACCAGTTCTCGCTCGCCGCCACCATGTACGAGGCGCTGACGGGAACGCGTGCGTTCGGCGGCGATGATCCGCTGGATGTGGCCCGCAAGGTCTCGGAGGAGGACCCGGCGCCGCTCGAGACACTGGACGCTGACCCGCGCATCGTCACGCGCATGAACGGCGTGCTCAGGCGTGGCCTCTCGAAGAAGCCAGAGGATCGCTACCAGAGCGCGGAGGACTTCGGCAATGCGCTGGGCATCGCGATCGAGTCGCGCGTGTTCACGGAGACGCCGCAGTCGCAGGGTCGCCTGCTCATCACGCCGCGCCCAGGCCCGATCGCCGCCGAGACGCCCATCCGGCCGTCGCTCATCATCCGCAAGAAGACCCAGCGCGCGCAGAACGTGTTCGCGGGTGTCGGGCTCGTCGTCATCATGGCGCTCATCGTGTTTGGTCGAAGGAACGCCGACGAGGTGCCGAAGGACGGGCCTCCTGACGCTGCTTTCGAAGCTGCGGCTGCGCCTCCGAGAAGCGCTGTAGCTCCCTCCGTGATCCCCGTGCATCCAGTGCAGCGCCCTTCGGCTGGTGACGGCGCGCGTGATAGCGGCGCACCCGGCGCGCCCAGCACGACGGATGGGATGGCGCCCAGCGCTCCGCCTGTCGTGCCGAGGGTTCCCCCGTTCTGATCTACTGCTGGAACGCCGCGAGCTGGTCGAGCGCACTGTCGGTCATCGTCGAGGTCTTTACGGCCAGCTCCTTCTCGGCGTGCCCATCGGCGCCGGCGAGCGCGAAGTACGGGATGAAGCGATACTTGTATCCTGCACCCGAAAGCCGCTCGGTGTCGGCGTCCACGTCGAACTCCAGGAGCTCCATGCGCGACAGTTTCGCGTCCAGCTTCCCGCCATAGGCGAGCGCGTGGAAATGTTTGCACGGGTCGCACCACGTCGCGCCTGCATAGACCACGAGCACGCGACCATCCGCCTTCGCGCGCAGGCGCTCCGTCCGCACGAAGCTCGTGACCTCGGCGTCGGACGGTGCACGCACGATCTTGAGCTTGCCCACACCATCGCGCACGACGCCGTTCTCCTTCTCTGGCCCGACGCTCGCCGCGGGCCGCGCGGAGCCCGGCATCGTCGCGGCCGCGGCGGTGGCGCCAACGCCCGTGGGTGCGCTGGGGTCGCCTGCAATGTGCGCCGGCTCCTGCTTCTTGTCACACGCCGAAAGAAGCGAAAGCGCCGCCGCCATCCACAACGTGCAGATTACACGCATGTCAGTCACCCGCGCGGCCTGCCTTGCGCGATCCACGACTCCACCAGCTGGATCTCCTCGAGCGACAACGCCGGGTAGCCAAGCGGCATCCCGCGATGTTCGCCCGTCGGGCCACCTGCCTCTTCCGCGTAGCGATTGATGAGCGCGCGCACCATCACGGGCGTCTCGTCCTTCTCCTTTGCGAAGACGCTGGAGCGCTCACCCTTGTCGTCGACCATGCCCGCCGTCATGCCTTCGTACGAGACCAGGTTGAGGCCGCGCGGCTTGAAGCCCAGGCCACCGGAGTTTCCGGGACCGCCGTCGCCGATGGCGTAGTCGGGCTCCGAGTGGCAGTGCCAGCACGTGCGGTGGAACACCTTCTTGTCCACCTCCTCGTAGGTGACCTTGCGCGTGAGCACGGGCAAGCGCGCGGGCACGAGCTTGGGTTGCAGCGCGGCCACGTCGGCCTTCATGATGTACGCCGTGGCAGCCGCGATCTCCGCGTCCGTGAGCGGGATGTCGGGCATCACGGAGTCGCTCTTCATGGCCTTCGGAGATTTCAGCCATGTGGAGACGCTGGCCGCCGTGGTGCGGTCGCGCGTGAAGCGTAGGTCGGGCGCGAGCGCCTTTGCCTTCGCGAAGTCCTTCTGCGCAAGCGTCACCGGGATCGGCGATACGACGAGAGCCGCGGTGCCGGTCATGGTGTGGCAGCTGCCGCACCCCTTCCCGTCCAGGACCTTGCGACCGAGGTCGAGATCGGCCACCTTGTCGCCGGGCTGCGCCGCAACCTTCGGCGCGTCGGCCTCGGGGTGAAGGTACGCGGCGATGTCGCGTGCGTCTGCGACAGTGAGCGCGAGTCGCGGCATCGATTGCACGAGGCCCGGGCGGAAGTGCGGGCTTGGCTGCAGGAGGTAGTCCTCGATGAACGCGCGCGTGACGCGCTTGTCCATGGCGGTCAGCGACGGCGCGTACTGGATGTCCTTCACGCGGGGGATCCATCTGGTCATGGATGCCTCGGGCGCCTTGAAGCGGCCCTCGATGATGTCCTCGTGACAGTGGACGCAGTGCTTGCCCGAGTCGGCGGCGGGGTGCCCCGTTCCGTCGTGGCAACGGTTGCACTGGAACGAAAGGACGAGCTCCTTTCCATGGGCCCCGTTGCCGGCGGGCACCGCGGGCGTCAGCGTCGCGTGCGTTCCAGCATCCACGACGTCAGGCTGCGGCGGAGGGTCCTTCTTGCACGCGGTGCCCACGATGACGAAAAACGCGAGAACGCACGCACCGATCTGCTGCTTCTTCATGCCACGGCGATCCTACATAAAAAAGCGCCGCTCTCGGTAGGGGACGAGAGCGGCGCCAGGATGGGAGACTTTTCAGGTTCGCAGTTTGTCAGAGCGAGTCGCTCACACCTTGACGGCGGCGGCGACCTGCGGGCGAGGCTGCGTGGACGCGGGCGCGCCCTTGCAGGTGTTCGGGTTCTTGGTCATCTCTTCGCAGCGCTTCAGCGCCTGGGCGCTGCCGTTGGTGTCGCCCTTCTCGCTGCGGAGACGCGCGAGCGCGGCGTAGGCGTTCGGGCTGCCCATGAGGTCCTTGTCGGCGAGCTTGCCGAGGATCTCGAGAGCCTCGCCCTGCTTGCTGGGGATCTTCGAGAGCGCTTCGCCGAGGTCCGCCTGGACCGTGGGATCGTTCGAGCGCTTGTCGTTGATCTCGCGGAGCGACTGGGCCGCCCACGCGAGGTTGGAGACGGGGGTCCAGCCACCAGAGCGCGCCGCGTCGCCGCTCGTGCGGACAACCGCGAGCGCCATGACGCGAAGTGCGCGGGTCTGGAGCGGGTCGGTGCCGGCGGTGATCGCGCGGAAGTTCGGGAAGGTGCGCGCGACGATGGTCGCGGCGTAGGCGTTGTTGCCGCCCTCGAGCGCGCGCTCCGCGGAGGCGATCTCCTGGACCGGCGTGGGCTTCACGTCGAGCTGCTCGAGCCGCACGGACATGCCGCACGCGCTGGCGTCAGCCGAGATGAACGCGGAGGCCATACCCAGGAACGTCGCAGCGGCAAACACGAGCTTCTTCATGATGACTATCTCTCCCTACGAGACGGTTGAACTGACCCTTCCCCGTCCGCGCCTTATGAAACGCTCTCGGGGTCATTGTGTTGGACGCCTCAGGACCGAATTAGGTTCCCAGGTCCCCATTTTGGTCGGACAACCTCCCACACGGCCGCTCCCTCGCAAAACCACGTGGCGAGCTTGTAAATCTTGTCAATTTTGCGGCATGGCGTTGAAAGTCTCTCACAACCCGCCTATTTCGGTGGGATGGCTGAAGAGACCCTGGACGCCGAAAGCAAGGCGCCGCTCACCCGCTCCAGCTCCGAGCTGACGCATCTTGCCGACCTCTACCGCCAGATGTTCCTCATCCGCCGGCTCGAGGAAGAGGCGGCGCGCGCCTACTCGACCGGCAAGATCGGCGGCTTCCTCCACCTCTACATCGGACAGGAGGCTGTGGGCGTCGGCGCGATCGCCGCGCTCAAGAAGGACGACTACGTCATCACGACCTATCGCGATCACGGCATCGCGATCGCGAAGGGCATGTCGTCGCGCGCGCTCATGGCGGAGCTCTACGGAAAGGTCACCGGTTGCTCGAAGGGCCTCGGCGGCTCCATGCACATGTTCGACAAGGACCACCACATGCTCGGTGGCTACGGCATCGTCGGCGGCCACATCCCGCTCGCGGCTGGCGTGGCGTTCGCGTCGAAGTACCGGAACGACGGGCGCGTCACGCTCTGCTTCTTCGGCGAGGGCGCCGTGTCGATCGGCGGCTTCCACGAGGGCCTGTCGCTCGCGGCGCTCTGGAAGCTCCCCATCGTCTTCATCTGCGAGAACAACGAGTACTCGATGGGCACGCCGCTCTCGCGCTCGATGTCGGTCGAGGACGTGAGCATGAAGGCGCTGGGCTACGGCATCGACCGTGATCGCTTCTTCTGCGAGGACGTCCTCGAGGTCGAGCGCCGCATCGGTGAGGCCGTGCTGCGCGCGCGAGAGACCAGCATGCCCACGCTCGTGGAGGTGCGCACCTACCGTTTCCGCGGCCACAGCATGAGCGACCCCGCGAAGTACCGCACCCAGGCAGAGCTCGACGAGCACAAGGGCCGCGACCCGGTGCACCGCGCCCGCGCCGATCTCAAGACGCGCGGCTTCGTGGAGGCACGCGTCGCCGAGCTCGAGGCCTCCGTCGAGGCCGAGGTCGCGGACGCCGTGAAATTCGCAGAGGAGAGCGCCGAGCCCGAGGCCGCGCTCCTCGCAGAGACCACCTACGACGGCCCGTTCGCGTCCTGAGGAATCACATGGCAACGAGACAGCTCAGGTACCGCGAAGCCTTGCGAGAGGCGATGATCGAGGAGATGGAGCGCGATCCGAACGTCTTCCTCATGGGCGAAGAGGTCGGCCATTATCAGGGCGCCTACAAGGTGTCCGAGGGCATGCTCGAGAAGTTCGGCGACAAGCGCGTCGTCGACACCCCCATCGCAGAGAGCGGCTTCGCGGGCATCGGCGTGGGCGCGGCGATGGTCGGCCTGCGCCCCATCATCGAGTTCATGACGTGGAATTTCTCCGCCGTCGCGTTCGATCAGATCCTGAACAACGCAGCGAAGGTTCGCCAGATGTCGGGCGGCCAGTTCAGCTGCCCCATCGTCTTCCGCGGTCCGAACGCCAGCGCGCGCCAGGTAGGCAGCCAGCACTCGCACGCCATGGAGCATTTCTACGCGACGGTGCCAGGCCTCAAGGTCGTCGCGCCCGCCTTCCCGAAGGACGCGAAGGGCCTGATGAAGGCTGCCATCCGCGACGACAACCCCGTCCTCGTCATGGAGTCGGAGACGCTCTACTCAGTGAAGGGCGACGTGCCCGATGATCTGTCGGACGTCGTCATCGGCAAGGCGCAGATCGCGCGGCCCGGCAAGGACGTGACGTTGATCGCGTACTCGCGCGCCACGCACATCGCGCTCGACGCGGCGACGGCGCTCGAGAAGGTCGGGATCTCCGCAGAGGTGGTGGATCTCCGCAGCCTCCGCCCCCTGGATGAGGACACGATCTGTGACAGCGTGCGGCGCACCCATCGCGCCGTCGTCGTGCACGAAGGCTGGCCGTACGGTGGGGTGGGCGCGGAGATCGTCGACCGCATCCAGCGCCTCGCGTTCGACTCGCTCGAGGCGCCCGTGCTGCGCGTGACCACGCTGGACGTGGGAATGCCGTACAACGCGAAGCTGGAGCAGCTCTGCATGCCGCAGACGGCGCGCGTCGTTGCAGCCGTGACGAAGGTCGTTGCCCGAGGGAGAGCGTGATGGCGAAGATCCTGGACATGCCGAAGCTGTCGCCCACCATGGAAGAGGGCGTGCTCGCGATCTGGCACAAGAAGGAGGGCGACGTCGTCGGCGTGGACGATCTCCTCGCCGAGGTCGAGACCGACAAGGCCACGATGGAGTTCCGCTCCTTCGACAAGGGCGCGATCCTCAAGATCCTGGTCGCGCCAGGCGCCACCGTGAAGCTGGGGCAGCCCGTCGCGATCATCGGCGAGCCAGGAGAGGACGTGAGCGCGATCCTCGGAGCCATCGCCGCTTCCGGACCCGCTGCTGCACCAGCGAAGGAAGCTCCGAGGGCCGCGCCGGTGAGTGAGGAGGCACCGAAGACGCTCGCGCCGCCGCCCGCACAACCGACGGCCGCGCAGGCCGCAGTACAGCCGCAAAAGCCGCGCGCGCCGAAGGATGCGCTCTCGTTCCTCACGCGCACCGAGCAACTGGATGACGACACGCTGGTGAGCCCGGTGAACGGAGCCAAGGCGCTCGCTTCGCCCTTCGTGCGCAGCCGTGCGCGCGAGATGGGCGTCGACCTCGGGACGATCGCCGGCACGGGCAAGCACGGCCGCGTGGTGCCGGAAGATCTCGCGCAGACGCGCGAGATCACTGTCTCGAATGCGCAGCCTGGGACCGCGGGAACCACGCAGGCCCTCGCGCTCGCCCAGACCAGGCTGAGAGAACCAAAGCTTGTCCCGCTGTCGCCGATGCGCAGGACCATCGCGAAGCGGTTGGTCCAGAGCAAGCAGACCGTGCCGCATTTTTACCTGCAGATCGACGTGCGCGCGGAGGCGCTCGTGTCGCTGCGCGAGAGCATCAACGCGGAGCTCGCGCGCGAGAAGCCCAAGGGCGATTCGGCGCCGAAGAAGATCAGCGTGAACGATCTCCTGGTGAAGGCAGTGGCCACGGCGCTCGTTCGGGTGCCGGAATGCAACGCGCAGTTCTCGGACGAAGGCCTGCTGTACCACCAGCGCGTGGACATCTCCGTTGCGGTCGCTGTGCCGGATGGGCTGGTCACGCCGGTCGTTCGCGACGCGGACAAGAAGAGCGTCGTACACATCGCGGAAGAGGTCCGCGACCTGGCCGCACGCGCCCGCCAGAAGAAGCTCAAGCCCGAGGAGATGTCGGACGGCACGTTCTCCATCTCGAACCTCGGCATGTTCGGCATCGATCAGTTCTCCGCGGTCATCAACCCGCCGGAGGGCGCCATCCTTGCTGTTGGACAGGTGCGCGAGGAGCCCGTGGTGGAGAACGGCGTCGTCACGCCGGGCAAGCGCCTTGCCCTCACGCTCTCGTGCGATCACCGCGTCATCGACGGCGCTGTCGGCGCTTCCTTTCTGGCAGAGCTCCGCGCGCTGATCGAGCATCCCATGCGCGTTCTCACGGGCTGAGCTAGCCTCTCTTCGTGCCCAAGCTGCGCACGCTCCGAAGCCGGTCCGCAGGTGTCGCCATCCTGATCGCGGCCTCGTGCGTGCCTGCGATCGCCGTCGCCCACCACACGAAGACCGCACGCGACGCCCTCGACGTCCGCACGACCGCGCCTCGCGCTGACGGTGTGGTGGCCCTCTCGCTCGTGCCCAGTCCGCGCGTGTTCATCGCGCGCGGCGAGTTCGTCATGGGCGCCACGCACGAGGAGATGCTCGCCGCATTTTCGCTCTGCCACACCGAGCCGCTCGGCCTGGCCTGTGACGACCCGCGCGTCTTCCGCCCCCAGCGCGAGGGTGCGGCCCACCGGGTCACCCTCTCCGCGTTCGAGATCGACCGAACGGAGGTCGCGCTGGTCGCGTACCGGCGCTGCGTGGAGGTCGCGCGCTGTCAGCCCGCGCACACGCCCACCGGCGACGCGCGCTTCGACGACCCTCTGCTACCCGTCACCTTCGTGACATGGGACGACGCCCGCGGGTTCTGCGCGTTCGCGGGCGGCAGGCTCCCCACGGAGGCCGAGTGGGAGTTCGCAGCGCGCGGCCCCGCACGACGCGCATTTCCATGGGGAAACTTGTATAATGCACATATTACGAACCACGGCAGCCTCGGCTCGATCGACACCAGCGCCACTGACGGCCACGAGTGGCTCGCGCACGTGGGCGAGATGAAGGACGACCGCACGCCGCTCGGCGTACAGGACCTCGGCGGCAACGCGGCGGAGTACGTGGCTGACTGGTACGAGGAGCGGCCCATGGGCACGGGCTACGACCCGACGCCCGTCTTCGATCCGAAGGGCCCGCCCTCGGGCCTCGGCCCCGTGATACGTGGTGGCTCCTACCGACGCGGCGCGTACACGTCCCGCGGCTCCTTCCGTCGCACGACCGATTTCACCCGCAGCGCCGACGTTGGTTTTCGCTGCGCCTACGACGTAGACCGCCGCTGAACGGGAGGTCGGTGTTAAGATGCGCCCATGCGTATCGCGCACATCTCCGATCTGCACGTGCTCGCCATGGACGGCGTGTCCACCAGCCGCTTCCTGAACAAGCGGCTCACTGGCTACATGAACCTGAAGCTGAAGCGTCAGCACGTTCATCGCTCCCAGACGGTCGTCGCGCTGCTCCGTGAGATCCGCCGCCAGAACCCGGACCACGTCGTCATCACGGGTGACCTCACGAACCTGGCCCTCGAGCCCGAGTTCGAGGCGGTGCGCGCGATGCTTGACGAGGAGCTGGGCTTCGACCCGTCGCGCGTCAGCGTGGTGCCGGGCAACCACGATCTCTACACGCGCGGCGCGCTGCGGGCGCAGCGGTTCACCCGTTACTTCGCGCCGTACGTCACGAGCGATCTGCCGGACCTCGGCGCCAACATCCCGCTCGGCCTCTTCCCATTCGTGCGCCTCCGCAACAACGTCGCGATCATCGGCCTGTCGTCCGCAGTGCCGCGGCCCCCGCTTGTGGCCTCTGGAGAGCTGGGGGCGCTCCAGACCGGTGCGCTCCGCGACATCCTCGCGAACGACCAGGTGAAGAAGCGCACGCCCATCTTCCTGCTCCATCACCCGCCGAAAAACCCCGACTCGGTCGTGAAGACCGCGCTCGAGGGCCTCTGGGACGCGGCGGCGCTGACGTCGATGTACGACCACCTGCAGCGCGGGCTCTTGCTACACGGGCACCTGCACCGCCGCATCCATCGCGCGCATCCGACGTCTTCGGGCTCACTCGATTCCGTGGGCGCCACCAGCGCGTCGCTCCATCACGAGCACGAGGATCGCATGGCGGGCTTCAACACGTACGACATCGACGAGAGCGGCGGGATCGAGAAGATCTCCTCGTGCGTCTTCGACTCGGAGCACGGCACGTTCAGCGTGCGCGGAGTCCCGACGGCAGCGTGAGCGGATGAGCGTGTGCGGTGGACCGGTCACAAAATGCGACGAGCGCCCTGCCTTGCGGCGGAGCGCTCGTGTCGCTCGATCGAGATCGTTTCAGGCCTGCGCCTGCGCTTGCGGCTGATCCTGACGGATCACGTTCACGGCCTGGAGACCCTTGGGGCCTTCCTTGATCTCGAACTCGACGGTCTCATCCTCGAAGAGGCGGCGACGTCCATCGCCGCTGATCTGCGAGTAGTGAACGAAGACGTCGGGGCCTTCGTCCTGCTTGATGAATCCCCAGCCCTTTTCATCGTTGAACCACTTCACCTTGCCGAGTGCCATCGAGATGCCTCCAACTTCCACGAGAACGAGTACTGCTACAGCTTTGGAACTACCTGACACCGACTACGCGACCGTGATCCGCGAGGACCCGAGAGTGTCTTCGATCAAGTTCGCGCAGCATAATTTTGTCGGAAGACACCGGTCAAGGCTCGAATGCCAACACGCACGATGGTGCTACTGATTGACGTTGGTGCTTGACATTACGGCTTCGACGTCTGGCGGGAATGAGGGCCAGCGCTACTTGAGGATCTGACCTTTTTCCAGCGCGTCGAGCTCGTCCAGGTTTGCCTTCACGCGCGGGTCCTGCGGATCCAGGCGCTTTGCCGTCATGAGCGCAGAGCGCGCCTCGGCTCGGGTTTTGGGCTCGTGCGCCAGGATCGTCGCCAGGTTCACCCACGCAGACACGAGCTTCGGATCCAGCTCGATGGCCTTGCGGTACTCCGCGAGCGCGGGGTCGCGTTGCTGCGAGAGCTGCAGCGCGTAGCCCAGGTTGGAGTGGAACGTCGCGCGACGCGGGTCCAGCGCGACGGCACGACGCAGCTCCACGATGCCGCGCATCACGTCGTTCGCGGCAAGCAATGCCGTGCCCAGGTCGGAGTGTGCGCGCGGCTCGCTGTCGGCCAGCGCGACCTCGATCTCGTACTCGCCCACGGCCTCTTGCACGCGACCGAGCATGAAGAACACCGTGCCCAGATTCCCGTGGCGCGGCGCGCTGCCCATGTCGAGCTCCACGCCGCGACGCAGCCGCTTGAGCGCGTTCTCCGCGTTGCCCGAGGCGAGCTCTGCGACGCCGCACGCAGAGAGCACCTCCGGATCGTCCGGGAGCAGCTCCGTCGCCCGCGTCAGCTGGACGAGCGCGGCGGGCGCATCGCCAAGAAGGAGGTACCCGCGCCCGAGCTCTGCATGCAACGGCCCGTGGTCCGCCGCCACCGGCAGCGCGGTCAGCTTCACGAGGTCCGCGACCGCGACCTGCACGTCGTGGTTGTCCTTGGCGGACGCAAAGCCGAAGTCGGGAGCGGCCTTCGCGATCTTCGTGCGCAGCCTGCCGACCTTCGGCGCGAGATCCCTGGGTGCGATGCTCTCTGCACGTTTGTAGTGCAGGTCCGCGCCAACGAAGTCCTGGGTCTCGATCGCTGCGTCGCCTTGCTTGAGCTCGTCGTCCAGCGGCGACCCATCACCTCGTGTCAGGCGAATGGTCTGCGTCTTCGGCGGCGGATACGTCACCTTCGCCGTCGCAGGCTTGACGCCGCCCGCCCCCGCGTCCGCAGCGGTCGGTGGCGACACGGTGACGCTCGTGGTCGGCGCTGTGTTGTTCGACGCGGGCGAGCCGCCGTCGCGCTCGTCCAAAAGCTTCATCGGGCTGGGCACGGTGGGAGGCACGTCTGGCCCGCACGCCGCCACTGGCGGCAACGACAGACACGCGAGCATGACGAGCGGAACCGACGCACCCTTCAGCGCGACGCGAACGACGTCGAGCGGTGATGGCCTCAAGCGACCGCTCCCAGCGATACCGCACGCGCATAGGCGTGGGCGATCACGTCC
The DNA here is from genome assembly GCA_025355005.1 of Myxococcales bacterium. Classification (GTDB taxonomy): domain Bacteria; phylum Myxococcota_A; class Polyangia; order Polyangiales; family Polyangiaceae; genus JANXLV01. The sequence continues at coordinate 17,512 of JANXLV010000212.1, read as the reverse complement.
CGCGCAGCCTCCACCACGCGATGGTCAGCGGCGGGAGAACGGAGCGATATCACCGAAGGACCCGGCGGCTGGGTGTCGAGCAAAAGCTTGCAGGATACACGCACTGCATCGGGCGCGTCCTGATCCGTGCCGAGCCCCCGAAGGTGGTCCACGAAGGAGCGTCCCCAGCCCTCCTTCTTCTCGAGCAAGAGCACTGTGTTCAAGGCCATGCCCGCGGCACGGCGCGCGGACGCGAGACCGGCCTTGGCCTGCCGCTCCTCGTACGCGCGTTCGGCACGACGCGCCTCCTGGAGCGCCGCGGTCACCCACTCGGCGGGGCTCATCTTGCGGAGCCAGTCCCTGGGGTCGCGCTCGAAGGGCATGGTGTCTTTCACGAGCTACCGTCTTTCACGAGCTACCGTCTTTCACGCTACTTCTGCTTGGAGCTGTGCTCGCGGCCGTCGTAGCGCAAGATGATCTGCTTCTGCTCGGCGACCGTCGTGACATTGACGGGGCGCTTCCACACGCGGAAGAGGCTCTTCATGACCTCGCGCGCGTAGTCTGCCTTCAGGTCCATGCCCTGGTGATCGTGGCGGAGAAGCAGCTCACCCTTGTTCTCGAAGTTGGCGTCCTCCACGTAGATGAACGGGTTGCCTGCGTTCGTGAGCTGGAAGAGCAGCTTCTCCTTGATGTTCTTGAACTCGCGCGACTCGATCTCGTAGCGCTCGTTGCGGTTCGACCAGGAGAACGAGAAGAGCTTTTGATCGCGGCAGAAGTCGGCGGTGAGGAACTCGTCGATGAAGGTGATGTCGTTGTAGAGTGCACGTACTTCGAAGATCTTCTTCCTGCCGAGGCCAAGCCGCAGGTTCCAGTTCCGCTTGGTCTCGAGGTCGTCGCACTCCTCCCATTCCTTGCCGAACTGACCCTTGTTCCAGCGCTCCTCGACGTGGCGATAGAGCTCCACGCCGAGCTTGTACGGGTTCAGGCGCCCGCCGCTCGTCGCGAGCACGCCCGCGGCGTTGTCCGCGTAGTCGATGATCTCGGAGGCATCGAGGATCTTCTCGGTCATGAGCCGGGAGTGCCAGTACGTGGCCCAGCCCTCGTTCATGATCTTCGTCTGCATCTGCGGGATGAAGTAGACGGCCTCCTCGCGGATGACCTCGAGCACGTCGCGCTCCCAGCGCTCGAGCGGCGCGTGGTCGAGCAGGAACTGGAGCACGTCGCGCTCGGAGTGCTCCGGAAACTTCTTCGCGCGCTCCTTCTCTGCCTCGATCTTCTTCTTCTGCTCTTCCAGGTACTCGACCGGGTTGATGAAGGACTCCATGTAGTCCTTGGACTTGAGGCGCGGGACCTCCGTCGCTGCCACCTCGACATCCGGATCCACCACCGCGCGGCGTCCGTGGAAGGCGGCGTGCGGATCGACGAGGTTCTCGAGCGAGAGGCAGTGGTCGACGAACTCCTCGATGCGGGTGATGCCGTGCCGCGCGACGTGGCGACGGATGCGCGAGCCGTGGTTCGCCATCTTGTCGATCCAGCGGCGGTTCGGATCGTAGTCGGGGCGACGCTGCGCCGGGTTCACCGTGCGGCCGCCGGTATCCAGATCGGTGGAGCGGAAGCAGAAGTTGTTCTTGAAAAAATCCACGTGCGCATACACGTGCGCCATCACGAGCTTCTGGTCGACGAGCGAGTTGCCCTCGAGCAGGTACGCGTAGGAGGGATTGTTGTTGATGACCATCTCGTAGATCTTCGAGAGGCCGTACTCGTAGCTCTTCGCGAGACGCTCGTACTCCATGCCGAATCGCCAGTGCGGATAGCGGTTCGGAAAGCCGCCGTACGCCGCGATCTCGTTCATCTGATCGTAGGAGAGGATCTCGTACACGACCGGGAAGAAATCGAGGCCTGCCTCTGCGGCGAGTTTCTCGATTCGATCCTGTTCTGCGCGCAGATACGGGGGGAGCGCGGTCTTGAGGGCGAACTCGCTCATGGCCGATCGAGCGTACCTGCTAAGATGAACAGCGTCGATGAAATCCACGACGCGTTCCATGCGCGCGACCATCGCGCTTCTCGCCTCTGCCATCATGTGCGCGGCGTGCGCGGCCTGCGCGACCGTGAGCGGTCTCGACGGCTTGAACGAGGTCGACGGTCTGGACGACGCAAGCATCGATCAGTCTGTGCAGACCGGCGCTGACGGCGGCGGCGCAAGCGACGACGGCGGCGTGACGAACACGAGTGATGGCAGCGCATCGCAAAACGACGCGGGGACCGGCACCAAGGACGCGGGCAAGGACACAGGCCCGCTCGCGCCCATCCCGAGCATCACGTGTGGCGTCACCACCTGCGCCGATGCAGGGCAGCTCTGCTGCTACAACCGCATCATCAACAAGAACTCCACGTGCGAGGAGATCGACGGCGGCGCAGCGGCGTGTACACCAGCGAACAACCGGGACCCGCTCTACTGCGACGACAAGGCCGACTGCCCGAAAGCGAAGCCGTTCTGCTGCTTCGACAAGAACGGCACCGCGTCTTGCGACACGGAGGCGAACTGCGCCGCTGGCAACGGGCGCTTCCTCTGCTCCACGCTCGCCGACTGCCCGGACGCGTCGGTGAACTGCTCCGTGGGAGCGGGCGTCTTCAACCTGGTCGTCTGCAAGTAGCGCTACTTGCCCTTGCCCAGGAACTCCTTGATGCTGCCGACGATCGCGTCCTTGTCGCGGATCTCGCTCGTGATGACGCGCTCGTCCTTGCCGAAGTGATCGCGAAGATCCTTGATGAACTGGCCTGAGCCATACGGGCTCTCGACCTGGCCGTACGCGAACATGTTCACGCGCGGCAGGATCTTCTGCTTCATCAGGTCCACGCAAGCGAGCGTGTCGTCCATGGACCAGTTGTCGCCATCGGAGAAGTGGAACGGATAGATGTTCCACTCGTCGGGCGGGTAGTGGTCGTCGATGAGCTGCGTACAGAGCTTGTACGCGCTGGAGATCATGGTGCCGCCGGACTCCCGCGTGTGGAAGAAGGTGTCGCGGTCGACCTCGCGCGCGACGGCGTCGTGGATGATGAAGCGGCTCTCGAGGCCCTTGTACTGCTTGGACAGCCACGCATCGATCCAGAAGGATTCGATGCGGACGATCTCCTTCTGCTCGTCACCCATCGAGCCGGACACGTCCATCATGTAGATGATGACGGCGTTCGCGACGGGCTCTGCCTCGGTCTTCCAGGAGCGGTAGCGCTTGTCGTCGGGGATGGGCACCACGATGGGGACCGCCGGATCGTAGGCGCCCATCGAGATCTGGCGCTTCAGGGCCTCGCGGTATGTGCGGCGGAAGTGACGGAGCGACTCGGGACCCACGCGACGGATACCGGTGTAGCGGTCCTTCGCGCTGATGATCTTGCTCTTGCCCTTGTCCTCGATCTCGGGGAGCTCGAGCTCTTCACCGAGGATGGCGGCGAGCTCGTCGAGCGTGACGTCGACCTCGAGCTGATGCTCGCCGGCGTCCTTGCCGGCCTGCTTCCCCTCGCCGCCTTCGCCCTCACCCTCGCCGCCCATCGGGTCGCCGGGATCACCCTCGCCCTGGCCGGTGCCACCCTGCTGTTTGTCGCCGTAGCGGAAGCGAGGGATGTCGATCTGAGGGATGGGGATGGACACGAGGTCCTTCCCCTTCCGCCCCATCATCTCGCCCTGGGAGATGTAGCGCCGGAGGTTCTCACGGATCTTCCCACGCACGATGGCGCGAAACCGCGAGTGATCCTGATCGATCTTGAGCGACATCGACTTCCTACAGAGTACCCGGCCCAGAGCGCACGAAGAGAGTTTTTACGGTCGGGTGGCAGGAATTCTCTGGAGGGGCTCCACCAAGAAGGGGGTGGGCAACGAGCAGCCCGTCAGTCCTTCTTGTTGAGGGCGACCGTGGCGAGCCAGCCGAGGAGGGCGACGTTTGCGAGCGCGAAGACGCGGAGCGCGAACGGGCCGAACGCGAAGGCCACGTCACCGGACGCCGCGATCTGCGTGAGGAGCGCGCCTGTGCCGAGGGCGAGGCCGCCGACTGCGGGGCGGAGCTTCTTCACGCCAAAGAAGAGGACCGCGAGTGCGAGCGCAGGCAGCGCGCTAGCGCCGATGAGCCATTTGTGCGAGTCCGCACCGAGGAGCACGAGGTCCCACTCACCGAGGGGACGCGCAAGGGCTTCGAGGAACGGGCGAGCCGAGCCGAGCTGTGCCATCCCGACGAACGGCAGGAACGGCGCGAGACCGACGGAGCCGAGCAGCGCGAAGAAGCCCATCAGCGGCCCCTTGGATACGACGCCGCCCTTCTTCTTGATGCGACGGAACACGAGCGCACCGAACGCGAAGAGCGCCGCGATGCGCGCGAACAGGTGACCCCACCACACGTGGGAGGTCGCGCGGTCCGCGTTGAGGATGCCCGCGCCGAACTGCTTCGGATCGTCCTTCTTGTCAGCGTTGTTGGTGAGGGCGGAGCGGACCGAGTCAGCGTCCGTCACGCCTTCCGCGACGATCATCGCCGCGACGCCGGCGACGTGCGGAGAGGCCATGCTGGTGCCGTTGAAGGCGCCGAACACCTCGCACTTGTTCTTGCCGCCCTGGCAGATGGTCTGCTGGGTGACGTTCACGCCGGGCGCGCCAATGACGACCTCTTTGCCGCGCGAGGAGAACCACGCGAGCTTGTCGTTCTTGTCCGTGGCGCTGACGGCGATGACGCCGGGGTATGCGGCCGGGTAGCCAACACTGCCGCCGGAGTTGCCTGCAGCTGCGACGACGATGACGCCCTTTGCGATCGCGTGATCGACCGCGTCCTTCACGACCTTCGCGCCGCGTGAGGCGCCGAGCGAGAGGTTGATGACCTGCGCGCCGTGATCCGCAGCAAACCGGATGCCCTCACCGACGTCGGCCATGGTGCCGGAGCCACGCGCGGAGAGCACCTTCACGGGCATCAGCTTCGCGCAGTACGCGAGACCGGCCACGCCTTGCCCGTTGTTCGTGGTCTGCGCGATGGTCCCGGCGACGTGCGTGCCGTGTCCCTGGTCGTCAGCGGCGAAAGTGTTCTTCGCGACGTAGTTGTAGCCGTCCACGCAGCGCGTCCCGTTGAGGTCCGTGCCCTTCGTGAAGCCGTTGCCGTCGTAGCAGGCGATGCCGGTGTCCACGACCGCGACCGTGACGCCCTGACCGCAAGAGTAGTTCCAGGCGGTCTCTGCGCCGACGCGCGTGAGGTGCCACTGCTCCTTGTACTTGGGGTCGTTCGGGACCCACGTGGCGTGGAACATGAAGTTGGGCTCCACGCTCTCGACGCGAGAGTCGTGGCTGAGTCGTTCGATCAGGCTGGCCTCGTCCGCGAGCGGGACTTCCGCGATCTCGATGTGGCCGTCGTCCTTGATCTCGGGGCTGTTGTCCGTGAGCACGATGCCGTACTCGCGACCCAGGTCAGCGATCTCCTCGTCGGACAGGTTGTCCTTCACGTCGACCACGAGCTCACCGGGGATCTCCTGATCCGAGAGCTCCGGTTCCGTGAAGGCCAGCTCTCCGGAAGCGACCTGGAGCCCGCCCAGCGACAGCTGATCCGGCAGGTCGGTCGCGCGGTCCTGTTCCGCGTACGCGAAGCTGGCAACGAGGCCGGTGAGGAGGAAGGCGGAGCCGACGACGATCTTCTTCATGAGTTTCCTATTGGACGCGCGAGATGGCGAAAGAGTTCCACAGAAGGAGCGCGGGCGCGAGGCTCACGGGCCGGGCGGCCCACCACGGACGCCACGTACCCGAGCGCCCTGCCGAAACCGTAGGTATTGCAGTGCGCATCCGGAAGGGGTGGTGAATGGTGCGAGATGAGCGATCTACGCAGAAACCCTTTTCCGGTGATGTGGTTCGCGTCGGAAATTGATTTCCGACCGCAGCGATTCTTCGTGGCCGGTTGTGGTGAGCGACCGTGTTTTCGTGCGTTGATTCGGGCAGCGCGGGAGGCCCACGGCTTGCACACGCGCCGCGTCATGATCGCTCCCCGTCCGTTCTTTGGTGTGCTCGCCGCTCGTAGCACGGTCGTTGGCTTGCTCGCGCTGGCGCTTGGAATCGTTGCCTGCTCGTCGGAGGCCGCGCCGGGAGGTGCGGATACGGCGGCCGCGGATGGCGGCGGGAACGGGAACGGAAACGGAAACGGAAACGGTGGAGGTTCGGAGGGTGGTGGCCCCGCTACTTGCGCTGACGGCTGTGGCTCCAATCAGGTTTGCTCGAGCGGCACTTGCATCGACTTGCCCAAGACCTGCCCCTGCCCGACCGAGTCGTACTGCGATCTGTCCACCAACTCTTGCAAGGTGGGTTGCACATCGAACGACGAGTGCGGCACGGGTCGCTTCTGCGACACCGGCGCTCGCGCCTGCAAGGATGGATGCCGCACGCTGGCGGACTGCGCACAGCCCGCGAATGGCGCCGTGACCTGTGACAACGGCACGTGCAACGCGACGTGCAACAGCAAGTTCCACGCGTGCGGCAAGGCCTGCAAGTCCGACACGGACGCGACCGCGTGCGGCGCTGCGTGCACGGTGTGTCCCACGCGTCCGAACGCCGCCGCGACATGCGCTGGCGGTAGCTGCCAAAGCACCTGCGGCAACGGCTTTCACGACTGCACTGGCACGTGCTCGTCCAACACGGCGACCGCCACCTGCGGTGCATCTTGCTCGCCTTGCGCGACCACGGCACACGGCCAGCCCACATGCGACGGCAGCGCGTGCGCCATCAAGTGCGACGCTGGCTACGTGCCCAGCGGCGCCACGTGCGTGCTCGCGTGCGAGACCAGCGGCTGCACCGGCTTCAACTACTGCGACTCTGCGAGCCACCTCTGCAAGTCCGGTTGCACCCACCACTCGCAGTGCGGCTCGTCGCAGTTCTGCCGGGCCGACACGCATACGTGCGAGAACGCAGCCGCTGGAACACAGGGCGGATGCCCGGCAGGCTTCAAGTCCATCGGCACCTGCAGCGACTTCCACGACCTCTGCGTGAACCAGTACATTCCGTCCAACACGACCTACCCCTTCAGCACGGCGTGCCCCGCGGGCGCCACGTCGCGCGGCGTGGTCTCGTGCAGCGGCCCGACCTACGTCTGCGTGGTCGACAACTGACGCACAAGGGCCTCGCCCTTCGCGCTCCCCGACTTCTTCAGCCGCGAACCAGGCTCTTCGCGGGGATCAGCATAGAGGCGGCGGCACGCGCGGCGAGCTCACTCGTGGTGGTGGGTGAGCCGCTGGTTCCCGCGCTCTCCGCTGCTGCGCGTTGCGCTTCCTGAAGCCGTTGCTCGAGTAGCTTCGCTGCGCCTTCGGCGTCCCCCGGACGGAGCACGCTCTTCACGAACACCTCGGCCGCTTTGTACGACGAGCGCACGAGCGGGCCGCTGGCTGCGAAGCGGAAGCCCATCTGCTCGGCAAGGACCCGGTACATGTCGAAGGTCTCGGGCGTGACGTAGCGCGCCACGTCGGCGTGCTTCGGGCTGGGACGCAGGTACTGGCCCAGCGTCACGAGGTCCACGCCAGCGGCGCGCAGATCCCGCAGCGTCACCAGCACCTCGTCGTCCGTCTCACCGATGCCGACCATGATGGACGACTTGGTGATGATGCTCCCGTCGCGCTCTTTTGCGCGGCGCAGGACGGAGAGCGACTGCTCGTAGCTGCAACGCACGTCGCGGATGGTTCGCTGCAGTCGCTCCACCACCTCGATGTTGTGGGCCCACACGTCCGGCTTTGCGTCGACCGTCACGTCGACGTAGTCCATGTGACCGCCGAAGTCGCCGAGGAGTGTCTCGATCAGGATGTCGGGCCGGAGCTCCTTCAGGCGCGTCACGGTGCGCGAGACATGAGAGGCACCGCCGTCGAGGAGATCGTCCCGGTCCACCATGGTCATGACCACGTACTGCAGGCCCATGCCCGCGATGGCGCGCGCGACGTGCTCTGGCTCGCGCCCGTCGACCGCACCGCGCGGATTGCCAGTGGTCACCGCGCAGAAGCGACACCCGCGTGTGCACGTGTCGCCGAGGAGCATCACGGTGGCGGTCCCCTCGCGCCAGCACTCGCCGACATTGGGGCAGCGCGCCTCCTCGCAGACGGTGTGCAGGTCCAGCTTGCGAAACGTGTCCTTGAGGGTGGTGTAGGACTCACCGCCGGGCGCACGGACCTTCAGCCACGCGGGCTTGGGGGAAAAACGCGGTTCTGCCACGGCTCCTCGCTACTCCTTGGCCGCTGGCCGGTCAACCGATCGCGTGTTCGCCTCTACTTCACTGGCGACGTGGGCACGCATGTGGACACGCCCGCGCCGACGATCCGGAAGCCGATGCTGGCCTTCACGATCTTCGCGGTCTTGGCCACCGGATCGTACATGGTGACGTCGGAGCCGAAGCTGTCCTTGGGAAGGCCGCTCGCCGGATCACCTGCAGTATACACGTAAAACACGCCGGCGTAGAACGAGAACGCCCACGCCGTCCGTGCCGGGGTGTTCGCCAGCGTGGCGCTGCTGATGATGGCGCCGGTCGTCTTGTCGATCTCCGCGATGGTCGTGTTTGGCAGTGTGGTGAAGAAGCCGAACAGCTTGCCATCACCTGTGCCAGTGAGCTCGGAAGAGACACCCGCGAGCGAGCCCGTGTACGCGCCGACGGTCGTCAGCGCGAGAGAGCCGGTGTCGATCTTCGCGAGGCCCTTGCCGAAGTGATCGCTGACGAAGAGGGTCTCGGCGGAGCCGCTCGCGCCGTCGGTCGAGAAGCCCATGCCGAACTTCTGGAAGTTCGCCTGGCCGGTCGCGTACGACGTGGATGTGCAGGACGCGTCCTTCACGGCGACCTTGTAGATGCCGCCATCGCTCAGGAGCACCCATGCAGTGCCTTGTCGATCGACGGCCATGGACGTGGGGGTCGCGCCGCCAGAGCCGCAGTTGAGGAGGCCGATGTTCTTGAAGGTCAGGGTCTCCGGCGTGAAGCTGTAGAGGGAGTTCTCTTCCGACACGACATAGATGGACTTCGTGTTCGCGTTGCATTCACCCGTGCCGCCGCCACCGCCGTCCCCGCCGGGACCGAAGCCGCCGCCGCCGTCGTCGGTGCCGAGCAGTCCGCCGCCGCCGCCGTCCCCGGGGTCCACGTTGGTGTTACCGGCGCTGTGTTTGGCGGAGCATCCAGCAGCCGAGAAGCTCGCAAGGATCGAAGCAACTGCCACGGCCGAGACCGCGAAGGAATTGGTCGTGTGCAGTGTTCGCACACGACACATTCTCGCGATGTTCGAATTGCGCATCTCCGTATTCTAGCGGACTTTCGCTCCGTGCCCACTGCCAACGCACGCGGCCAGCGCTTGCCCGAAAGGTGCGCGCGCCTCGCCATGCTCGGTGAAGATCGCCGTGACGAGCTCCGCGGGCGTGACGTCGAACGCGGGGTTCCGTGCGTGGACGGTGTCGGGCACGGTCCGCGTGCGGCTATCCGACAGGGTGACCTCCTCCTCATTGCGCTCCTCGATCACGATGCCGTCGCCAGTGGGCGTGGCCAGGTCCACCGTGCTCGTGGGCGCCGCAACGAAGAACGGTACGCCGTGCGCGCGGGCGATGCAGGCCAGGCCGTACGTGCCGATCTTGTTCGCGACGTCGCCGTTCGCGGCGATGCGGTCCGCGCCGACGATGACGCAGGCGATCTTCTCCTTCTTCATGAAGTGCGCCGCCATGGAGTCGGTGATCACCTCCACGGCGATACCGTCGCGCGATAGCTCCCACGCGGTGAGGCGCGCGCCCTGCAGCAGCGGTCTCGTCTCGTCCGCAAGGACGCGCACGCGCTTGCCCGCCTCATGCGCGGCGCGGATCACGCCCAGCGCGGTGCCGTAGCCTCCGGTCGCGAGCGCGCCCGCATTGCAGTGCGTGAGCACCGTCGCGCCGTCCGGGACGTGGACGGCTCCCAGCGCGCCGATGGCCTTGCACGCGCGCACGTCCGCGATGTGGATGTCGCGCGCAGCGGTGGCCACGAGCATCAGCCGCGATGTGTGGTCGCGATCCGCGACGGCGCTCCACGTCGCACGCATGCGCGTGAGCGCCCACGACAGGTTCACGGCGGTCGGACGGGTGGCGGCGAGCAACGAAGTGACGCGCTCCATCTCCGCCAGGAACGCCGCGCCATCCCCCCGCGTGCACGCCGCCGCGAGCGCGATGCCGTAGGCCGCCGCGATGCCGATGGCAGGCGCGCCACGGACACGCATCTCGCGGATGGCCGCGCCGACGTCGTCCGGGCGCGTGAGCACTTCGTACTTCTCCTGCATGGGAAGGCGCCGTTGATCGAGCATGAGAACGTTCGAGTTCGGGAGCAGCTCCACTGCGCTGTACGAAGCGCCAGAGATGGGCTCCGGGTGCTGGTGAGCACGTCCGCTCGTGAGCGTGTCAACGCCGCGGTCGCTGTGGCTCACGACGGTGTGCTCCAGAACGACGCGCGGGCTGCGAATGGGGTTGCCATGACTCTCCCTCTTTACACGAAACGCCCTATGATGTGCCCGTGAGTGGGGCTCAAGAAGACGTGCGGGAGCGGTGGTTCACGCTCTTCGAACAGGCGCCGGTCGGCGTCTTCGTCTTCGATCGCGCGCTCTTCCTCCGCGAGTGCAATCAAGCCCTGGCGAAGATGCTCGGCTCCACCCGCGACCGGATCGTGGGCCTGGACCTCCGCAAGCTGCGCGACCAGCGCGTGGTGCCCAGCATCAAGGCCGTGTTCGACGGCGACGCTACCCACTACGAGGGTCCCTACAAGGCGACGACCAGCGACCAGGAGGTGATCATCTCCATGCGCTCCTCCCCGCTCCGCGACAACGGCGGCGCCGTCATCCTGGGGATGGGCGTGGTGGAAGACATCACGGATCGCACGCACGCGACTGCGCGACTGCAACGTAGCGAGGCGCACATGCGGCGCCTCTTCGACGCCGCACCCGATGGCATCGTCATCCTGGATGACGCGGGACGGAACACCTACGTGAACGGCGCGATGATCACGCTGCTCGAGCGCACGGAGAGCGAGCTCCTCGGCAACCAGCTGGCCGCCCTCACCTCGTCGCAGGAGGATCGCGCGGCGCTCACGGCCTGCCTGTCTGCCACGCCGGAGATCGACCACACCAACCTTCGTCGCCCACCCGTGGAGGTCCGCTTCGCCACCGGCCGCGGGGTCGCCGTCCATCTCGAGGTGGTGAGCATGCCGTTCGAGCAGGAGGGCCGGGCGGGGACGCTGGTCTTCTGTCGCGACGTCACCGACCGCAAGCTGATGCAGGCGCGCCTGATGCAAGCCGACCGCATGGTGGCCATGGGCACGCTTGCCGCGGGTGTCGCTCACGAGATCAACAACCCGCTTGCGTACCTGAGCGCGAACCTGGAGCTCCTCTCGAAGCGGAAGCTGCCCGAGATCCGTCGCCAGCTGGGCGAGGACGGCGCAGTCTCCACGCAGGAGATCCGGGACAGCCTGGACAAATGCGGCGAGATGCTCGAGATCGCGCGGGAGGGCGCGGCGCGTGTGAAGGACATCGTCCGCGATCTGCGCACGTTCTCGCGCGACGACGAGCGACGTGCCGCGGTGGATGTACGTCGTGTGCTCGACGCCTGCGTGAACATCGCCTGGAACGAGCTGCGCCTGCGGGCCCGTGTGGAGCGCGTCTACGGCGACGTGCCCACCGTCACCGCGAACGAGTCGCGCCTGGGGCAGGTGTTCCTCAACCTGATCGTGAACGCCGCGCAGTCCATCGCGCCAGGGCGTGCGGCGGAGAACCAGATCGTGCTCTCCGTCACGCAGGAAGGCCTGGATGTCGTCGTCCTCGTGAAGGACACAGGCACGGGCATCACGCCGGACATCCTTCCGCAGATCTTCGAGCCGTTCTACACGACGAAGCCCGCGGGCGTGGGCACGGGCCTCGGCCTCTGGATCTGCAAGGGCATCGTCGTCGGCCTGGGCGGACACATCAGCGTCGACGAGACCTCGCCGCGCGGCACCACGTTTCGCGTCGTGCTGCCCACCGAGGACCACCCGGACCCCGCAGGCGCGCCGCGCGCAGGCTCTTCGCACCCCAGCCCGCTCGAGTCGGAGCGGCTCGCCGTGCTGTTCGTGGACGACGAGACCGCCCTCGGTCACGCAGTTGCAGAAGCGCTGGAGGACGACTTCGTGGTGACTGTGTGCGGCAGCGGAATGGAGGCGCTCGAACGCCTCGAGGCCGGTCCGAAGCCCGCCGCCATCGTGTGCGATCTCATGATGCCGGGCATGACGGGCATGGAGCTCTTCTCCACCGTGAAGGACCGCTGGCCCGAGCTGGAGCGCGTCTTCGTGTTCGTGACCGGCGCCGCGTTCTCCGGCCGCGCGCGCGAGTTTCTGTCGGGCGTTCGCAACCCGAAGCTGGAGAAGCCGTTCGACACGAGCGTGATCCGCGACGCGATCCGCGCCGTTACCGGGAAGCGAGGCCGCGGAGCTTCGTGACGTTGTCCTTCGGGGCGCCCAGCTCCGCGGCGCGATCCAGCGCGCGCAGGCCCGCCTCCTTCTCCCCGAGCAAGAGCAGGCAGTACGCGCGTCCCATCAATGCACCGACGTGATCGCGCCGCCTGGCAAGCACGCCATCGTACGCGGTGAGCGCGGCACGCAGATCGTCCCGCTTGTGGGCCACGGTGGCGAGCCCGAGGAGACAACCCGTGTCCTCCTTGTCGCGGCGCGAGCAACGCACGTACGCTTCCTCCGCGCCCTCGAGATCGCCGGCGTGCAACCGGACCAGGCCGAGCGCGTGTAGTGTCTCCGTATCGTCGGCGCCGCGCCTCACCGCCTCCGTGAGCCGCGGCAACGCGACGTCCACCTCACCCCATCGCGCGGCGCGAAGCCCGCCCTCGCGCGGCCCCCTGGGCGACTGCGGCGCGCGGGTGGCCGCCTCGTCATACGCGGCCAGCGCCAGGTCGAAGTGGTGAGCTAGCTCCTCGGCGTGGCCCACCTCGATGAGCGCGGTGGGATCATTGTCCGACGTGCGGCGCGCGATCTGCTCGGCCTCCGCGCGGGCCGCGCCGAGGTCCCCCGTGACCGCGAGGATGCGGACGAGGAGGCGCCGCGAGTCGAGATGGTCGGGATGCACACGAAGATCCTCACGTAGCACGGCGATCGCCTCATCGGATTGATTCCGCCGCTCGAGCGACATCGCCTGCTGAACGGCGCTGGGCCGGCCACATCCAGCCAGACCAGCCAGACCAGCTAGACCAGCCAGAGCAGCCAGCAGAAGCACGACGGGCTGCCTATGTCCGCGGTCCACTCGTTCGTGCTACACCCCTTCGCCCGTAAAGACAAAGAGAGGCCTAACGTGGACATTCGCATCATTGGCGTGCTCGGTGCTGGTCAGATGGGCTCTGGGATCGCGCAGCTCGCCGCGGCCGCCGAGTACGACGTGCGCCTCTGCGACGCGTCGCTCGCGCAGGCAGAGGTCGGTCGCGGGAAGATCGATGCCGTCCTCGGCAGACAGGTCGAGAAGGGCAAGATGGAGGACGCGGCGCGCAAGGCCCTCGTCGCGCGCATCAAGCCAGTCGCGACGCCGGCGGACTTCGCCGACTGCGACCTGGTGGTGGAGGCCGCGACCGAGAACGTGACCCTCAAGCTGGAGCTGTTCCGCGCTTGCGATGCCGCCATGAAGAAGGGCGCCATCCTCGCCAGCAACACGTCGTCGATCTCCTTGACCAAGCTCGCCGCAGCGACCAAGCGCCCGCCCGAGGTCATCGGCATGCACTTCATGAACCCGCCGCCGCTGATGAAGCTGGTGGAGATCGTGCGCGCCATCCAGACCAGCGAGGAGACGTTCAAGGACACGGTCGCGGTCGCTCACAAGATGGGCAAGACCACCACTGTCAGCAACGACGCGCCTGGCTTCCTGGTGAACCGCATCCTCATTCCGATGCTCTGCGAGGCTTGTTTTGCGCTGCAGGAAGGCGTCGGCAGCGCGGAGGACATCGACACCGGCGCGAAGCTGGGCTTGAACCATCCGATGGGCCCGCTGGAGCTCTCGGACCTCATCGGCCTCGACACGGTGCTCGCGATCGCGGACGTGCTCTACCGCGACATCGGGGACGACAAGTACCGCGCGCCGACGAACCTGCGCAACCTGGTGGCCGCCGGTTGGCTGGGCAGGAAGACGAAGCGTGGATTCTACACGTATGACGACAAGGGTCAGAAGGCGGGGCGCGCATGAGCACGAACGACACCAAGACGGTCCTCATCGATCGGGGTCCCATCACGACGCTCACGCTCAACCGCCCGGAGAAGCTGAACGCGCTGAACGCGCAGCTCTTGTCCGAGCTCACGGAGGCCCTGGTCTCGCTCAGCACGGACAGGTCCCTGCGCGCGGTGATCATCACCGGCGCGGGCGAGAAGGCGTTCGCGGCCGGCGCGGACATCTCCGCCATGTCGAACCTGAGCCCGGCGGACGCGCGCTTCTTCGCAGGCATGGGTCAGCGCACTCTCGCCATGATCGAGGAGCTTCCGGTGCCGGTCATCGGTGCGGTGAACGGATTCGCGCTCGGCGGCGGCTGCGAGCTCGCGCTCGCGTGCGACTTCCTCTACGCCAGCGAGAACGCGAAGCTTGGCCAGCCCGAGGTGAACCTCGGCGTGATCCCGGGCTTCGGCGGCACGCAGCGCCTTGCTCGCCGCGTCGGGGTCGGTCGCGCGCGTGAGCTTTGCTACACGGGTGACATCATCGACGCCGCGGAGGCCCTTCGTATCGGGCTCGTGAACGCCGTGTTCCCGCTCGCGTCGTTGCTCGAGAAGGCGCGCGCGACCGCGCAAAAGATCGCGGACAAGGGCCCGCTCGCCGTCACGCAGGCAAAGAGGGCGATCTTGCGCGGCGCCGACGTTCCGTTGCCCATCGCGAACGAGCTCGAGGTCCAGGCGTTTGCCGGGCTCTTCGGCTCGGACGATCAGCGCGAGGGCATGACGGCGTTCCTGGAGAAGCGCAAGGCCGTGTTCAGGGGAAGCTGAGGTCAGAACGACCTGTGCGAGGCGACCAGCGTGCCGAGCACCGCAGCCACGCACGCGAGAACGAACGAGAGCGCGTACGCCACGAACGCGGCGCGCGCCGCACGTCCGCCGTCCTCCGTCTTCTGACTGGCGACGTAGGCGAGCGCCCCCGTCCATGCGAGGAGGATCACGGCGATCGCGAGGTGCTCCTTGCGCTCGAAGGCATTCCCGAGCGCGAGCGACTCCACGAAGATCTCGCGCCGGAGCTGTGCGCGATACGGACCGTAGAGGCAGAGGCCCAGAGCGGCCGTGACGGTAGGAAGAAGGGTCGCGAAGACCACCGCGAGATGCGCCCGCCGCTTTCCGCGACGTAGTAGGATGGCGGGGTGCAAGAGCGCGGCAATAGAGAGCACGGCCAGATGTCCGTGCAATCGTTCCAGGAGCCTGAGGTCGAAGCCGCTCACGCGCACGGAGCGTACATGCGTTCCGTGGGACCACGGGCTTGAACATGTCGGTGAGCCCGAAGGGCGAAGCGCTTGTGCAAACCGACCAACTGAAAGGCGGGAAGGTTTGAACATGGCGCAGGCTTGCAAGGTCCACCCTGGAATCGAGGGCATCGTCTGCGTCCGCTGCGGAAAGGTGGCATGCGGCAACTGCGGCGCGTTCGTGATGGACGAACAGGGGCTCTGCAACGACTGCGGTGAGTCAGAGCTTCGCTCCGCGGGTTTCCCGCTCGGCACCGTGCTCATCGCCGTGGCCTATCTCTCGCTCGTATGCGTGCTGGTGGTCACGAAGGAGGTCCGCCCGTATCTCCTCGGCGCATCGGCGCTCCTCGCGATCGGGCTCGCGCGCGTCTTCTCCACCATGACGAAGCTGCGCCGCCCCACGCTCATTCGCGATCTCGCGCGACCGATCCAGAAGAAGCCGGAGGACACCGAGTGAGCGCCTCGCCGATCATGTCTCGCGTGCGCTCACAGGACACCGCCGTGCAGGTGCTGCGGCGCGCGGTCGCGGCGGGATCGGTGCATCATGCATATCTCTTCGAAGGCCCCGCGGGCGTCGGGAAGGAGCTCGCGGCGCTGGGCCTCGCGCAGGCGCTCGTATGCGAACGGCGCGCGCCGGGCGAGTCCGACGCATGCGGCACGTGCAGCGCCTGCCTGCGCGCGAACCTCACCCATGACAGGGTCACGCGCCATCCGGACATCACGATCCTCGAGCGCGCGCTCTACGAGCCGCAGCGGATCGGAAGGCGCACGCCGGAGTCGCAGGACATCAGCATCGATCAGGTGCGCACGCTGGTCCTCGCACGCGCGGCGTTCGGACCTCACGAGGGGCGCGCGAAGGTGTTCATCGTGCGACGCGCGGAGGAGCTTGGTACGTCTGCGGCGAACGCGCTGCTGAAGACGCTGGAGGAGCCCGGCGACAAGACGCATTTCATCCTGCTCTCCGCGCAGCCCGGCGATCTCTTGCCCACCGTTCGCTCGCGCACCATGCGCGTCCGCTTCGGCTCGCTTCCGGAGTCCACCGTGAAGGCGCTGCTCCTCGAGCAAGGCAAAGACGAAGCCGTCGCCACGAGGGCCGCGGCCCTCGCTTGCGGCACGATGGAGGAGGCGATGGTCACGGCCGATCCGGAACTGCTCGCCGGGCGAGACGCCTTCGTGTTGGACGTGCTGGACGCCATCACCAAGAGCGAGCGCGGGCGCGGCTACGAGCTCGCCGAGCAGGCGAAGAAGGACAAGAGCAAGCTCGACGCGGATCTCGTCGCGCTCGCCCGCGCGCTCCATCTCCGGCTCCGCGCCGAGTCCACCGACGCCGCGCGGCCCGCCGCCAACGCTCGGCGCATCGCGGAGGCGTTCGCGATGGTGACGGAGTCGGCCGAAAATCTCGCCGGCAACAACAACCCGCAGCTGGTGGTGGAGTCCCTCTACTTCAAGCTACGCGACGTCCTCCGCCCCGCGCTCGGGCAGCCGCGCTGAGGAACTACGTCGCGGTTCACGGCTCCTTGATCGTGGACATGCCGGAGCCGAGGACGTCGTACATGCCCTCGTAGAGGGCCTCGCCTACCCAGATACTGCGAGCGCCGCCGTCGCCCACGAGGATGAGCAAGCGCTCCGCGCCGGGACCCGTGTATTCTGCACACAAAACGGTCTCGCCGACGTCCGGCGCGCCGGAGCCGATGCGACGCGCGCGGAGGGGCAGGCGCCGTACACGCTCGTAACGCTGCCCGTCGTGCTCGATCGACGTGGGCGGCTCACCTCCGACCGTGAACGCCGTGGCCGGCAGCGGCGCGAGCCAGAACACGTCAACGGTGGGCTTCGGCCGCACGTAGACGCCGCGGAGCTCCTTGCCCTCGGGCGCGACGAACAGGACCGACACGGGCGTGTCCTCCGACAGCACGAGCGCACCTTCAAGCCAGGCTTCGTCCCCGATGCGGCGGAGGATGACGTCACCGAGCTGACACGGAAACCCCGGCAGCTGCGAGCCGGCCGCATCCGCGCCCTTCACGCGGCGTCCCTTGCCGGCCCCGGACTGCGCGGCGCGCTCTGCGTCTGCAGTGCTGAGCGGTGCGGGCTGCGCGGTCG
>JANXLV010000123.1 GCA_025355005.1 Myxococcales bacterium | reverse complement strand
CACGCTCTTCTGCCGTGGGTACGAGAGCGATCTTCAGATCAGGATGCTGTGTTGGCTTCGGCACGTTCGAGACACCATTCTCCGCCCGTCGGTACAGAGATATCCAGAGGAGACTGTCTCACGCGACGTTGGCACAGAGGGTCGTGACGTGACGCGTTTCGCAGGTGCTTCGTCGCACCAAAAACAGTGCTCTCACTTTAAACCGCAGAGGGCCGGTGACTCCCACGCGCTCCGCAACGCATGAAACTCAGCGACCCTCGTTGGTGCTCTGCTCTCTAGTGGTGTTTTGCTCTTTGCGTTTTCTCCTTGGTGACGATCGAAGTGAAGTGAGGTCCAAATCTCGAGCGAGCGTGGCCACACGCCGCGGTTGCGACGTCATCTGAGGGGCCTACTGCTGCTATTTACAGCTCGCCGTGAGCGAAGGTGTCATCCAGCTGAAGAGCGGGGCCGTCACCTTCGGGTAGTACATCGTGAACGAGTAACACATCTCATCTTCCGTATTTTCTCCGAACTTTACGGACGCGCTGGTCGTGTTCTTCCACGCGCAGTGCGTCGTTATCGTGTCTCCTGCTTTTGCGGTGGCCGTCACCGGCAGCCAGTACTGGTTCTGGAAGTTCCAGTTCGTCACTCCGCCCATGTCGACCTCAGCGCCGCCGGCTTTCGGCGTGAGCTTCGTGTCGATCGCCGTGCCGAGGTTGTGCATGTGCGGCATCGCTGCGACGAACGTGCGCCCGTCCATGCTCTGCGGCACCGTGAGCGTGCACGTGCGGCTGTACGCGGCGTTCGGCGGGATGGTGAAGTTCATCGACCCGAACGCGACGACGTCAGCCTCGTACTTGCGCGGCGCCGCCGTGCACATGTCCATGCCCGTCGCGTCCTTCTGACCCGCGAGCGCCATCGCGTTGTTGTAGTGAACCTGCACGACGAAGTGCGATGTGGCCTTCGAATCGAGCGGGTAGCCAGCCTCTGCAGGCATGTACATGTTCTTGCCGCCCGGCGCCCAGCCGAACATCAGGCTCCACTGGAGGGAGCCGCCCGCGCTGCACGCGGTGGGCGTGCCCGACACGGCGGTCGGCGAGCGGAACATCAGCACGTGGTGGACGATCTTTTTGTTGTCGATCTTCGGCGCGAACGCGACGATGTGCTTCGCCGCCGCCGCCGGCACGTCCACGCCGTAGCACACGTACTGATCGAGCTGGTTCTGCGCCATCTCGTACGGCGCGGCCGGCGCGAAGTGGAGATCCGGGTTGCAGCTGAGCGGCTCCGTGCCGTCGCCCGAAGGCTGCGACGAGGTTCCACACACCTCGCTCGACTTCGGAGCGCCCTTCGCGACCCAGCCATCGATCACGGCCTGGTCCGACGCGGACAGGCGCGTGTTGGGCGGCGGCGGCATCGGCCGCGCGTCGTCGTGGGTGCGCGACTTCGTGAGCTCGTACTCTTTCTTGCTCGGCTCGCTCTTCGCGCCAGCCTGGAGATCCTCCCAGGTGACGAGCGCGTTGGGCGCGCCCGCCGTCGGCGATGCGCCGTGACAGCTGCGGCAGTCCTTCGCGAGGATCGCATCGACGTCGCAGGGAATCCCGGACGAATGCCCAGGGCCGTTGCCCTGCACGCTGCCGCCGTCCTCGCCCCGATGTCCGCCCGGGTCGGTGGGCACGGTGGGCGACGTGTCGGAGGTCGGATTTGCGAGAGAGCCGCCCTCGTCCGAGCCACACGCGACGACCGTCGGCACGGCGCCGACGGCGACGAGCAGCGACATGGTTGCGAAGGCTACGTTGGAGCGTTTCATCTGTTTCCGACCTCGGACTATTGAACTGCATTCAACGTGCCATTGAACCGAAGTCACTAAGCCCGCGAAAACTGGCTAAACCACGGCAAAGAGACCCGATATAGGCGGTGTCGCAACCGAGAGACGAGGACAAAAGGGAGCAGCCAACAGCCCTCGCTGCGGTGTTGGATGAGACACCGCAACCCGCCGTTATTGGTGCTCTAACCGTTGCGCGCGGGGGGACAAGACGGCATGGATCGGCGCGGGTGGTCCATCAAAAACCAGCCTGCGCGGCTCAGTTGCAGGTGCCGCTGTTGCAGGTTCCGCCGGTGTAGCAGGGCGCCCCGTTCGAGTTCGATTCCCCGCACGTGTGACAGAATCCACCGGGCCCTTTGAAGCAGACCTGAAACGAACCTGGGCAATCCTTGGGGACGTCGCAGCCCCCCCGCCGCGCCCTTTACTTGTTGATGCGCTCGAGGTACTGGCCGCTCGTCGTATCGATCTTGATCCATTCGCCTTCTTTGATGAAGAGCGGGACGTTGACCGTGGTGCCAGTCACCAGCGTCGCGGGCTTGGTGGCGCCGCTCGCGGTGTCGCCCTTCACGCCGGGCTCGCTCGCGACGACCTGCATGACGACGTTGGGCGGGAGATTCACGACGATCGGATTGCCGTTGAACAAGGTGAGCTTCACCTGGAGGCCCTCGGACAGGAAGCGCGACTCGTCACCGACCTTGACCTTGTCGACGTGGAGCTGGTCGCCCGTCTCCGAGTTCATGAAGACGTACTGCTCGCCCTCGGACCAGGAGTAGGTCATGTCAACGTCCTCGACGTCCGCGAGTTCCACCGACTCGCCCGACTTCCAGGTCTTCTCGACCAGGTGTCCCGTCATCAGGTTACGGACGCGGCAGCGCGTGAATGACTGGCCTTTGCCGGGTTTGACGAACTGGTGCTCCAGGATGTGGAACGGAATGCCGTCGATCTGGATTTTCAGGCCTTTGCGGATGTCCTGCGTCGATGCCATGGGGGTCGCCAAGTAGCAGCTTCTATGCACGGTTTCAAGCTGTGCTAATTCACGGGCGCCGCAATGAACGAGAGCGACGAAGAGCTGCGCGACATCAAGCGCGAGATCATCGAGTCGCGGGGGCTCGTCATCAAGACGAACAACCTGACGAACGCGCTCAGCGCCGACATCAAGTCGATCGCAAAGCGGCAGCAGTCGTACGAGCGCAAGCTCTCGTGGAACAGCGCGACGGCCTACGTGGTCTTCGTGCTGGTCGTGTTCGCCGCTCTGAAGCTCGCGTGGGACGCCCGTGTGGATCAGATCAAGGCCGAGACCGAGCAGAAGTCGATCGACAATGAGCGCCTCAAGAAGGAGCTCAACGAGGCCCGCAAGAAGGACGAAGAGCGGTCCCACGCCGAGGCGCGCGCGGCCCAGTTCTACGAGCTGATCAGGCAAGGCAAGAAGGTCGAGATCGTCGAGCAGTTCGAGAACGTGAAGAAGGGCTCCCTCTCCAAGACGGAGGAGGGCGTGTTCGCGGACGCGGCGGAGCGCGCCAAGAACGATCTCGCGGTCCTCAGCTACCAGCAGGCGCTCGACAAGACCCGCGTGCAGCGGTGGCAAGAGGCCGCGACGCTCTACGAGGACTCGCTGAAGTACAAGGAGGACTCGGCGATCGCCCCGAGCGTGAAGCTCGGCATGGCGGAGGCCTACCGGCATCTGTCGCGTCAGAAGGACGCGGTCCCGGTGCTCGTTGCGCTGTCGGAGAACTCCGTGGACCGCGAGGTGCAGGACGACGCCCTCTACATGCTGGCGCTCTGCCAGATGGACATCCAGGCGTGGAACGACGCGAAGAACACGTGGAGGACCCTGATCAGGCGGTTCCCCGATTCGCGCTTCACACCAGAGGCACGCCTGCAGCTGCAGGGGCTTCAGCTGCTGCACTGAAGGCGGACCTCCACTCGACTTCGACTTGAACCGCGCTACCACTTCGTCATGAAGCGTCTTGTTCTTGGCCTTGGCGTGGTGGCGCTTTCTGCGACGGTGGCGGCGATGGGCTGCTCCTCTTCCTCTCACCCTCCTGTCGATCCGGGCGTGGTGCCGGACGACGCAGGGAGCGACGCATCCACGTCGACGACAGATGCTGGTGGTGTTGCAACGCCCGATACGCCTGCTGGAAACGCGCTCGCGTGGGTGCTCGCCGATCTGAATGGCGCGAAGGTGACGACGGTGGACGTGAACGCGCATTTCACGAAGGCGTTCCTCGCGGCGGTTCCCGCGAGCCAGGTGCTCTCGATCTTCAGCCAGCTATCACCGCAGAAGCCGTGGACGCTCACTGGCTTCGACGGAAAGACCACGCCCACTGCGCTCGTCGCGCTGCTGCGGCGCGGTGATGGACAGATCTGGCGGCTCAGCCTGAACGTCGACACCGCTGGCCTCATCGATGGATTGTTGGTGAACCAGGCGCCGGACGCGGATCCCCAGCTCACGTCGTTCGAAGCGGTCGACGCGCGGCTCGCCACGCTTGCGCCGAACGTCAGCGTGCTCGCGGCCACCATCGACAAGAGCGCGTGCACGCCCCTGCATGCGGTCGCGGCGGACACGAGCCGCCCGCTCGGCTCGCAGTTCAAGCTCTACATCCTGGCCGCGCTCGCGGAGAGCGTGAAGACCGGCGCGCATGCGTGGACGGACACCATCGCCATCGACGACAAGCTGAAGTCCCTGCCCTCTGGCACGTTCCAGGACCAGACCACGGGGACCAAGCTGCCCGTGACGGCGTACGTGGAGAACATGATCTCCATCAGCGACAACACTGCGACGGATCACCTCCTGTTCTTCCTCGGGCGCACCACGGTGGAGGACGCGCTCGCGAAGAACGGTCATCACCAGCCGTCGGACAATCAGCCGTTCTTCAGCACGCGGGAGCTCTTCGACCTCAAGCTGATGCTCACGTCGCAGGAGCGGACGGATTTCATCGCGGGCACCGTCGCCGACAAGCGCGCGAAGCTGCAGACCTACGACGACACGCTGGATCCGCGCACGTTCGCGGGCAGCTGGGTGAACCCGATCTCGGTGGACACGCTCGAATGGTTCGCCACGCCGAAGGATCTCTGTCAGGTCATGTCGAACCTCAAGGACTACGGCGACGCGCCGGCGACCGCAGAGGTGAGGAAGGCGCTCTCGATCAATCCTGGCATCCCGGACGACGCCGGGCTGTTCTCGTACATTGGCTTCAAGGGCGGCTCCGAGCCAGGCGTCCTCACCCTGAGTTTCCTCTTGCAGCGGAAGAAGGACGGCGCGTTTCGCTTCTACTCGGTGGAGCTCATGAACGGGAGCGCGCCGGTGAACGAGGACGCGATCGTCTACGCAGCCGGAGCCGGCCGCGCCATCCTCGGCCGCTGATCACGCGGCTTGGAGCTCTGCGCCGCGATCACGCGGCGACGATCTGCTTGTACGCGGCCGTGACCTCGGAGAAGCGCTCGGCGAGGGCGCGGCGCTCGTCGTCTCGTGCGTGCGGATGAAGGTCTGGGTGATACGCGCGCACGAGGCGCCGATACGCGGCCTTGATCTCGACCTCACCAGCGTCGAACGACACACCAAGTGTCCGGAACGCGCGGGCGCGATGCGGATCTGGAATGCCATTCGGGCGGCCGTACGAGGAGCGAGGAGCTGGTGAGCCTGCACGATCGCGAGCGCGCGCACGACCACGCAGGAACTCGTCGGAGGTGAGAGGCCTGTCGGTCAACGCCCCACGCGGCGCGCGCATCGCGGCGCGGAAGTGAACGCGCGCGTCTACCAGCTGCTCCAGCACGTGAAGACGCACCGCGAGCTGTTGACGAAGCGCTCGATCGACGACCTCGGGCGAGAGCTGGAACTCCTGAACGAGGACCTCGCCATGGAGCTGCCGCGCGGAGAGCGCGCGAAGAAGCGAGCGGCGCAGAGTCTCCTCGTCCACCGCGTCGAGCCTGCGCAGCATCTCTGCGAGCGAGGGCGTCGCACGGTCCACGTCCACCGCGGTGACCCGACCGGAGGTCACGAAGACACGATGCGTGCGCCCGCTCTGCTCGACCAGCTCCAGCGTGCCCGTGGCGCTCGCACGGAAGATCGCCCCCAGCAGATCGCCAAGCGTGGAGGTCCGAAGCGAGCCAGGGAGCTGCATGACTCCCATTCGTACTTGGCGGCGCCAGAACGGGCCAAATTCGTGACGACCTAGGGCGAGCCGACGACCATCTCGGTTTTAACCAGCGCTTCGCGGGTGACACAGCGCTTGTCCACGTTGCACTCCACCGTTCGAATACGCGCCGTCACGTCACCGCGGCCCAGGCGGCGTGACGCGAGAGCGAGGGGAAATCGCCAGCGCGACGGCTCCTTGGACGCCGCGTCCGACGGACCAAGGCGCCCACGCAGAGGTACGGCAAACTCGGGGACGCCGACGATCTCGACCTCTGCCCACGAGATGCCCAGGCCCTCCGTCGCGCGGACCTCCACGCTGCACCGCACGCGGCCCGGCTCCCCCGCGCGATCACACTGCATGGAGTCCTCCGGACCCGCGGCGTGCGCTGCGGGCTCGGCGATCGGCAGAGGCAGCAGGCCCAGCGCGAAGAAGAGCGCGGGCAGATACCTTGGCGCGAGCGACGTTCGGCGGGCGGTCGTCATGTGCTGCACCGCCGATGCTACCCCGGAACGGGAGGCGCGGCACGCCATCCAGGCCCTGTTTCAGAACACGTAGAGGACGGGCTTGTCGCCATCGGTGCAGGCGACCTTCGCTCCGTCGTCCGACACGACACACGAGGTTCCGCGCACTGGCTTCTTGTCGGCGTCCACCAGGAGCACGGCGCGCTTGCCGTCATCCACCGCGATGCCGAGAGGCGTTCGCACCACCAGGTACGGTCCCTTCTGCGAGGCAGCACCACCCTTGCCTGCCGCGAACGACGTGGGGCGCTCGGGCCGGTCGGCCTTGAGGTTGCGCACCGACACGAGCTGCCCCGAGACGACCAGCGTGAGACCCGCGTCCGTCCACGCGATCGGCGCGGCGGAGACGGCGCCGCCCCGGGTGCCCTCGCATTTGCGACCGAACAGCGGCTCCACCGGAAGGCTCACGTCCTCGGACGATGTCGCGCCCGCGAGCGTGAGCTTGAGCGCGGCCTCATCGCATGGATCGTAGACCTCGAGCAGGCGCTGCGCCGCGTCGGGCGACGTCACGGTGAGCGGCCATGCAGCGACCTGCGACGCCTCGCCGCTGTCCGCGCGAACGACTCCGTCCGTCTCCGACACGCGAAGGAGCAGCACGCCGTCGGCGTCGAACGCGAGCGGCGAGAACGAGATGCCTGTGCCCTTCTGCACCACGCGATCGAAGGTCTTCGTCTCCTTCACGGCCTTCTTCACGACCAGCGGCGCGAGCGTCGTGACGTCCGCCTTACCTCCCATGCGCGCCGCCGCATCCAGCTCGAAGACCGCGCGTACGCGCTCTCCCGTCTGCGCGAGCGCACGCGCATAGGTGGACTGCGCACGCTGCATCGCCGGGCTATCCGCGCACGCGGGCGCCGATACGCCGAAGAGCGGTCGTACGCGCGGCTTGTCCTGACAGATGGCGCGATACAGCGTGCGGAGGCGGATCAGCGACTCGAGCGCGGCCTTTCCGTCCTTCTTGTCCACCCGCGCAGCCGACGCGCGCTCCAGCGCACCGAACGAGGCCTCCGGCTCGCCACCGCTCCGCGAGAGGCCCGCGGACCTGTCCACCATCACGACGTTCGCGGTGCTCCCTTCGGTGGACACCACGAGCGTCACGTCGGGGACGCCGTCCTTGTCCATGTCCGACACGTCGATATGCGCGTCCAGCGGCGGATCGGCCGGGCGATCGCGGACCTCTGCGGCATAGCGGAGACGCACGCCCGGAGCAGTGGAAAAGAGCGCGATGCTGTGCGACGGCGGCTGACCGTGCCCTGCGCATCCGAAGGAGAGAGCGAGCTCGAACGCGGCGTCACCGCGATCCTGCTTCTGCACCTCGGGCGTGCACGACAGGTCGACCACGTCCTCGGCGACGGTGAGTACCTTCTTCGTGCTCGCGACTGCGCGCGATGACAGGTGGAAGAGCACGAGATCGAGCGGCGCAGGTGCGGCCTTCGGACGTACGACGACGAGCACGTCACCGCGCTCCGCCGTGCCAAAAAGCGTCGCGTGCACCAGGACCTTGCCGGGGTCTGCCGCGATCTCCACTCCCGCCACATCCATCTTCGTAGCGAGCGGCGGTGGGACCAGGCTGGCCGTGAGGCTCGCGCCCGCGTCTGTCACCGCTATCTGCGAGTGCGCGCCGGTAGTGCTGCCGGCGTCGGTCGACGCCTCGTCCCCTACCCTGTACGGAACGTACGGCTTCTCGTCGCAGCCTCGCCCGCATCCCATGCAGGCAAGCAAGCAAAGGAGCCAGGCGCGGTTTCGCATCTTCGATGTTGGCTAGTAGTACGCGTGAGCAGCGAAAGCCATTCTCGCCTACAGTGGCCTCCGTGCGGTTCCTCTGCGCCGTGGCGCGTTTCCTGCTGCTCGCGCTGCCCGCGCTGCTCGCGTTGACTGCCGGCGTCGCGCGGGCGGAGGATCTCACGGCGGCGGACGCTGCGTTCACGCTCGCGGAATCCAGGGAGCAGACGCTCGAGCTAGCCGACGCATTGCACGCGTACGAGCGCGCAGAGTCACTGGCGCCGCTCGGGGCGCACGCAGCAGCGGCACGCGCACGCGCGGCATTCCTTCGCACACATGCCGAGGGAGAGTTTGCACCGCTGATCGCGCTCGAGCGTGTCCGTCGTGATCCGAAGCGCGCGAACGATCCCGGCGCGCTGGCAGAGCTCGGAGCGGCGAGCAGATCCTTTCCCGAGGGTCAGGTCCGCGTGGAGACGTGGCGCTTCCTTGCCATGGCTCACGCGCGCGGACACGACGACGAGCAAGCGATCGTGTTCGCCAGGCTCACGCTCGCGGACCCAGCCGCGGATGAAGTCACGCGTACCGACACGGCGAGCCTCATGGCAGAGACCTGTCTGCGGCATGGCGATACGAGCTGCGCGCGCGAGGCAGCACACGCGGGCGGCGTCTCGGCGGACGTGCGCAGGCGGATAGAGAAGCTTGTGCGGCGCCGGGCGATCGCGTTCGTCGCGGCGGGCTTGCTCGCGGTCACCGTGATCGCGTCGCTCTTCGTCATGCGAAGGGCGCGGTCGCGCATCACACGTCCACATCCACGCGCGCTCGCGCTTCCGGGACTTGCGGCGGGTGTGATCGTCACGTGCGGCATCGCCGCCAGCAGCTTCGAGGGCGCGTCACCACTTCCATTCGTCCTCCTCGGAGGCGCGGTGCTGCTGCTCTCGCTCCTGGGCGCGCAGGTGGCGTCGGTCGTTCGTGGAGCGGTAGGCCTGCGAGCGGCGTCGTTCGCGCTCGCGGTCGTGGCTGCGGCGTTCCTCAGCCTGTACGCTTCGGGTCCGGACTACCTCACGGACTTCGGACTATGAACAAGAAGACGAGCCCACCGCCCGCGACACCGGACCCGCGAATCACGCAGGGCGTGATCGCCGTGCGCGAGGGCCCATCCGCGAACTGCTCCAGCATCGGCAGCGTGGTCGACACGCTCTTCGTGACGGCGGCAGTGGGCGGCGCGCTCTTCGCCGCGGTCGCCGCTGCAGTGCAGCGCGAGAAGAACGCGGTTCGAGTCGTCGGTGAGCCCACGCCGATCGCGACGGAAGAAGAGACGGAAGAAGAGACGGAAGAGAAGACCGATGCGCCTCCGACATGAGCCGTGGGGTGCGTGGGCGGTGCTGGACGAGCAGCCGGTGCTCGTGGCGCTGGATCATGATGCGGTGGAGGCGCTCGGGGTGCCGCGCGGGGCGGTCGCGCCTGGTCCGCGGCCACCGCTCGAGGCGCACGTCGCGGTCACGGAGCGCTGCGGCGCCGGGTGCGTCGGCTGCTATGTGGACGCGCAGCCGGACGGTCACGAGCCCGCCCTCGAGGAGCTCGAGGCGCGCTTCCGGGAGCTCTCGAGGCTGGGCGTGTTCGTCGTGGCCCTCGGCGGTGGAGAGCCGACGACCCGCGAGGACCTCGGTAGCGTCGTGCGCGCGGCGAGGGCTCACGGGCTGTCGGTCGTGGCTACCACGAGCGGCCTCGGCCTTCGTGAAGCGCAGCTGCGCGCGCTGTCCGAGCTCACCGCGGTGAACGTCAGCTACGACGGCAGCGGCGACGCCTACGCGGAGGTACGGGGCTTCCGCGGCAGCAGCGGCGCTGAATCCGCGATCGACCGTCTCACCAGGGCGGGCGTCCACGTGGGCGTGAACGTGGTCCTCACGCGCCAGAGCCTTCCGCACCTGGAAAAGACGGTGCTTCGTGCGGTGGAGCTGGGCGCGCGCGAGGTGCAGCTGCTCCGCTACAAGCCGAGCGGACGTGCGCGCTCGCTCGACTACCTGACGCGCAGGCTCTCCCGCGAACAGGTCGCGACGCTGGGCGCCGACGTGGAGGGGATCATCACCACGCTCCGCGGGCGAGCGCGCGTGCGCATCGACTGCGCGCTGGTTCCGCTCCTCTCCATGCATGGCCCGTTCGCCGACGCGGACGCGCTGGCGCGGCACGGCGTGCTGGGCTGCGAGGCCGGCGAGAACTTGTGGGCGGTCCGCGCACGTGGTGCGGTGGCGCCTTGCTCTTTCACTGGCGACGACAGCGGACGCGCGCTCGCGTCTGCCGCGCACGACGCGGGCCTTGAGACGTTCCGCGCATGGAATGCCGCGCCCGACGAACCATGTGCATCTTGCACGCTTTTCCGCGTATGCAAGGGCGGCTGCAAGGTGGTGTCCTCCTTCGTGTCGGAGCGCCATGGTCCGGACCCGGAGTGCCCTCGCGTGCAGGCGCACCAGAAGCCGCACCAGAAGGCGCACCAGAAGGCGCGACAGGATCGCGCGTGAGGCGTCGCACGGCTCTGGCGGGCGCGCTTGGCGCATGCTCCGCGATCGTCGCGTATGCCGCGATTCGCGTGGTGGGCTCCTTCGCGGGTGTGGAGCCGGACCCACGCGGGATCTACTGGACCGAGCACGCAGGCTTCTCGTGGCGGGCGCTGACCGCGCTGCTCTTCGGTGGGCTTCTTACGCTCACCGCGGCGCAGCTCGACGAGGAGCGCCTCGATCGATGGGTGCTTCCAGGTGTGCTCGGCGCCACGCTGGCCATCGTGCTCCAGGCCATCTTCCTGCCGTGACCGCAGGCGTGCTGCGCTCAGCGCGGCGGGGGCCAGTCGAGGCCCACGAAGATGGGCTCTGGCTCCAGCGTGACGCCGAAGCGCGCGCGGACTCCGTCACGGATCTCCGAGGCAAGAGCGACGAGCTCTCTCGCCGTGCCTCCGCGATTGACCAGCGCGAGGCTGTGCTTCCTCGACGTTCCCACGTTGCCGCGCGTGGTCCCCTTCGGAAATCCCGCGCGCTCGATCAGCCATGCGGCAGAGAGCTTCACCATGCCGGGCGCGTCCGGGAAGCGGGGCATCGACTCACTCGCGCCGAGCGACGCGCGCGCCGCGACGAGGTCCGCCTCCGCAGCGGGCACCACCGCGTTCGTGAAGAAGGAGCCCGCGCTCACGGACTCCGTGTCGTCGGCGTCCAGCACCATGCCCTTGCCGCGGCGAAGCCGGATCACCGTCTCGCGCAGGAGCGAGAGCGGTGCAGTGCCGCCCTCCTCCACCCCGACCGCGCGCAGGAGCTCCATGTACGACGGAACGCGCGCCTGCTTCGCGCGGCGTAGCCGAAACCGCACGCTGGTGATGACGTGGCGACTTTTCCCGCGAAATACGCTGCGGCGGTAGCCAAACGCGCACGCCGAAGCGGGGATGACGACGCTCTCGTTGGTGTCGCGGTCGAACGCGGACACGTGCTCGATGACGGAGCTCACCTCCTGTCCGTACGCGCCGACGTTCTGCATGGGGACTGCGCCGGTGAGCCCAGGGATGCCAGACAGGCACTCGATGCCCGAAAGCCCCTCGGAGACCGCAAAAGCGCACAGCTCGTCCCATGGCTCGCCGGCGGCCACGTCGAGGATCACGTCGTCGCCGCGTTCTTCGCGCAGGATGCCTCGCGACGCGATGTGAAGAACGGTGCCGGCGAAACCCGCGTCCGAAATGACGACGTTGCTGCCGCCACCCAGCACGAAGAGCGGGGTTCCTTCGCGCGCGGCGTCCGTGATCGTCGTGACGATCTCGCTGGTCGACGTGCACGTGGTGAGCCGCCGCGCAGGTCCGCCAAGGCGAAGGCTCACGAAAGATGACAGAAGTACGTCGTATTTCTCCTGCATTTCTCGCGGCACTTTGACATCTTTCGCAGCGAATGCCGACGCGAAAGTGGCCGACGGAGCTCCCCATCGACAGCGCGCTCGACGCGATCGTCAGCACGCTCGCGCGCGTGGGGGCACTGGTGGTCGAGGCCCCACCGGGCGCTGGCAAGACCACGCGCGTGCCTCAGGCGCTGCTGCCCGCGATGGACGGCGAGATCATCGTGCTCGAACCGCGTCGCCTCGCGGCGCGTATGGCGGCGGACCGCGTCGCGTTCGAGATGGGCGAATCGGCCGGACAGACGGTCGGCTACAAGGTCCGCCACCTCGAGCGCACCGGTCCGAAGACGCGGCTCACGTTCGTGACCGAAGGCATCCTCACGCGGCGTCTGCTCTCCGACCGAGAGCTACGCGGTGTGTCCTGCGTCATCCTCGACGAGGTGCACGAGCGCCACTTGCAGGGCGACCTCGCGCTCGCGCTCCTCTGCGAGCTGCGCCGCGCGGCACGACCCGACCTCAAGCTCGTCGCGATGAGCGCCACGTTGGACGCAGCGCCGTTCGCCGCGTTCATGGGCGCTGAGGTCGTGCGCACGGAGGGCCGCAGGTTCGACGTCGCGCTCGAGTACGAGACGAGTCTGGCGGACAGGCCGCTGGAGGCGCAGGTCGCAAGCGCAGTCCGGAGAGCGGCCAAAGAAGAGCCCGATGGGCACATCTTGGTATTCCTGCCGGGTGCACGGGAGATCCGCCTCGCGCTCGGCGCCAGCGAGAGCGTGGCGCAGGCGCTCGACCTAACGCTGCTGCCGCTGCACGGCGATCTGACGCCGGACGAGCAAGATCGCGCCGTGCGAAAGGGTGATGCGCGCGCACGCAAGGTGATCTTCGCGACCAACGTGGCCGAGTCCAGCATCACCATCGATGGTGTGGTCGCCGTCATCGACACCGGCCTGGCGCGGACGGCCGTGTACTCGCCGTGGTCGGGAATGTCGGAGCTCTCGGTAACGAAGGTGTCGCGCGCGTCGGCAACCCAGCGTGCAGGTCGCGCAGGACGCACGCGCGCCGGTCGCGCGATCCGCCTCTATACGAAGGCCGATTTCGATTCGCGTCCGGAGCAGGACGCGCCAGAGATCGCGCGCGCGGAGCTGTCGCAGACCGCGCTCGAGCTCGCGCTCGCTGGCAAGCTGGACCTCGCCTTCTTCGAACCGCCGCCAGAGAAATCATGGAGCGCCGCCGTCACGCTCCTCGGCAAGCTGGGCGCGCTCGACGCCAGCGGCAAGGTCACGGATACGGGACGAGAGATGCTGTCGCACCCGCTTCATCCGCGCATCGCGCGCATGGTCGTCGAGGGCGAACGGCGCGATGTCCACACATCCGCCATCACGCTCGCTGCCATCCTCTCGGAGAGGGATCTGCGGCGAGAGGCGCGCGCGAGCTTCGGCGGCCAGAAGACGGATGACCGCGCCACGGAGGACTCGGACGCCATCGCGATGCTGGATGCGTTCAACGAGGCGCGCGACTCCTCGTTCTCGCGCCATGCCGTGCAGAGCCTCGGGCTGGACATGCGCGCGGTCATGTCGGCGGATGCCGCGCGCAAGGCCATGGAGCGAAGCGCGCGCCCGCCGTTCGATGCTGCGAAAGATCGGGATGCGGCGCTGCGGCTCTCGCTCCTGGCGGGGTTCCCGGATCGCGTATGCCGCCGGAAACGCCCGGGTGGGCGCGAGCTGATCATGCCGGGCTTCGGCGCCGCGGAGCTCGACCCGGCGAGCGTCGTCCGTCATGCGATCTTCATGTGCGCGATCGACGCGACGGAGCGGAGGATGCCCGGTGAGCGTGGTGCCGCACGTCCGGTCGTCCGCATCGCGAGCGGGATCGATCCGCTCGAAATACTGGAGCTCTTCCCGGAGCGCACCGAGGAGCGCGTCTCGGTGGAGTTCGACGCCGTGAAGGAGAAGGTCTTCGGCAAGAAGGAGCTCGTGTACGAGGGGCTCGCGATCGACGAGGGCACGCTGGACGCCGCGCATGATCCACGCGCGCAGGAGGTGCTCTTCCGCGCGGCTCGGGCGAAGGGCTTCGCTGCGTTCTGCGGCGAGGGCCAGCTTTCGCGCTTCCTCTTGCGCGCCCGGTTCGCCGCGTCGCAGGATCCGTCGGTGGTGCCGCCGACCGACGAGGCGCTCGCGTCCATCCTGCTCTCCTTGTGCGAGGGACGCACGACGATCGCCGAGGTCTCCGCCGCTGGCTTCTTCGACTACGTCAAAAACGAGACCGCGGGGCGCGAGAGGCTGGACAGGCTCGCGCCGGAGCGAATCAAGCTCGTGAGCGGGCGCACCACGCAGATCGAATACGAGACCGGAAAGCCGCCATGGATAGAGTCCTACCTGCAGGACTTCTGCGGCACCACGGAGACCCCGAAGGCGGGCAACGTGCCGCTCGTGCTGCACCTGCTCGCGCCGAACAAGCGCGCGGTGCAGGTCACGACGGATCTCGCCGGCTTCTGGGACCGGCACTATCCGCAGATCCGCAAGGAGCTGATGCGAAAGTACCCACGCCACGGCTGGCCCGAAGATCCGCGCGTCGTGGTCGTGGAAGCCAGACCGCCTCGACGCCGCTGAGCGGGCGCCCATCGGTCTCCAGTCCCCAGCGCACCGAGCTGTCAGGAAGCTACTGGCGTGCCCACCAGAATGCGGCCGTGCCGAGGAGGCAGAACAACAGCAGCGCGATCGCGAAGGCGACGGCCTTCTCGACCGGCGACGCAACCCGCTCTCTCACGACGACCGTGTTGGACGGGCTTCGCATCGGGGGCAGATCGGCGATGTTGAGCGGAGCACTCGGACGTCCTGAACCAGGAGGCGGCATGGGCGTGGGAAGCGGCGCGTCGGCCTTGAACGATCCGGAGGCCGTGTTGCTCGGCAGGGCGACCACGCGCGGAGAGGACACGGGCGAGGAGGACGGAGGACCCGAGCTATGGCCCTTGGCCTTCACCTTCGAGACGCTCTCGAACGA
Source organism: Myxococcales bacterium (assembly GCA_025355005.1). Lineage (GTDB taxonomy): Bacteria > Myxococcota_A > Polyangia > Polyangiales > Polyangiaceae > JANXLV01. The sequence continues at coordinate 14,091 of JANXLV010000123.1, read as the reverse complement.
TGGGGGCAGTCGCGTGCTGTCGGGCGACTCGTCGGGGGGCGCCGTGACAGGATCCAGGATGACCGGCGGCATGTCCGTCTTGACCTGCGCCGGCGCGGGCACGTTCGTGGGCCCCGACGTGGCATACGAAAGACTGGACTGCCCTGCCGACTCACTCGCGCGGCGCGAGCGTTCGGATAGGGGGGCCCTATCTACACCGAGCTCCGCGCCGATCTGAGGATTCGGCCGCGGCAGCTGCTTGTCCCGGTCCGACGGCACCGCGAAAGCGTACCTTGGCTAGCGGGCCGTGTCTCCAAAAACGCTTAATTCGCGGGCGGATTCCGCAGGGTCCAGCGTCAGAGATCGACGCCCGGTTCTCCTGGCTTGGCGGGAGCCGCAGGCCTCTGAGCGGGCTCGCCGCCTGGTTTTTCCGGCGGCTTTGTCGCTGCTTTGCCGGTGCCCACGCGTCCACCGGGCTGACGTGCAGGGGCAGGGCTCGGCGTTGTTGGTGCGGCTGGGGCGGCGACGGCGACCGCCGCGCTTCCGATGGGGGAGCCTTGCGAGGCGATGGCAGCAGCGGTGGCGATCGCGGCGGAGACTGAGGAGCCTGGCGATGAAGCGGCGGCGGGCTGCGCGGCGGGAGCGACGGGAGTGAGCGACGCGATGCTCGTGGCTGGCAGAAGGTCCACGGCGCGCGACACCGCGACGGGCGACCGCGGCGGCACGATGCGACGCATCACGAACCCGGTGGGGACGAGCGCGACGACCGCGAGCAGGATCCCCGTGAGCACGGCGGGCGTCTTTCCGCGTGCGTCGCGTCGTGATGCGCTGATCGAGACCCCGCCGACGCCGCCCGTGCTCGGTTGGGAGATCGCACCATGGCCGCGCGGGAACACCAGGTCCATGTTGGCCGCGATCGTGCGGCCGTTCTCGTCGGTGCGATGTGTGTCCGTCCCGGGAGCCCTCGCCGCGGCGGCTGGCTGGTAGCCGCGGGTCTCGGCGCTGCGATCGACGGCACCGACCTGCGGCGGCGCGGGCTCTACCGACGGCGTGCGCGGGCGCATGAGCGGAGTCGCGGGCTGCGCGGTGTGTGGCGCGCGGGACGCATCGAAGGCGTCGACGGGCTGCGAGATCTGCTGCGGTCGCCCCGGCTGCGGCATGAGCGCGGTGGCGGGGCTCGGCGGTACGGCGGACGGGATCGGAACCTGCGACTGCGGCGCGTTCGGCCCGATCGCATGTCCCGCGTATCCGAGGCCAGCATTGGACGCGAGGGTGGGTCCGATGGGCTTCACCATCGTGGGGCCTTCGCTCGCGGGCACGGGGTTCGTGCCGATCGACGCGAGCGTGGGTGCGAACGGAGCAGCGTATGGAGCAGCGTATGGAGCGGCAGCGACGCGCGCCGCAGCCTGGGCCGCTGCGTCCGCCAGGTTGAGCAGCGTGGCTTCGTCTCCGGTCATGGGTGCGTGCGCAGCAGCCAGCGTGGATGCGTGCGCCGACATCGGCCCGGTCTGGATGGTCGACGGCACGCCATGCGGACCAGAGGCAGGCGGCTGCAGCGGACCCACGCGCGTATCCGACATCTGCGTGGAGTCGAGCCCCATGGGCACTTCTTGCCGCGTCGGAGCGCTCGCGTACGCGTTTGGTGGTCCGTGAGGAGCCACCTGTGAGGGCGACGCGGTGAGCGGGCTGACCTGTGTCTGCGGCGCGCGTGGCGCGGACTCCGCGTCGCGCAGCATGCGGCGAAGCTCGCTGGCGTAACGGAACGCGTCCTTCGGCCTGTGCGCGGGCTCCTTGGCGAGCGAGCTCATCACGAGCATCTCGACCTCGCGCGGGAGCTGTGTGAAGCGCGACAGCGGCGGCGGCGACGACTGTATGTGCGCGCGCCCTACCTCCGCCAGATCGCGGATGTCGTCGAAGGGCCCCTGCCCCGCGAGCATCTCGTAGATGACGAGGCCGGCGGAGTACACGTCCGTCAGGGTCGTGAGCGGGTTCGTGAGCACTTGCTCGGGCGAGGCGTAGCGCATGGTCCCGACGAAGCGGCCCATGGTGTCCGTCTTCGTGGCGGTGTCGAGCAGGCGCATGATGCCGAAGTCGAGCAGCTTGGTGGTGGTGGTGCCGTTGAGGTTCCGGTGGAGGAACACGTTCTCCGGCTTCACGTCGCGATGGATGACGCCGTTGTCGTGCGCGTGCGCGAGCGCGTCGAGGAGATCGATCCCGATGCGGTAGGCGTGGATGGGGTCGAGCGCGCCCTTCTTCTCGAGCACGGTGCGGAGGTTCTGCCCGTTGAGGCGCTCCATCACGTAGTACGGGAGCTTGAGCTCGTCCTGGGTCTCGCCGGCGGTGACGACCTCCACGATGTTGGGATGCTGGAGGCGCGCGAGGATGCGGGCCTCCTGCTCCATGCGCCGCGCGAGATCGTTTCGACCGAAGAGGTCGGGGTGGAGCGTCTTCAACATGTAACGCTTGCCGACGGTCGTATCCTCGACGTCGAATACGCTGCCCATGCCGCCGGTGGCGACGTGGCGCACCACGCGATACACCGTGCCTCTGATCAGCTCCCCAGGCTGGTACGTGCGGGCGCCCATCGCGTGGCCTTAGCGTAGCGGGTCCTCGCGACTTCTGAGAACTCTCTGAGCACTCCCGCCGTGACGCGCAACCAAGCCTCATGCTACGGTCCGGCGTCTGGCGCACCAACGTCCACGCATAGCATTGATATCACTGCGCTAAAGCCGGCTAACGCCCCGGTCCTGGGATGCCCTTCACGTGATCTCGATCGACGACGCAGAGAGCAAGGCCGACCACGACGCCCGACCGGCCTTGCGAACGTTCGCCGTCGTCGGGCTGGGTCTGGTGCTTGCGGTTGCGCTGCTCAACCTCATCGTGAACCCGCTGGGTGCGTATCCGTGGACGGTGCTGCGGCCGCTCACGTGGTCAGCACGTCAGACGAAGGTGACGCTCATGAGCCAGGTCCCGCCGCCGGACGTACTCGTCCTCGGCTCCAGCCGCTCGATGATCGTTCCGAAGGCGGAGGTGGATGGCGCTCTCGGACCTCGCACGATGTTCAATGCATCGGTGGACTCGGCGAAAGCAGAGGACATGTATCTGGTCTGCGAGGAGGGCCTCGCCCACGGGTTCCATCCGAGCGTCGTGGTGATGGGTGTGGACCTGGAGGCTTTCTACGATCCGGCCGAAACGGACATCCGCACGCTCGCGAATCCTGCGCTGCGCTCGCATCTCTCCGCCGACCGTCAGCTCGCTGCGTATGGCACCATCGGTGGGACGATCCTTTCATACACGCAGATCGCCGACAGCATCCGCTCCGTGAAGACCGCGCGTGCGGGCTACCCCAAGGACAAGTTCCGTTTCGACGACACCGATGGAACGTTCGTATGGGTCGAACGGCCGGCGCCCGTCGTTCCCGCGGAGCAGAACGCAGGCCTGAACGCCCGGTTCCTCGCGTACCGCGGCCTGTCGACATGGCGCCTCGCGATGTTCGCGCGCACGCTCAGCGAGCTCCGTGCGCACGGCGCTCGCATCTACGTCTACATCCCACCGATGCACCCCGTGCTGGTCGAGGCCCTTCGCGAGAACCCCCGCTACATCGACGTCCACGGCAAGGTGGTGGCGCTCCTGGAAGCGGAGAAGGCGAAGGGTGGCGTGGTCGCCTTCCGCGACTTCACGGAGATCAGCTCCTTCGACGGTCTGGCGGACGACTTCTCCGATCCTTTGCACATCAACGAGGAGAACGCGGCGCGGATGACGCGCACACTCCTCGAGAGCCGTTGAGCACGCGCCTCCATGCTCTTCAACAGCTACGGCTTCCTCTTCCTGTTCGCGCCGGTCTTCTACTTCGTCTACTGGCGATGCAAGACCGTCGACCAGAAGAAGGTGGCGTCGTTGGTGGCGAGCTACGTCTTCTACGGGTGGTGGAGCCCCAAGTTTGCGCTCCTGATGCTCGGAACCACGAGCGTGGACTACTTCACGGCGAAGTGGATCGAGGACTCCCCCACCCCGCACAAGCGCAACGTGTGGCTCGCGGTCTCCATGAGCGTGAACCTCGGCGTCCTCGGCATCTTCAAGTACTTCGACTTCTTCGTGGGCTCGGTCAACCACGTCGCCGGTGCTCCGCTACTGCCGCTCCTGAACGTGATCCTGCCGATCGGCATCTCGTTCTACACGTTCGAGTCGATGAGCTACACCATCGACGTCTACCGACGGAAGACGCATGCGGTGCGGCGGTTCCTGGACTACGGGCACTTCGTGACGATGTTCCCACGGCTCGTGGCCGGCCCGATCGTCCGTTACACCGACCTGGCCGCTCAGCTGCGCGAGCTGCCCAGATCGCTGGGCGCCGCGGCGGTGATGCGCGCCGCGCACTTCTTCGTCCTTGGCCTCGCGAAGAAGGTGCTCTTCGCGGACATCCTGGCGACGAAGCTGGTCGATCCGCTTTTTGCGCGCTCGGCCACGCTGAGCCTTGCGGAGGGCTGGACTGCGGCCGTCGGCTACACGGTGCAACTCTACCTGGATTTCTCGGGCTACAGCGACATGGCCGTGGGCCTTGCCATGCTCATGGGCCTGCGGCTCCCGCGCAACTTCGAGATGCCCTACAAGGCGGAGAATCCATCCGACTTCTGGCGGCGGTGGCACACGAGCCTCTCCACCTGGCTGCGCGACTACCTCTACATCCCGCTGGGCGGCAATCGCGCCTCGAAGCTCGGGGTGTCGAAGAACCTGTTCCTGACCATGCTCCTGGGCGGCCTGTGGCACGGCGCCAACTGGACGTTCGTGATCTGGGGCGCGTACCACGGAGCGGCGCTCGTCCTCTACAACGTCGCGCTGTCCAAGCTCTCGTTCTCGCCCCCGAAGCTGGTACAGCGCGCTCTCACGTTCGTCTTCGTGGTCTTCGGTTGGGTCATCTTTCGCGCAGACACGATCGGCAAGGCGCGCGAGGTGATGGTGGCCATGCTCGGCGCGCACGGCTTGGGTGCGGCATTCATCCGCGCGTCTCTGCCGATGCTCGCGTGGCTCGGTATCGCGCTCGCCATCTCCCTGACCAGGGACACCTACGATCTGTCGCCACCTGGCAAGCGCTGGACCGCAGCGCTGCTGGCGGTGTTGTTCGCGATCTGCATCACACGCCTGTCCGCGCCGAGCCCGTTCCTGTATTTCCAATTCTGATGAAGAGTGAGCCCATGACATGTGCGGCATCGTAGGGCTCGTCTCGCTCGATGCGTCGAAGGACAACGCGACAGCGCTGGTGTCGGCGATGGCGGAGCGCATGGCACATCGCGGGCCCGACGGTGGTGGCGTGACGTGGCATCCCGATGCGACGCTCGGGATGAAGCGGCTCGCGATCGTGGACGTGGAGCATGGCAAGCAGCCGATGCTGAACGAGGACGAGTCCATCGCCCTCGTCTACAACGGCGAGATCTACAACGCGCCGGCGCTGCGCGCAGAGCTCGAGAAGCAAGGCGTCCGCTTCCGCACGCGCAGCGACACGGAGGTCATCCTGCGCCTCTACGAGCGCGATCCGGATCACGTGGAGGAGCACCTTGCCGGCATGTGGGCGTTCGTAATCCACGACCGCAAGCGAAGGAAGGTCGTGCTCAGCCGCGACCGGTTCGGCATCAAGCCGCTGTTCGTGGTGGACACCGGAAAGGCGCTCGCGTTCGCGTCGGAGCTGCGCTGCTTCGACCGCGGCCTTCAGCCGTTTGCGAAGAGCTTCGAGCTGGATCCCGTGTCGGCGCACGCGATGATGTCGTGGAGCTACGTGCCGGAGGACGCGACCATCTACAAGGGCGTGCGCCGTCTTCCACCGGCCACACGCATCGCGTGCGACGTGGGCACGAACGGTCGCGTGAGGGAGACGTACTACCGCGTTCGCCCCTCTCGTGACGCCGCAGCCATCCGTACGCTGGACGACGCGTGCGTGGAGGTCGACCGCACGTTGCGGCGCGCCGTGCACGAGCACCTGGAGAGCGACGTCCCGATCGCGACGTTCCTGTCCGGCGGCATCGATTCGTCGCTCATCACCGCGTACGGGGTGGAGGAATCCACAAGGCCCGTTCGCGCATTCACGATCGGCTTCCGCGAGAAGCGCTTCGACGAATCGCCGTTCGCGCGCGCGACTGCGGAGAAGATCGGTGTGCCCATCCACGTGGAGTACTTCGACGAGGAGAAGGCGCGCGACAAGCTCGCGGATGCGATCCTGGCGTACGACGAGCCGTTCGGAGACTCGTCCAGCCTGGCGGTGTTCCTGCTCTCGAGCGTGGTGGGCAAGGACTACAAGGTCGCACTGGGCGGAGACGGTGGCGACGAGGTGTTTGCCGGCTACACGAAGTACCGCATCAACCTGCTGCGAAGGCCCTTCGTGTACGCGCCCGGGCTTCGCGACGGCCTGGCGCAGGCGCTGTCGCTCCTGCCGTCACGCATGGATCGCACGTCGCGCCTCAGCGAGATGATGCGGCAGGTGGGCCGGGTCTCGCGCGGGCTCGGCGGCACGGACGATGTGGTCTACACGCAACTCACGCAGTTCGCCGCGCTCTCACGGACCGCACCGCTGATGCAGAATCCGGGCGGCGCGGAGATGTTCGAGCGCATGGCGCAGGATAGATTCCTGGCGGCCGAGGGAAGCGCGCTGCAGCGCTCGCTTGCCGCGGACATGGGAAACCCTCTGCCGAACGACATGCTCACGAAGGTGGACCGCGCAAGCATGGCCTGCCACCTGGAGGCGCGCGTGCCGTTCCTCGATCACCGGCTGGTGGAGCTCGGGCTCGGACTGGATCAGCGCTTCACGCTCGCGTTCTCCGGCAAGCGTGTCCTGAAGACGCTCCATGAGCGGCGCTTCGGCCGCGTGCTCGCGCGGCGCAAGAAGATGGGCTTCGGCGTGCCCGTGGAGAAGTGGCTGCGCACGTCCTTCGACGGCGCGTGCGAGCGGCTGTTCTCCACATCACGCCTGGAGCGCTTCGGGTTGCTGTCTCCCTCCGCGCTTGGAAACGGGCGCTTCCGCGAGTGGCTCGCGCAGGATCCGCTCATTCTCTGGTACGCATTCGCGCTCTCGTGCTGGTGCGAGGCCAACCTGGGCGACGGTCCGGACGCGCTGCGTGAGCTCCTTCACGCCAGGAAGGGCTGACGATGACCAGGCGAACAAAGGTGCTCGCAGCGGTCCTCGTGGTGATGCTCCTTCCGCTCGGCTTCGTGGTGTCGCCGAGCAGCCTCTTGCATCGCGGCAACGAGCACGTGCTCCTCCCGGCGAAGGACCCCAGCGCGATCCTCCCGCATGGAAAGCCGGCGCCGTTGCGGGACGTCACCGTGGACAGGCGCAAGGTCGTCGCTGCGGACAGGACGCGAGACGTTCTGGTGGTCACGCCGAAGAAGCTGGACCCTTCGCCGTGGCTCATCCTGGTGCTTCATGGTGACGGCGGCTCGGCGGTGTCGTTCCACGGCGCGTATGCATATGAGCGCGCGTCCGGCGCGAAGGCGGTCCTCGCGTATCCGGACGGCGGCTGGGATCTGGAGACGCTGGACGGGAACACGGACGAGGCCTACTTCGCCGGGATCATCGACACGCTGACCAAGGAGTTCTCGATCGATCCTTCCAACGTGTTCGCCACCGGGTACTCGAGCGGCGGATTCTTCATCAACGTGTTCGCGTGTCACAGACCCGGCGTGTTGCGTGCGATCGCATCGTCTGCTGCTGGCGCGCCGTACAACCAGAAGCAGAAGTGGCCGAACGGCTTTGCTGGCTGCCCGGGACAGAAGCCGGTCCCGATGATGGCGCTTCACGGGACGGCGGACTTCGGTGTGTCGCTCGAGAGCGGCAGGTTCTCCGCGCAGTACTGGGCGTACGTGAACGGATGCGATCTGGTGAAGCAGGAGACCACCGCCTACGCCGAGTGCGTGACCTACGCGGGTTGCCCGACGAAGTCGCCGGTCGCGTACTGCGAGGTCCCCGGCCTGGGACACTGGGTCTGGAAGGAATCAGCCGAGGCCAGCTTTGCCTTCTTCGGGACGGTGGCCGCCGAGCCACAGTGACGACGCAGTCACGGATTGGGATTGACGACGTTCGTGGGGGTCGCTAGCAAGAACTCTCGGGGAAAACGCTGAATTCTCACCCGATTCGGTGCATCCAACAGAAGGCATGCCGCTCCTCACGCCACTCCTATCGTCACTCTCCGCCGCCGAACCACCGGTGCCGCGCGCACCGGCGGATCGCACGCTGGAGCTGGATGCGTTGTGGGCTCACCTCTACGCGACGACCCCACGGCCGCTGACGTTCTCGGCGACGACACGAGAGGAGTGGCAAACCTGGCGTTCATCACTGGTCGCCAAGCTGCGTGAGCTGCTCGGCCCCGATCGTCCGCGGACCCCACTCCGTGCCGAGGTGCTCGAACGCGAGGACTTCGGCGCGTTCGTCAGAGAGCGAGTGGTCTACGACACCGAGCCGCACGTGTCGGTCACTGCATACCTCTTTCTACCGAAACGCCTCTCACAGACCCCTCGTCCCGCGATCGTCTGCTTGCATGGGCATGGTCCGCACGGCAAAGACAACGTCGCGGGACAGTCCGACGGAAACCTCCGGAGGCAGCGCCATCTTCGCAAGAGCCGTTATGACTTCGCCGTGCGCCTGGCAGAGCGCGGCTATGTTTGCCTGGCGGCGGACGCCCGTGGGTGGGGAGAGCGCAGTGTAGGGTTCTTCCGCAAGAGCGCCACGGACCCATCGCACCCATTCGGCGGTCGCCGCGATCCATGCAATGTACACTTTCTTCATGCGCAGCTCTTCGGGCTGAGCCTGCTCTGGCTGAACATCTGGGACGACATGCGTGGAGTGGACTTCCTGGCATCGAGGCCGGAGGTGGATGCAGCCCGGATCGGGTCGATGGGCTTCTCGTGGGGCGGAACCCGATCGATGTGGCTGGCAGCGCTGGACTCGCGCATCGCAGCGGCGAACGTTGGCTCGTACCTGACGTCGTTTCGCGAGTACGCGCTGCGCCTCTGCAACACGTGTGGCTCGCAGCTTCCTAGCGGGATCCTGACTCTCTGCGAGCTCGGTGACGTCGCCGCATTGATCGCGCCGCGGCCTCTCCATGTCGAGAGCGGCCTTCACGATACCGGCTTTCCCGTGGAAGCAGCGCGTGAGGCGTTTGCCACCGTTGCGCGGTGCTACCAGGTCCTGGGCGCATCCGACCGCTGTCAGCACGAGGTCTTCGATGGTGGGCACCGCTTCGGGGATGGGGGCGCCTTCGGCTTCTTCGACCGCTGGCTGGGAGAGGACGCGTGATGATGTTGCCCGGACAAAGGGCCGTGTACGCGACCGTGGCGAAACGGCTGTATTTCCCCATGGTGGACCGGTCCAAAGGCTCCCCGTTCCCTGACCGGCTCGCGGAGGGGATGCGCAACCAGCGGCTCTCCCCGAAGGAGCTCGCGGCTCTCCAGCTGGATCGCCTGCGACGCATCCTCACGCATGCCCGTGAGACCACGCCCTACTACCAGCGGACGCTTCCCGAGGCGGTCGAGAGGATCGATGCACTGTCGGACCTCCGCCGCGCGCCGTTCATCACCAAGAACGATCTGTTCGAGAACCGCGAGCTGATGCGGAGCACGCGGCCGAAGGGACAGATCTTCAGCGGCTCCACATCGGGATCCACCGGCATCGCGTCCAAGTTCTACTTCGACTCGGAGCACAGCACGTGGGTCGAGGTCATCCGCTGGCGTGGTCGGAGCTGGTGGGGGCTCTCTCGCGGCGACTCCCAGCTGGTGCTCTGGTCACGCCCCGTGGAGGGTAGCCAGTGGGTGGAGCTCACGACCTGGGCGAAGTACCGGCTGCGTAACTGCATCCAGTTCGACACGTTCAAGGACTTCGACGACGCGAAGCTGGAGAAGGTCTACCGGGCCATCATCAGGGAGCGTCCGCGGATCATCTATTCGTACGGCTCGAGCCTCGGGAAGCTCGCCGACTACTTCGATCGCAAGGGGTATGAGCTGCGGGGCGCCCAGCGGCCGAAGATGGTGGAGTTCACCGCGGATCACATGTTCGAGTCGGAGCAGCAGATCGGCGCTCGCGTGTTCGGCACTCGGGTCTGCCCGGCGTACGGCTCGAGCGAGGTCGGCGGCGTCTCGCAGATGTGTCGCGAGGGACGTCTGCACATCTCGACGGACCACGTCGTGGTGGAGACCGTTCGCGAAGACGGTGAGCTGGCCGCGCCTGGAGAGACCGCTCAGCTGGTCCTGACCACGCTGAACAACTTTGGCGCGCCTCTGATCCGGTTCAAGGTGGGCGACCTCGGCGCGATCTTCGATGAGCCGTGTCGCTGCGGCCTGCCGTTTCCGACCATGAAGCTGGTCTCCGGCAAGGCAGCAGACCTGATCACGACGTCCGAGAAGGAGGCCGTCAGCGCCCATCTGCTCGACTACATCAATCTCCACCTCATGAAGCACGGCATCCGCGGCGTGAAGCAGTTCTTGGTGGAGCAGACCGCAAAAGATGCGTTCCGGCTGACGATGGTGAAAGATCAGCCGTTCGACGAGCGCGCGCCGGAAATTTTCGCCGCAAAAATGAGAGAGTACCTGGGCGAGCGAATCGCGATAACGACGACCTATGTCGGCGAGATCCCGCTGCAGACCACGGGGAAACGGCGCTACTTCAAGAAAGTGTTCTGACCGGTGCCGGCCCGCTGCACCACAGCCATCCAGGAGGTTCTTGTGAACATCAAAGACGACCTTTTGTCCTTCCACCGCGATGGGTTTCTCCTCATCAAGAACGTCTTCTCTGCAACAGAAGTGGCACAGCTGCGGGCCAGGGCCGAAGCGTTTGGTGACAGGGCACGAGAGCTTGGGCAGATCTTCGAGCCAAGGGCTGGTGAGGTCGTGCCTGCCGCCGATCTCACTGCGCCGTTCGGTGGCGAGATCCTGTTCGATGCGCGCATACAAGAAATCGTCCATACGCTACTGGGGCGAAAGGCCGATGAAGACGTGGTCTACTTCGGTGACAGCGGCATGATGCTTGGTGGGCACGGACGGGGATTCCACAAGGACAACGCGTGCCGTGACGACGCTTCGCACACCGACTGGCTGACGCCCTACACCCTGATACGCCTTGGCATCTACCTGGAGGACCACAAAGCCCACAGCGGTGGAGTCAAGGTTCGCCGCGGATCTCATCTCGTTGCGGACGTGAGCACTGGTGAGATCGTGGATGTCCCGACCGAGGCGGGAGACGTGGTCGTGTGGTCCCTCCGGACCACGCACAGTGGGCATGCGCTGCGCCTGAAGGGCCTTCCCTTCTTGCACATCCAACCCCGATTCGAGCAACGCCTGCCGCGCTCTCTTGCCGTGGACGAGCCTTGCAGACGTGTTGCGCTCTTCATGACCTTCGGTCTGGACGACCATCATCTGAAGACGTACGTGGACAAGCACGCAGACCTCGAAAGCTATCCAGACAACTATCTCTACAAGATCTGGCTCCACAGCGACCCAGATCCCAAGCTGGCGGAGCTTGCGAAGTCACGTGGTTGTCGCATCATCCATCCCGTTCCCGACTATGGGAAACTCTTCGCCTCGACCGAGCAGGTCGCCGGAGGCTTCATCGCAACGGGGCCCGGTACACCAGATCGCTATCCAGCGAAGGGCGCTGAAGTGCTCATTCAAGGCATGGGCAAGATCGTGCGCCGCGTCTTTCCGTCCGCGGCGCACTGAGCTCCCTCGGGATCAGCTGGTCTTCGGCTTCTCCACCGCGATGAGGATGCCGGTCGCGAAGATGTCGAGCCCGTCGCGATCCTCGACGAGGCCGGAGACCTTGCTGGCAACGCCGGGCATGAAGCGGTTGAGCGGGTACGGAAGGAGCGAGATGTTGTAGACGCGCTCTTCCACCACGCGACAGCCCACGTTGGTGAAGAGGCGGCGAAACTCGGACTTCGAGTACATGCCGTGCTCGATGCCGACCTTCTTGCCGAGCACAGTGCGGCTGAGCGCGCGGAGCGGCGTGGTGGTCCACTCCATGAACCGGTTCACGTTGAAACGGAGCGGCACGTTGAAGACCAGGCGCGCGCCGGGCTTCGCCACGCGGACCGCCTCCGACACGACTTTCTCCGGCTCGTCGAAGTACTCGATCAGCCCGAGGCCGACGACGGAGTCGAAGGTGTTCGATTCGAACGGAAGCGCCTGGGCATCACCTACCTGGACGTTGGCCTTGAGCCCCAAGTCCTTCGCGTGTCCGCGGGTGACATCGACCATGTTCTGGGCGTTGTCCATCGCGAAATAGTCGGTGTCCTTGGCCACGAGCTCCATCAGCGCGCCAGTGCCGCAGCCGATGTCGAGGAGCTTGCCGCCCTGATACGCGCCGAGCATCTCCACCGTCTTCGCGCGGCGGGCCAGGAAGCTGTGGCTCAGCGGGTTCTTGGGGTTGTAGAGCTCACCCCAGCGGTTGTCGAGCGCGTAGGAGTCAAAGTGGTCCCGGACCCGGGTCTTACGGTCGTTGGCTGGCTGCGGCATTGCTCTTTCCTTTCCTGCAAGCGTGATCTGGGCCGAGAGGAGTCCGATGGTCCCTGCATCCACAGACACCCGGGGCATCTGGTGGGGCGCGTCACTCTCGGAAGTGAAACGCGGCTCCGTCGTCCACGACGATTGGTAGCCGTTGCGCTCCATCGCATTCAAAATGCGGTCGTCGTAGTCCCCGCTGGGATAGGCGAAGTGCCGGACCGGGCGTCCCGTCCATCGCTCTAGCAGCTCTTTCGAGTGCGTGAGCTCGTAGTCGAGCGCCGCGTCATCGAGCTGGGACATCTGGGGATGCGTATGCGTGTGGCTGCCGACCGTGATTAGCTTTGCGGCCACGGGATCGCGCGAGAGGTCTCCGAGCTGCTTGGAGGAGACGATCCGGAATGCGTCGATCGCCGAGTCCGGCGGTTGCCCCAGCTGGCCGAGGAGGTCTGCGAGCAACTGTTGCTTCTGGTCCTCAGATGCTTTCTTCACGGCCCGGCTCAGGGCGGCGTAGACGATGCCCCGGTTCCACGGCCGGATCGGCACGAGCTTTCCAGCGACGTCGATCTCCGTGCGCTTCGTGTGCGTGACCGCGCACTGGAGGCGGCTGAACCAGAACACGTCGTCGGAATCCACGAACATCGTCGGGATGAACCACGTGGCGGGAATTCCGTGCTGCTTGAGCACCGGAACGACATCCGTGACGAACGTCCGGTAACCGTCGTCGAACGTCAGCGTGACCAGCGGCTTGCCTCGGGGGACCCGCGATCGCGCGAGGAACGTCTCGATATCGATGATCTCGGCGTGCTCGACGAGAAACTCCGCCTGCTTTGTGAACGTCGCGCGGTCGGTGTCGTGGAACGCGAGCGAGACCGTTCGATCCCGCGTCTTCAACGCATGCAGCACGCGCAGCACACCCGCCCCGTGAAGGGCAGGAATGACGGCGTTTCGCGCCATGTGCTTTGCGTAGGCCGTGGCCATGGGCGCGGAAACCTATTCGCTGGATCGTGGTCAGTCAAGGCGGGCAACTCGGCCTTCAACAGGGACGACCGATGGTACGCGGCTCACTGAACGCCCAATCATCCGCGGTTCGCCCATGCTCCTCGTCCTGTAGCGTGCGACATTGCACTGATGGGGATGGAGCGGGTCCGAATCGCGGCCGTTGCTGTGCTGCTGGCTTCCTTGCTCGCGTGTGGAGGTCCTTCCGGTGGCGACGGGGCAAGTGGGTCCAACGGAGCGAACGGCGTCAACGGGGCTAACGGCGCCAGCGGGAGCGGGGGCAACCCGCTCGTGAGAACAGATGCAGAGGCAGCCGGAAAGAACTGCCCTCAGGGCGGCTGGGCCGTGCGCGTGGGGCTCGACGCCAACCAATCTTGACGTCGATGGGTGCGTGAATCGGGCGCTACGGGTCGAAATCGACTGCGTCAGCGGGCTCCGGCGGCGGCTTCCAGCGATGTGGAAGTAGCGCAGCGATCTCGTCGGGCTCGGTCATCTTGTCGATGCGGTCGAGGACATCGGAGATGTAGTCGACGGGGTTCACGCCAACACGCGAGCAGGAGATCACGAGTGAGTAGAGGAGCGCGAGCTCCTTGCCTGCCTCCTCGCTGTGGACGAAGAGAAAGTTCTTACGGCCGAGCG
>JANXLV010000087.1 GCA_025355005.1 Myxococcales bacterium | reverse complement strand
TGGCAGAAGGCCGCGAAGATCGGCATCGACGTGCTGCGCGCGCTCATGGTCGCGCACGCCGCGGGCATCGTTCACCGCGATCTGAAGCCGCAGAACCTCTTCATCACGGAGGCGGGGCAGCTGAAGCTCCTCGACTTCGGCGTGGCCATGGCCACCGGTGAAAGCGCTGCAGAAGAGGGCAAGAACGAGCGGCAGAAGGGCTTCGCCGTGTTCGGCACTCCCGAGTACATGGCGCCCGAGCAAGTCGCGGGCGAGACCGTGGACTGCCGTTGCGACATCTACGCGCTGGGCTGCGTGCTCTACGAGCTCACGACGGGCGCCCCGCCGTTCGATGGCGGCTCGAGCGTCGTCGTCATGGGGAGGCAGCTGCGCGAGACGCCCGTTCCGCCGCGCGTTCGTCCGGGCGGACAGGACATCCCGGTGGCGGTCGAGGCCGTGATCATGCGCGCGATCCGCAAGTCTCCGAGCACGCGCTTCTCGCACGCGCTGGAGATGAAGAAGGCACTGGAAGATGCGTTGCTCGCGCCCGAGAAGCGGAGGACGCGCGCGCGTCGCATCGCCGCGCTGGTCACGGCGAGCGCATGCGCTGTCTTGCTAAGTGCAGGATACAAGCAATACGGACACGCCCATCCCGCCGAGATCCCGACCGTGTCCGTGGACTCGCTGCCCACGGCGCCCAGGAACGAGGCCCCCGCGCATGCGGACGACACCGCGTCGAAGGAGCCCGCGCCCGCTGCTGACATCGTGCCTGCGGCCCCGCCCTCCACCGGAGCTCCGGGGGCACCCGCGCCGGCCGACACGGTCGCCAACGACGACAGCAATGCAACGGGCGCGGAGACCGTGCATCCGCGCGAGCCGTCGCCGCCGAAGGGCCTCGATCGCGCGACCATTCGCGAGCACATTCGCCCCGCACACCCGCACGAGTCACGCCGTCAGCACGGTCACTCGAAGGACGACAAGGGCGCAAAGCCCAAGAAGCCCGACGACACCCAGTTCTGACTCACTTCGGGCAGTTGGGCAGCGCGTCCACGAAGATGCCGCCCGAGCAATTGGAGAACGCCTTCGCGCAGGCGGTGATGCCGGCGTCCGTGCTCGCGTCCGCGCCTGCGTCCAGCGCGACGCCCGTGCACTTCTGCTTGATCTGACCGACGAGTGCGTCTGACAGCTCGGTGACGGCAATGAATGTGTCACTCACGCTGTCCGGCCCCGCGTCGGGATTGTAGAAGGCCTGTCGAACCGTGCAGCCTGACACGTCAGCGGGCTCGCACGTGTTGCAGTAGGCGAGGAGAAGGTCCGTCTGCGCTTGATCGAGCGTGGCGTTGTTGTACGCGCGGTAGTCGCAGTCGTGGCGCTTCTTCGCATCGCAGTTGGCCTGGGTGAGGCAGGCGAGCTCCGCGCGATCGAACTGCTGGCTGTTGATCGCCACGTCGTTGAGAGCGCACCACGCAGCGAAGCCCGCGTCGCCGCACGTGAGGTCCGCCACGCGCCCACAGCCAATCTCGTATCCCGCCGTCTTGACGCAGATGTCGAAGCTGCCATCCACGCCCTGCGTGTTTCCGCCGTCCGTCGTGGGGTCGGTCCCAGAATCCACCAGCCCGCCGCCCTCGCTCTTGCCGGCGTCGCCCGTCGCATCACCCACGCTGGACTCGCCGTTGCTGCACGCGGAGAGCACGGCGCCCGTACCCGCTCCGATGGTGGTCGCGGCAAGCAATGCACGGAGCCAGGTCTGCATTTGAAGCATCCTATCATGTGGGCTCGGCCCGCGCGTCGCGCTGAGGTACGCTCCGGCGGAGGAGATCCCTTCCATGCGAAAGCTTCCCTTTGCCTCGTCCACCGAATGCCCGCCCGACGCGTGCATGACCCGCCGGCAAATACTCGGCGCGCTCGCCGGCCTGACCGCTGCGGCATGCAGCTCCACGACCGTCGCGCACGTGGAGTCAGACGGCGGCGGTAGCGCGAGCGACGCAGGCGCGGAGGAGGGCGGTACCGCATGCGCCGTCACGCCCGCCGGCACGAACGAAGGGACCGTCGCCAGCTATCCGCTGGGTACGTGGAAGAAGAAGAACAGCTACATCATCGCGCAGGACGCGATGGGCTTCTTCGCATTCAGTGCAATCTGCACGCATTCCGGTTGCCTCGTGAACGCGCCCATCGCGGACGGCTCCACGTTCTGCGCTTGCCACGGCTCCAAGTTCGACGGCAACGGCGCGGTCCTCCAGGGACCTGCGCAAACGCCGCTTCCGCACTACGCCGTCACGGTCTGCGGTGGCGCCGTCTACGTGGATGAGAACACCGGGGTCTCGGCCACGGCGCGCACCCCGGCCGGGTAACCGTCGAGGCCGTCAAGGCCGTCGAGGCCGCGTGCTCAGTTGAAGCTGAGGACCGGAGCGTCCTTGCCGACCGCGCCCGGTGCGCCCGACACCGTGCCGACGCCGCCCAGGCCGCCTGCGCCGCCACCGCCGCGCGCGCCCATGCTGTTCGATTCCTTCACGACCACGTTGCCCGGTGTTGCGACGAACGCAGACGGACCACCGGTCCCGCCGCCACCCGCGGTGCCGTTGCCGCCGTTGCCGCCGTCGCCGCCGTTTGCGCCGTTGCCACCTGCGCCACCGTTGTGCGGTCCCGCAGGCCCGCCGCCGCCGCCTTGCTGGCCCGTGCTGCTCTTGCCGCCCTTGCCGCCAGCGCCACCACGTCCGACAGCGAACGCGTTTGCGTCCACGACCAGGTTTCCGCCGAGCGCGAACACGCCGAAGCTACCGCCGCCGCCCTTGCCACCGCCGCCGGATTTGCCTGCAGCGCCGCCGCAGCCACCAGAGCCGCCGCCCGCGCCGCCGCTTGCATCGCAGAATGGCCAGCCCGTCGCGGTGCCGCCACCGCCACCGCCACCACCACCGCCGCCGCCGTTCACGCCGTCTGCTCCGCCAGTGCCGCCCGCAGGGACGTAGAGCCCGTTTGCAATGACGCCCAGCGCGGCGCCGCCCGTGCCACCCGTGGTTGCGTTCGCGCCGTTCACGCCGCTGACGCCACCCGTGCCGCCGCCGGCATTGCCTGACGAGAGGCACGACGTGCCACCGCCGCCACCACCACCGCCACCAAGGGCAGGATACGATGCGCCAAGCGCGCCGATGTTGCCGCTGCCACCGGTGTTGTTCGTGTCCACCGCGCCAGGGCCACCCGAGCCACCAGGGTTGTTGCACGAAGGCTGCGGAGCGCCGTAGCCACCGCTGCCGCAGCTGCCGCACGAGGAGCCGCCTTGTTGCCCGCCGAACGCGCGACCCACGAGCGCAACGCCGTCCGCGCCGTCGCTCCCATCGTGGCCGAAGCCGATCACGAAATGATTGTATCTTACATATAGTGCAGCCGTACCCGCGAGGACGCGGATGCCGTAGACACTGGCGCCATCCTTTGCGGACTGCGGTAGCGAGACCTGGAGCGTGACGTCCTCGATGTGGGTCTCTGCGTCGACATGAGCGAGCAAGATGCCAGTGCCAGCGTTCGCGCCGGTCGTGTCGGTGGCGGCGATGGTGGTCACGGCCGCCGCGGTGCGCTTCCACTGCGGGTCCTTCTGATCGAAGCCACCGTAGAGGCTGATGCCAGAGGGAAGGGTGACGTTCTCCGAGTAGGTCTCGGCGGACACGCAGAGGGGATGCGGCTTGGAGAGCAGCACGGAGTACGCGATGGCAGCGCCGATGCTCTTGAACGGGGCCTTGCGATCACCCGACCCGCTCTGGTCGTTGCCGAGGGTCGAGGACACGAACAAGCACTCGCTGGCCACGCCGTCGGTGCCGTCGCAGTTCTCGTCCACGAAATTGTTGTCGAGCGGATCGGCCACGGCAGATGGCATGCAGCCGCCGTCGCCCTTCATCGCGCCGCCTTCGCCGCCGGCACCCGCACCGCCACCGTCACCAGCAGCACCTGCTCCGCCGCCGTCTTGATCGCCCGGGAGCACACCGTCGGTGTTGACGGCATCCGTGGCGGTGTCACCCGTCGCGCAGCCTGCGGCCACGGCCATCCCCAGGAGCGCAAAGGCGCCCCGTCCCCATGTGTTCCGCCCGAGCATCGCGGCTGTGCTGTAGCGCACAGGGGGCCGTTCGCCACGTCTCAAAGGAAAAATATCGGGCAGACGTAACGACACAAGCCCGAAAAAGAGCACTGAACGGGTGGCCTTCGGGGCTTCCCCGGCGTAGGAACAGCGTCGCCGCCCATGCGAACTCTCTACAGCGTCGCGTTCTGGCTCTTCTTCTGCACCACGTGCGTGGTGATGTTCTGCATCGGGCTCGTGCTCTTCGTCGTGACGTTGCCGTTCGATCGGAATGGCCGCGCGCAGCACCTGTTCTCGTGCTTCTGGGCGCAGCTCTATTTCTACTGCAATCCGCGGTGGCGTCTCCGCGTGTCGAACCGCTCGCGCATCCCGTGGACCGGGCCTGCGGTGATCGTGTCGAACCACGAGTCCCTCGGAGACGTGCTCGTCCTCTTCGGTCTCTATCGCCCGTTCAAGTGGGTCAGCAAGGCGAGCGTCTTCAAGATGCCGTTCCTGGGCTGGAACATGAGCCTGAACCGCTACGTCCCGCTCGTTCGTGGCAACCCGGAGAGCATCGCCAAGATGATGGCGGAGTGCGAGACATGGCTGCGCCGCGGCGTCCCCGTTCTGCTCTTCCCCGAAGGCACGCGCTCCGACGACGGCAACGTGAAGGCGTTCAAGGACGGAGCGTTCAAGCTCGCGATCAAGATGCAGGTGCCGGTCATCCCGCTCGCGCTCACGGGCACCGCGCGCACGCTCCCCAAGCACGGCTTCCTGCTCGAGAAGAGCGCGGACTGCCACGTGTCCGTGATGGAGCCAGTGCCCGTCGCGCAGTTCGGTGAAGACGTGGCCGCGCTGCGTGAGCACGTGCGTGAGCTGATCATCGCGGAGAAGCTGCGTGTGCTCGGCACGTCGCCGGCGCTCTCCACGCCCGTTCCGTCATCGGCTGGCGGTCATGTCACTCCGGCGCGCACAAGCCAGGCGGAGCTTTCGTGATCAGGTCCAGCTTCGCCTTCGCGTCCTGACCGATCTTGTCCCGGCGGAAGCGCGTCTCGCATGACTGGTATGCGAGCTTGGCGTTCCCGCAGTCGTGCATGGTGAGGTATGCCTCGCCCATGCCGTAGAGCGCCTTGTCCAGCAGGCGTGAGCGCGGAAAGAGCTTCAGCAAGCGGTTGTAGTGGCCGAGCGCGGACGCGGGCCGGCTGTCCTCGCGGTCCGACTCCGCCACCATGAAGAGCGCCAGGTCGGCGCTGTCGTCGCGCGGGTAGCGATTCAAATACTCCGGGCCCAGGATGCGCACCGCTGCGTAGTCCTTCTTGACCTTCGCCTCCGTGAGCGCGGTGAGGTGCGCGGCCTTGTCCTGCGGGATCGCGAGCGGGACGGGCACGGCGGGCGCGGGCGGTACCGCCGCGGGGATCTGCTTCTTCAGCTCGTCGAGCTTGGTGGAGAGCTCCGTGCGTGACGCCGCGAGATCCCGCTTCGTCTCCTCCACGCCGTGAGCGACCTCGTCCAGGTGTCCGGCGACCTCGTTGATGCGCTGCTTGGAGGTGAAGACCTCGCTGCCGTTCTCCGCGTTGGCGCGCAGCGCGTTCTCCATTCGTTCGCGCGACGCGGTGAGATCCGCTCGCAACGCCGCCATCTCTGCCCGGTCCGCGGCCGCGCGCTTCTCCATCTGCGCGGTGCGCTCCGCGAGCGTGTCGTACTCCTTCTGCTGGACGAAGACGCCGCAGTGCAAGAGTGAGGGGCAGACAAGGCAGACAAAGCAGACAAGCCGGACAAGCCGGACAAGCCGGACAAGCCAGACAACTGGGGCGAGGTGGTGTTTGTTCCAGGTCACGCGCCGAAGCCTAATCTACCTGCGGCGCAGCCACGAGGCCCCTGCGACGGCACCCCAAAAACGGCACGGGTTGCTTGTCATCGTGGCGAACCTGGAATAGCTACTTACCGTTTCAAGATGGCGTCAGCCACGGCTACCCACGGCAAGGTCGATCTCGGCGTCCTCAAGGGCCCTCCCTACTGGACGATCCTGAGCCTCGCGGCGCCGACGGTGTTCGCGATGCTCTTCCAGAGCGCGGTGAACGAGATCGACGTCGTCTTCTTCTCTCATCTGCCGTACCCGGAGTCCTCGAACGCGCAGGCCGCGCTCTTGCCCTCGCTCATCATCGTGTGGCTCTTCGGCGGCTCGCTCTCCGCCATCAGCGTGGGCACGCAGGCGCTCGTGGGTCGGCGCTATGCGGAGCACGACAACGAAGCGGCCGGCAAGGTGCTCGCGAACTCCGCGTTCTTCTGCCTGGTCGCAGGAGTCGCCTTCTCGATCGTCGGCGCGTTCACGATCAAGAAGCTCATCAACGCGATGATCCCGAGCAACCCGGAGGCGCAGGCGATCGCGTACGAGTACTCGCGCTACCGGCTGCTCGGCGTGGTCTCCATGTCCATGACGATGGCGGTGAAGTCCTTCTTCGACGGCATCAGCAAGACGTACGTGCATTTCGTCGCGTCGCTCCTGATGAACGTGGTGAACGTCATCCTCTGCTACACGTTCATCTTCGGACACTTCGGTGCGCCTCGCATGGGCGCTCCGGGCGCTGGGCTCTCGGCGCTCGTCGCAACGTGGATCGGCCTCGGCATCATGCTCTTCTTCGCGTCGCGTGAGCGGAAGCGCTTCCAGCCGCTGCGGCTCGCGAACCTCTCTCGCGCGCTGACGTGGGACATCCTGAAGCTCAGCATCCCGGCGGGGTTCGCGACCATCGTCATGATGCTCGGCTTCGGCATGTTCTCGAGCGTCGCTGGACGCCTGGACAAGGCCGCGCTGCACGGCGTCGCTGCCACCGCGATGTCGGAGGCGGTGAACGGCGCGGCGACCACGAACATCGTCGCGCTGATGAAGCTCACGTTCACGGCATGCATCGCGTTCGGCACGGCGACCGCGACGCTCGTCGCGCAGAGCCTGGGCGCAAAGCTCCCCGAGGAGGCGCAGAAGTTCGGCTGGGCGAGCGTGCGGCTCGGGCTGGTCGTGTTTGGCGTCGTCGGTCTGTGCGAGGGCGTGCTCTTCACGCCGCAGATCGTCGGCGTCATCTCGCACTCGGATGCGGTGAAGGACGCGATGATGGGGCCGATGCGCCTCATGGGTGTCCTCACGCCCGTCATCGCGGTCGCGATGATCCTCACGGAGGCGCTCTTCGGAGCGGGGACACCGACCTTCGTGGCGATCGCGCAGTTCCTGCTCGTATTTTTCGTGCTGGTCCCGATCGCCTACGTGCTGGCGCTCTTGATGAACCAGGGGCTCATGGGAATGTGGATGGGCGCCGCCGTCTACATCTGCACCGCCGCCGTCGTGATGACAGCAAAGTTCCGGATGGGAACCTGGAAGAAGATCCTTCTGTAGTCACAGGTCACTGGTGGACGAATTTTACGGGGACGTCGAGGTTGGATCCGGTGCCGCCTGGCGCGTCGAACTGGGCGTTTTGCAGGCGCTTGCTCACGCAGGCGGCGACCTCGGGTGAGAGGCCCGTGTTGGATTGGATGGTGACGCCGGCGACCTCGCCGGTGGGCGCGATCTTGACGCGGACGGTGAGCGCGCCTTGCTGCGAGGAGTCCTTTGCCAGGCCGTCCGTGTAGCACTTGCGGAACTTGGGACGCAGCTCTGCGATGACGCGGTCGGCGTTGGAGACGCGCACGGTCGAGAATGAGGGCGGCAGGTCCATCGTGAAGGGGACGGCGACGTCGCGCGGCTGGCCCGGTGTGGTGTTGACGGCGGTGGCGTGCGTATCACCAAGCGTCGTGAGGTCGTGCTTCTGGCCTGGGGCGATGGGCACCTGCGAGTGGAACGTGAGCTCGCTGTTGTCGGCGCGCACGTTGCCGTCTGCCTTGCCGAGATCGATCGCGGGGATCTCCGAGCGACGCAGCGCGAGCTCCGTCGAAGGCGCGCTCTCCGATTGTGCGGTGAGGATGGCCATCATCATGCCGTCCGCGCGGCTTGCCATCAGCGAAGGATCGCTCTTCGAGTTGCTCGCCGGTTGGCCGGGGTTCTGCGCGGTGTGACTTGCGTCGCTGCTGGTCTTCGGATTGGGCTTCTGCGCATCCAGGTGCTTCGCGTCCGTCGAAGGCGCGGGCTTCTGCGGGTCGTCTGGCACCTCGACCGTCGGGCTCTGGGGCAGGCGATCCATGTCAACCAGCGTGCCGACCATCAGATCATCACGCACGATCGGATCCGCCCAGTCCGAGTACATCGCGCCGAGGAAGCCGAAATGAAGCAGGAAGCTCATCGCGCAGATCATCGCGAGCGTCCAGTCGACCCGCGGACCCGTCTTCACGGCGAGCGGCAGGCGCGGGGTGGCGGAGGGGATGGCGCGCTCCACGAACTGAAACAGGATACGCGTTCCCTCGAAGTCGATGCGGCCGCGCGCGTGTGTGGACACCGGCAGGCGCGCGCTGTCACCCGCGAGTGAGCCCAGGTCCGTGAGGCCCAGCTCCGTCACCATGCGCCCGCTCATTCCCGGCAGGAGACAGAGCGCGAGCACGCCGTTGGTCATCGCGAAGAGCGTGTGCCTGCCGCGCATTCCGCGGATGACAAGGCTCGCGCCTTCGTCGCCGCCGAGCGTGACGGGGAACGACTCACACGTGTGCTCGCGGGTCACCTTGCCTCCGAGAACGAGGCCGACGCGCAGCACGCGCGGAAGGGAGGGGATGTGCGCGGCGCGCATCATCGCAGTGAGGCGGCCTGGCTCGCGAGCAGGCGAAGCAGACGTCGTACGGGTCTCCATGATGCAGAGATGGAAAGCGCGCGCGCGGGAAAGTTCCCGCAAAGGCGGACTCACCCGTTTGGATGACAGGCGGTCTTAGCCGCCGTCTTTCTTTCCCATGATGGCCTTCATGTCGTCTTCGTCCGACTCTTCCTTCGGGGTGGGAGGCGGAGGAGCGATCGCGGCGCCGCCTTCCTTCTTGCCCAGAATGAGGCTCATGTCGTCGTCTTCGTCTCCGGACTTGCCGGCTTCGTGCGCTCCGCCTTCGGGCTTGTGGCCCATGATCGCCGCCATGTCGTCGTCCTCGTCCACGCCTGCGTCGGGCGCGGCGAGCGGCTTGATCTCCTGCGTCGTGTTCGCGGGGCGCGGGCCCGCCATTCCGTTCGGATATTTTTTCTTGTCCTCTTCGGAGCACGGACGCGGGTTCGCGCGGTCGGCTTGCACGCACTCGAGCAGCCATGCCTCGCGCGGCGCCTGACCGAGCTTCTCCGCGTCGATGCGCTTCTGCTCGATGTCGTCGAGCACGAGCACGTTGCTGATCTTCGGTATGTAGGTCACCAGCAAGAGTGAGAACGCAAGGATGCCTGCGAACGGCAGCACCACCTTGTAGAGGCTCACCACAGGCCTGTTGAACCGGAAGCTACTGATGAAGATGTTGAGCCCAAGCGGCGGGCAGCAGAACGCGAGCTCCAGGTTCAGCACGAACATGATGGCCATGTGGAACGGTCCCAGCCCGAAGTGCGCCGCGAACGGCAACACCAGCGGAACGGCCACGAGGATGGCGGAGAAGCCGTCCATGATCATGCCCAGGATGAGCAGGAAGATGTTCATCACGATGAGGAACTGCCACGCCTTGTCGAGGCCGAGGCTCAGCATGAAGTCGAGCGTCTTCTGCGGGATGCTCTCCTGGATGACGTAGGAGATGAGCGCGTTCGCCATCGCAAGGATCAGGATGACCGCGCCCGCGAGCGCCATGCTGGTCTTCGCGATGCGGACGATGTCCTTCTTCAGCTTGAGGTCTTTGTAGACGTAGACCTCCACGATAAGCGTGTAGAGTGCAACCAATCCGGCGCACTCGTCGATCTGCGCGAGGCCCGTCTTGAGGCCCACCACGAGGATGACGGGAATGCCGAGCTCCCACTTGAAATCCCAGAGCGCGAGGAACGCCTCCTTTGGATTGAACGGGGTCCGCGGCACCTTCTCCTTGATGCCGACGTACATCGAGTACGCCGCGAGCATCAGCACGACCAGCGCGCCGGGCGCGAGCACCGCCTTGAACGCGAGGTTGAAATCCAACCCGCTGACGAGCGCGAACACCAGCAACGGCAGCGAGTACGGAAGGAGCAAACCGACGGAGCCGCCGGTCGTGACGAGGCCAAGTGAGAACTTCTCGCTGTAGCCTTCCTTGCGGAGCGCCGGATAGAGGAGGCCGCCGACGGCGATGATGGTGACACCGCTGCCGCCAGTGAAGAGCGTGAAGACGGCGCTGGCGACGACGCATACGATCGCGAGGCCGCCAGGCATCCAGCCGACCCACGCGGTGGCGGTGCGCACGAGGCGCATCGGCGTCTTCGACTCGGCCATGAGATAGCCGGTGAAGGTGAAGAGCGGAATGGTGGTGATGATCGGCGAGCCCGCGAAGTGCGAAGAGAGCACCTCCGGCGCCATCTCGTGCAGGTGGCGCAGCTGCTCACGCGGGTGATTCAGCCAGAGGAGCTCGCTCGTTCCGCCGAGGATGGCGAAGAGCGGCGCGCCGAGCACGGCGAACAGGACGACGATCGCGGCGATGGGACCACCGAACCAACCCGACACGATGATCAGCAGCGTGGCAATGCCGAGACCCGCGCGCTTTGCCTTCGCGGTGGGCTCTGCGCTCGGGGCGGGAGAAGCAACGTTGCTCACGCTGCACCTCCTTCGGCCTTGGTCTTGGCGGCGACGGGCTTGTCCTTCTTGTCCTTCTCGTCGTCCTCGTCATCGTGATCGTCAGCGTGGGCCGCGTTCGGGTCCACCTTGATCCATCCGGACAGCGCGAGCAGGCCGCGCAGGATGAAGCGCAGAGAGATCATGAGGAGGCCGAACGGCACGATCAGGTCGAGCTCCCGCATGAGCAGCTCTTCGGGCTTCTCCACGGCGCCCGGCACCACGACGGCGGGAGAGCGCTTTGCGTCGCCGTCCTCCGGCATCTGGAGGCCGTCGATGTCGGCCTTGGGGTAGTACTGCTCCCAGCTGCCGCCCTTCATCCACTCGTTCCACTCCTTGGCGGTGAGCCAATCGTCGTAGCGGACGCCGCTCACGATCTTGGGTAACGCGCGCACGTCGAGCGACGCCTGACGACCGAGCAGGAAGAGATCGCGGCCGATGATGTGGCTCATCTCGGACATGCGCTCCATCTCCGTGGTCTCGCACGTCTTCAGCTGGTCCGCGGCGCACGGCTTGGTGTCGTGCGCCTTGTAGTCCGCGATCGCGAGCTCATCGAAGAACGCGAACACGGCCGCGAACGAGACGAGCCCCGCGCCGACCCAGCCGATGACCGCGACCGGAACGCGTGCCTTTGGCGACAGGAAGCGCATCACCACGTCGACGTTGATGTGCTTTCCCTGCGCCGTTGCCACGCTGGCGCCAAGGAGCGCGAGCCACAGCGTGAGGCGCTTCGCGAGCTGGCTCACGCCGCCCACCAGAAGCAAAACAGATGCATTCTGCAACCAGTTGCGGATGTTGCCGAAGTACGACACGCCCCACCCGGCCCACTTCGGCCCGAGGACGACGCCCACAACCACCGCGACGATCACGACGACCTCGCGCCGCTCCTTGCCGCGCATCGCGCGGTTCGCGATCAGCCCGAACACCGTCGCGCCGAGCACCGACCGCAGCACGATGCCGCTCTGCGCACCGCCGCCCGGATCCGTCGCAAGACCGCCGATGAACACGGTGAACACGAGCGCGAAGATCTCCGCCGCAAGCACCCACCACAGAAGACGCGCCTCGAGCTTCGTCCACTTCTTGTCGAACGCGAAGAGCTTCTCGCCCCACGCCGCCTTCGGCCACTCGCCATTGTTTGCGGGCGCCGGCTTCTCTTCAGGCTTCGGAGGAACGTCACTCTTCCGCTTGCTCGGCCAGGGAGAAGACTTCTCTTCTCCCTTCTCCAGGACTTTTGCGTCCGCCTTTTCGTCGATCTTGGGGGATGGCTTTGCTTCGACGTCGTCGTCCGACTTCGCACTTTTCTCGACCTTCGCCTCGACCTTCGGCTCGACCTTCTTCTCGTTAGCCTTGTCGTCGTCCTTCTTGTCCGCCATCTGGCGAGCAGCGTACCGTGGTCATGTCTGCGCGGACCAGAAAAGAAGCCTGAAACGCGCGCGGCGTCATTCCAGGAGCTTACGGGCCGCGGCGCGTATCGCATCGAGGAGCGCGTCCAGATCGGCCTCCTTGGTGAGCCCGTTCATGATCGTGACGCGGAGGTGGAGGCGCCCGCGCAGTCGCGTCTGCACGATGTAGAGCTCGCCCTGCTCGCGGATGCGCACGCGCAGCTCACCCTGCAGCGCCTCGAGTCGTTCCGCGGAGAGAGGAGGCCCCGACGGCACGTGACGGAAGCACACGATGTTGCAGTCCGGTGCGATGGCGAGCTGAAAATCAGGGCTGTTCGTGATGCGCGTCGCGAGTGACTGCGCGAGCGCGAACGTGCGATCGATGTGGTCCTCGAACACGCGCGTGCCTCGCAGGTAGAGCGCTCCATAGAGCTCCGCGCTCATCATGCGCTTCGTGCACTCCACCGTGCGCAGCCCGGAGTCCCACCAGTTCGCGCCCTTGCCGTCGAACAGGTAGCTCTCCTCCTGCGCGAACGCCGCGGGTGCGTGTGCCTCGCTCCGAAAGAGCACGGCGGTGACGAGCGCAGGCAGCATCATCATCTTGTGCGCGTCCCACACGACCGAGTCCGCGCGCTCGATGCCGACGAGCATTCCGCGATGCCTCCGCGACATGGCGACGGACGCCCCGTGCGCGCCGTCCACGTGCAGCCACAGGTCCTCGCGCGCGCAGAAGTCCGCGATCCCGGCGAGCGGATCGAATGCTCCCGTCGCGGTGGAGCCCGCACAGGCGACCACGCCGAGCACATGACGGCCCGCTGCGCGCGCGGCCACGAGCGCAGGTCCCAGCGCCGCCACGTCCATCCGATACGCGGCGTCCGAAGGCACCGGCCACACGCCCTTCTTGCCCCAGCCCAGGATCTGTACTGCGCGCGCGACGGAGTAGTGGGTCTCCTCGCTCGCGAGCACGCAGAGGTCGGGCGACGTGCCGAGGGTCCATGCATCGTGTCCGGCGCGCGCTTGCCGCATCGCCAGGAGCGCGGTCAGGTTGCCGAGCGAGCCGCCGGACGTGAGCAGGCCGCCGCTGCCTTGCGGCAGTCCGAGCTTCTGCGCCAGGAACCCGAGCACGCTGCGCTCCATCGCGTTCGACGCCGGGCCCATCTCGAAGACGCCAGTGCCGTTGTTGAGGAACGCGGAAAGGGTCTCGAGCAGCACGGCCTCCGGAAGCGGCGCGCTCACCTGATGTCCGAGAAAACGTGGGCTGTGGAGCTGCGTGCTGTCGTCGAGCACACGCGTGTAGAATGCACGCGTCTCCGCCTCGGTCGCCGGCTCCATCGGGAACGTCGCCGGGTAGCGCACGCAGAGCTCGTCCGGCGCGGGGCTCGGTGACACGACCACCGTGCGCTCGTGCGCGCGCGCGAGGTGCGCCGCGAGCTGGTCGATGAGCGCGTGTCCTGAACGACGAAACGCCTCCGGATGCATCGCATCGCGGAGGCGCTTGCTGTCGTCCTCTTCGGACAATCTACGTCCCGTTCAGTGGCTCAGTTCACGGCCGCGTCGAAGAACTCGGCGTTGATGGCAGTGCCACGAAGCGCCTTCTTCACGTTTTCGCGGTGCTTGCGCCACTCGCCGAGGGCGGCCTCGTCCGGGGTGTAGACCTTCATGCGCGCCTTGAAGCGCTCGAAGGCCTCTGCGTCCATCTTGCGGATCTTCGTGGTGAGGAGCCCGCCGGTGTTTTCACCGGTACGCTTGATGGCATCCTTCGCGTCCTGCGGGAGCTGGAAGTACGTGGTGCCTTCCTTGTTGTGGAAGATCAGCGCGCCGATCGACACGCCCGTGGGCATGGTGTTGATGGCGTTCAGGATGCTCGCCCACTGCAGCTGCTCGGCCGCGAGCGACGGCGCCGAGATGACCTCGATCTGCTTGCTGGAGAGCTGCGGGAAGATCTGCGGGACCTCCACGGGCTGCGTGCGCGCGTGGATGGCCTCGAGGTTCGCCTTGCTGATCGGATCGCCGAGGATGTGCGACGTCTTCTTGTTCACGAGATCCTGCGGGACCTTGATGGGCTCGCCGATCGACATGATGTGAGAGATGCCGACATCGCCGACGCCCACGATGAGGAAGTTCTCACGCGCGAAGGCCTCGTTGATCTTCGGCTGCATGCGGTTGCGCACCTGATCGAGCTTCTCCCAGCTCTCGATGAGCTGCAGCGCGATGATGTGCGGGTAGATGTGGCCGAGGCCCGTGGCCGTGATGGCGGCGCCGTCGAGGCGCTTGTCGCGCATCAACTTCACCATGCCGGCCTCGTCGCCCTGGGACCCGTTCCAGTACCAGTTGAGGTTCACGGAGCCGTGGGTCTCGGTGTCGACGGCGGTCGACCACATCTTGAAGTAGTGACCCCACTTGGAGTCCGGCGGGGCGAGCGTCCCGATGTTCAGGACCTTATCGGCCGCGCTGACTTTCCCTGCGGCGGCGAAGACCGCGGCAAAGATCGCGAACGCGACGAGCAACCTTCGAAGCATGCAAACCTCCAGAGAAGACGAGGGAAGAGTACCCCACAATGGGAGGGATCTCCGCCCAACGGAAGGAACCGTACCCTTGGACCGGGATTTCTCCAGTCTCATTCACAAGAATCGCAGCCGATATCTTCCGCATACCCCCCAAAACAGGCCCATTTTCGAAGCCTTGCGGAACCTTACGGGCGCGCAATATTCGTCTTTCAGAAGATCGTTCCCATCGTTCCGAAGTCGACTGCGCCTGGGAGGGCCGCGCTGAGCCCGTCACGCACGGTCCTATGGTACCAGATGTGTCTGCCGAGGTATTCGAACCATGAGCCACCAACGCTTCTCCGCAAACCTCATCACTGCGCTCACCGTCATCGTCGTCGGCGGGATCGCCGTCGCGTCCAGCGCATGCAGCAAGAGCTCCAGCAGCGGTGACACGGCCTCTTCTTCCGCATCCGCGGAGCCGTCGAGCGTGGCCCTCGCGCTCCCGAGCTCCGATGCACCGAAGGCCACGCCGAACTCCAATGTCAACGCGCAGGTGCCAGTCGGGGGCGCAGGTCCCTGGGATCACCACTGCGACATCGTGTCCACGCGCACGTGCGTCGAGTGGCTGCAGGCCGACAAGAGCGAGTGCGACGCCGCGCACGGCACCTACGGCGCGGGGCCGTGCGTCCGCACGGGCGCGGTGCTCGGCACATGCGTGCTCGCCACGGGGACCACGCCCACCGGGGACCCTGCGCCCGTGAAGCGCATCCTCTACAACGCAGGCGCGGGCGGCGCGATGAAGGCGGACGCCGCGCACACGCTGTGCGACCGCGAGCAGCTCGCTGTCGTGCCGGACGCGAAGCACATGTGGAAGGACGGACCCGGAGGCGGACGAAGGTAGGCGCGCCCTGGCGCGATGCGCGAGCCGGTCACTCCGCCTTCGGCTTCGCCATCGGAGCGCTCGTGAAGCCGCAGTCCTCGTAGAACGTCTTGGTGAGTGACCGCTTCGCGCGGCGCTTCGCCATCACGTTCTGCAGGCGGAATTTCGGGTCGGGGTCGTCCGCGTTGAGGACCTCGTTCAGGAGCTGCTCGTAGAGATCCTTGTTCGCCGTGGTGCATGCGTACGAGCGCGCGTAGTTGATCTGCACGAGGAGCTGCTTGCGCTGAGTCTTCACGAGGACCTCGTCGAAGAGCTTCTTCGAGTCCGCCGGCTCCGCGCTCACGTTGCGCGCGTGGTACGCCGCCATGACAGTGGTGGCGCTGTAGTTCTCTACATCGGGATCGAGCTTGCGGCTGTGCGCGACCAGCGCGATGCCGATGTACAGCTCGCCGACGTACTGCGACTCCTCCTTCATCAGCTGGACGCGCGCGACCCACGGGTACGCGGCCCAGAAGAGGAGGGACGCGTCCTCCTTGTCCTTGAAGTTCTCGTCGAGCCACGCGCGAAGGGTGGGCTCGCTCTTCTTCGCTTCCGTGAAGCCGTCGGCGCGTTTGGCGATGACCTCCTGCCCGTAGAAGACGCCGCGGTCGAATGCCATCTTCGCGCGCTTCTTGTGGTACTCGATCAGCTCTTCGTTGCCCGTGAGCAGCGCCTCTTCGTAGTCGTCCTGGGCAAAGCCGTACGCGTA
This sequence comes from Myxococcales bacterium, assembly GCA_025355005.1. Lineage (GTDB taxonomy): Bacteria > Myxococcota_A > Polyangia > Polyangiales > Polyangiaceae > JANXLV01. Next base: position 30,906 of record JANXLV010000087.1, on the reverse strand, counting down.
GCCAGTCCAGCCCTTCATGAGGAGCATGTAGCCGTCCTCGTTGTCGGGGCGGAAGCCGTGCAGACCTTCGAACTGCACGATGCCCGAGGACAGCGCCGCACGCGCGAGCTCGTAGTCACCGAGCGTATCGAACGCGCCCGAACCTTCCCTGCTGCCCTTCATCTGGCCATCGACGAGGATGTTTTTCAGGCACCCCGTGCTCATGAGTGAGAAAGAGAGAACCGCCCCGAAGAGAATCTTTCGCATCATTGCGGGATCGTTTCTATGCGGCCTTACCGCCCTGCGTCGAGCTTTTTTCCTTGCGGATGGTGCGTTCCGGAACCATGAGGAAAGTCATGAAGTCGGTCCTTGCGTCCACCATCCTGGGTATTGGTCACCATGTCCCGTCCAAGGTCGTCACCAACAACGACCTCGCGAAGCTCATGACCACCTCGGATGAGTGGATCGTGCAGCGCTCCGGCATCAAGGAGCGCCGCTACATCGAGCACTCCGGGATCGGCGCCAGCGACCTGGCTCTGCCTGCATCGAAGATGGCCCTCGAGCACGCGGGGATCACGGCGAAGGACGTCGACGCGATCATCTTCGCGACGCTCTCGCCGGACCACAATTTCCCGGGCTCTGGCTGCTTCCTCGGTGACAAGCTGGGGCTGCCGGGCGTGCCGGCGCTGGACGTGCGAAACCAGTGCTCAGGCTTCCTGTACGGCCTGTCCGTGGCGGACGCGTGGGTGCGCGCGGGCGTGTACGAGCACGTGCTGCTGGTCGGCGCAGAGGTGCATTCTACAGGTATCGAGCTGAACGATCGCGGGCGCGACGTGGCCGTGCTCTTCGGCGATGGCGCAGGCGCGGCGATCATCGGCGCCGCGAAGGAGCCGGGGCAGGGGCTCAAGGCTCTGGAGATCCACGCCGACGGCAGCGGCGCGAAGGAGCTGTGGCTCGAGGCACCTGCGAGCGCATACGACCCGCGGCTCACGAAGGAGATGATCGACGAGGGCAAGCACTTCCCTGCGATGAACGGCAAGCAGGTCTTCCGGTGGGCCACGGAGAAGATGCCCGAGGTAGCGCGCTCCGTGATGGATGCAGCAAAGGTCACGGCCGCGGACATCGATCTCTTCGTGCCGCACCAGGCGAACCTGCGAATCAACCAGTTCGTGGGTCAGAAGCTCGGCATTCCCGAGTCGAAGACCGTCACCAACATCGAGAAGTACGGCAACACCACCGCCGCGACGATCCCCCTCGGCCTCTCGGAGGCGTGGCGCGAAGGTCGCTGCAAGCGCGGCTCCAACGTTCTCTTCGCGGCGTTCGGCAGCGGCTTCACGTGGGGCGCCGCCGTCATCACGCTGTGATCGAGGGCTCACAGGTCGCGGGTCGGCGAGAAGAGGCCGATGCCCGCGGTGAGACCGCCGGCGACCGCCCAGGACTCTCGGGGGCCGTCGCTCGCGCGGATCACACCGGACGCCGTGTTCCCATCCAGACAGAAGACGGCGATCTCCCACTGCACCAGGCACGCCTTCAGCGACCATGCGCGCACGCCGGGCGCTGCGAGCGTGTCGCCATAGGAGCGGAACTCTGCGCGACCAAGGAATGGCCACTGGCGATCCTGGCTGCGCGCGTCGATGAACCCGCCCCACGCAAGCGCGCCATCGAGCTTGCGTTCGTTGCCGTCCACGTTGAAGCGGCCGGTCCCCGTGTAGGCGCTGAACGCGCCCGCGTCGAACGTGAGCTCGTTGCGTAGCAAGCGGAAGCCCAGCTGGCCGGCGGGGATGTCGGCGTGCGAGTGCAGGTAGTAGTCGTTGCCGCGGAAGTCGAAGCCAGTGCCCACGCGAAGGAACGGGCGCACGGGGCCGCGTCTGGCGGGCGAGAGCCCGACCCATCCGTACATGCGCGCGAGGCCCGACAGGTCGGAGTCGCCGCCGCCGATCGCGAGCTCCCCATCGTAGATTCCCTGCACCATGGATTCGCGACCGGTTGCGATCGTCGTCGCGACGCCGACCTCGAAGGTGGATGCGCCGTCGGCGAGCCCGCCCACGCTCATCGCGGTGAACGCGGCGCGAGAGTACAGGTCGACGAACACCCACGACTCGTCGCGCTCCACCCTCTTCACAGGTGGCAGCACGCGGCGATCCTCTTGCGCGGAGGCCTCTGCCGAGCAGAGGAGGCAAGTGGCGAGGACCGACAGGACTGCGCGTACGGCACGGGAACGCATAAGGATGCACCCACGAGTGCAACCGCCATTCCGCGCGTTCTCCCCTCTCTCGCGTCCTCAAGTAGCCGTCTTCTCGTCGCGCGGCGTTGCAGTGTCCAGCCTTGTGAACCACAGGCTCCGGCGAATCGCCGTGATGTCCGGTTCTCACCCGTGAAGACGTGTTCTCGGCGCCGGACTACGCTGCCGGTGGCGCTGTCGACGTCATCGAGGGCCGCTTTTGAAACGTGTCGTAGAAGGCAGCGAGCGTGGGCCGGTTCGCGCGCACGTCGCCGATGGGCTTGCGGAACTCGAGCCAGCCCACCGTCACGGCCGCGCAGATCTGCGCCAGGTCAGGCTCCTTTCCGAAGTCCTTTGCCAGGCGCTCGAGCTCGTCGAGCCCCTGGTTCGCCTTCTCCGCCTGCCCATCGAGGAACGGCTGGAAGTGACTCTCCTTCGGGCGGTGCATGTGCTCGTAGAAGACATTGACGCAAGCCTCGAGGATTCCATCGGTGAGCGCTTGTATGCACAATACACGGAATCGCGCGGGCCCCGAACGCGGACAGAGCGCCCGCTCCGTGAGCGTGTCGAAGTACTCACAGATGACCGGCGAGTCGAACAGCGTGGTGCCGTCGTCGAGGACGAGAGCAGGGATCTTCGACAGCGGGTTCAGCTTCGAGAGCACCGGGTCCGCCTTGAGCGGAGACGGCCGCAAGAACTCCAGCGTCAATCGCTCCGAAATCCCAAGCTCCGCAGCCGCCACCCGCACCTTGCGAACGAACGGCGAAGTATCCGTGAAATACAATTTCATCGCCCAAACCGTACCATCCCATCCCCCATTAAACGTGAACGTGAACGTATGTGAACGTGCCCGTGCCCGCCCCGCACCTTGCGCGGGAAGCTCCGCCAGTCCACGCTCGTATGAATGGCCGTGGAGATCTCAAGACCCCAGTCCGCGCGCACCATCCCCAGCGCGCTCGTGATCGCCACGCTCCTCGCCGCCTGCGCCCACCAGCAAGCCCCCACGAAGCCTGCGGCGCCATCACCACCCGCACAGATCGTCATCGAGAGCGTCCCCACCAAACGCGTCGGCCCCGAGCACACACCCGAGATGAAGGAGAGGGCCGACCGCGCCGCGGTCGCCGCCGCAGCGCAGATGCTCGCGACCCTGCATGAGTGTGGCGCGCAGTGGTTCGGAGACGGGGCGTGCGACCCGACGTTCTTCCGCCCGTTCGCCGAGGACTACCAGGCCTACTACGCGCTCGAGCAGGATCCAAAGCGCATCGATGGCCGCGTAGATTCACTGCCGCGCGTCGGCGGACCCGGCGTCAGCGTGGAGGACGCCGCTTCGCACCTCTCTCTCGCATGCGAAGAACAATGCCGCGCATGGCGCATGGCAACAATCCACACGGCCACCGAAGACGCCGCTCGTGCGTGCGTGCGCGCCCGTCGCGGTCACGCCGCGTGCGAGGAGCTCGGCAAGAGGGTGGCCCACACGCTGCCCGCACGCGAGGCAGACCTCGCAGAAGGGAGCTGCGAAGGGCAGTGCGACAACACACGCGCCCAGGCGTCGCACATCGCCAAGGTGAACGCACACCGCCCACGCACCAAGGCGCAGGAGGCCGCGTGTGAGGCAGAGTGCGGCCGGCTACACGGCGGCGGCTGGTGTGGCACCCCGCTGCTCGAGTGCATGATGGAGTGCTCGCTCACGCCAACTCCGAGTCCGACCTTGGCGCCCTGACGTCAGTGACGGATGCGAACGGACGCGGCGATCATGCATGCGGAGCGCGTGCGGATGCTTGCGTCTGCATCCGACATGATGACCGCGCCGCGCGCCGCCTTGCCCATGGCGGCAAGGGCCGTGACCGCGCCCACGCGGATGATCGGGTTCGCGGATTGCAGGTCCTCCTCGATCCAGCCCTGGATGCGAGCGTCACCCGCGCTGGCGAGCGCGAGCTTCGCGCGTGCCGAGAGCTCCTCGTCGTCCTTCTTCGCAGCGAGCGCCTCCAGGCCCTTGATGGCGTACGTGCGCTCGGCGATCACGTTCGCGAGCCGCGATAGCACCGCGAGGCGAACGGCGATGTCATCGTCGTCCTTCACCTTCACCAGCGCCTTCACGATCTCGGGAAAGAGCGGGGCCGTTGCGATCGCGTGTGAGCGCTCTCGCTTGCTACCCGTCTCGATGGTCCGGACGAGAATGCCGGTGGCGGTGCCGCGCAGCTCTCGGTCCGGGGCTTCGGTCGGCTCTGGTCTGCGAGCCACGGCCGCAGCAGCTGCTATCACGCCCGCCCCGTGGCCTTCAGCCATGAGCATGCGAAGGCGCTCGCGCCCACCGGCCTCGTAGAGAGGAGAGATGGCAAGCTGCCCACCTACGTCCTCCTTGATCGCGTCGTCACCCGCGTTCCACAGGTCCACGAAGCGAAGCGTGATCTCGTTCGCGATGCGACTCTCCTTCGCGTCCGGTCCGCGATCACCGCCCAGGAGCGCGAGCGAGCGCAGCGCGTACGTGCGGACGTACGGATCCGGATCCACGCGCGCTGTGTCGAACAGGACGTTCGCATCGCCCTGGTCTCCAGCGAGCGCTGAGGCTGAAATAGCGGCCTTTCGCACGCGCGGGCTGGGGTCCACGATGGCCTGCCGGCGCCTGGGGCTGTCGATGTCGCGCACCAGCGCCGCGGCGCCGACGGTACGCCATGCTTCATCCGGCGCATCCACGTGCTCGCGTGCTTCGGCGCCCTCCAGCTTTCCGTCTTCGTAAAGCACCAGCGCGGCCTCGGCGCCGCCGGCATCGTGCGTGGTCATCTTCTTCTCGAGCGTCGCCTGGAGCTCTGGTGAGCACGCGCGCGCCTCGCGAATGCGCTTCACGAGGTCGTCGCCCTTGGCTACATCGACCTCGTGCCTCAGCACGAGCACCGCGAGCTCGCGTGCCTCGTCGTTACCGAGCGAGCCAGCCTTCTGGCGCGCGCCGATCTCCTTCTGCATCGTCGCGTAGTCGCCCTTCTCCGCGGCCTGCATGACGGGCGAGCCCGCGCATGCGGAGAGCGTCGGCAGAAGGATGAGTGCGAGCGCTGTGATCGGACTGCGAACGAGGCGAAAGGCCATGCATTCGAAAGTAGCGCATCTCCCCGCGCCAGATAAGCTCCGTTCGTGGTCCCCTTCCTGCTCGTGTCGGCGGTCGTCCCCTCGATGCTGCTCATCTGGTTCTTCCACTCGCGGGACGTGTACCCGGAGCCGCAGCGCGTGGTCTGGGCGACCTTCGGACTGGGCGTGGCGATCGTCATTCCGGTCGTGATCGTCGAGCTCATCATCAACGCCGCGATCAAGCACGTGGAGAACCCCTTCCTGAACGGGACGCTCGAGGGGTTCTTCTGTGCGGGCTTCACGGAGGAGCTCTTCAAGTATGGCGTCGTCACGCTCTTCTGCATGCGCCACAAGGAGTTCGACGAGCCCATGGATGGCATCGTCTATGGCGCCGTTGCGTCGCTCGGCTTCGCCACGCTGGAGAACATCCTCTACGTGACCCAGGGCGGAGGCGGCGCGGCGATCATGCGCGCGCTCTCCGCAGTGCCGTGCCACGCAAGCATGGGCGCGGTGATGGGCTACTTCGTCGGCCAGGCGAAGTTCACGCCACACAAGCGCACCAAGCTGATGGTCCTTGGGTTCCTCGTTCCCATGCTGCTCCACGGTGCGTACGACGCTCCGCTCCTCACGGCCGCGCGGCTCAGCGCAGAGAAGCCCATCCCGAAGGAGAGCGCTGGCCTCGCTGGCCTCTTCCTTCTCGTCACGCTCGCGACGCTCGTCGGCGAGATCACGTGGGCCATCATCCTGTCGGGGCGCCTTCGCAAGGAGCAGCAGGTGTGGCATTCGGCGCGCTGGGCAGCATGGTACGCGGGAATGCCTCCTCCTCCTCCTCCGTGGTTCGCAGGCTTCGTGCAGCAGCCCGTCTGGACCTACGCGTCGTCCGTGAATCAGCAGGCGGGCGGTCCGGCGTATCCGTCCACGCAGCCGCGCATGCAGTCTGCACACGTGCAGGTGCAGGACGGTCGGTCAGCGGGGAGCGCCGTCGTGTCGTGGCTCATGCTCGGGCTCGGGTTCGTGCTCGCGTCGTTTGGTGGGCTCATGACGCTTGGCTCCGTCCTGCTCATCGCATCACCAAGCCACGATGGCGGCGCCGAAGCTCCCAGCGCCGGTGCGGTCGTCATCGTGGCGCTGCTCTTCGGCGTGCTGCCGCTGGTGCTCGGCGTGGGGCTCTTCTTCTTCGGCATCAAGCGGCTCGTCGCGGTGACGCCGCAGCCGCCTCCTCGCGCGTATCCGGTCTACGGAGTGTAGAGTGTTCGAGGAGGAGCTCGCGATCGGCGCGCTGGACGTCCGTCGCACGTTCTTCTCGTCGCGCGTTGGCCCGGGCGATCCGTCGGCGACGCTGGAAGAGAACCTGCTCGTGAAGGTGTTCTCCACGCGTGTGGGGTTCGCGCGCGTGACGCTGAAGAGAACGCGCGCGGGCGTGCGCATCCGCCTCGAAGGTGAGTTCGAACAGCAGGAGATCGACGCGTGGCTCGCGGCGCTCCACCGCAGCCATCCGCGGCCGCAGCTGCCGCCTGCGCACCCATTCCTGACGAAGCTCCATCGCGCATCGCCCGGGTTGCGCGTGCTGCCGGTGCCGTGGCTCTGGGAGATCGGCGTGTCCTCGATCCTGCAGCAGCGCATCGCATTTCGCGACGCCACGCGGCAGTACACGGCCCTCGCGAAGCTGCACGGAGAGGAGTCACCGCTCGGCGTGTCCTTCCCGAGCGCGGCGCGCGTGGCCAAGATGCCCACGTGGGAGATCGAGCGCGTCGGCGTGGACAAGAAGAGAGCACGCGCGATCCGGGAGCTCGCGCGGGAAGAGCAGTTTCGCAGCTTCCTGTCGCTGCTCACTCCCCATGCGGAGCTGCGCAGGCGCCTTCTCTTCGTGCGAGGCATCGGCCCGTGGACCACCGACATGACGATGGGCTTTGGCGCGGGCGACATGGACGCGTTGCCCCTGGGCGATCTGCACCTGCCGCACCTCGTCGCGTGGATCTTCGAACGGAAGCCGCGCGGCACCGACGAGCGCATGGTGGAGCTGCTCGAGCCGTTCCGGGGCCACCGCTTCCAGGTCGTGCGGCTGCTGCTCTCGTCGCGCGTGAGCGCACCACGGGTGTTCAAGCCAGAGTGACGATGCGATCCGCGGCCGCGATCGGCGCGGGCTTGTGCGAGACCATCAGGATCGGTCTGCGCGTCTTCTCCTTCGAGAGGAAGCCGAGCACCGCGCGCTCCGCCGTCGCGTCCAGTCCGCTCGTGGGCTCGTCCAGCACGACGATCGGCGAGCGCGAAGCGAACGCACGAGCCATGCACACAAGCTGCCGCTCACCACCAGAGAGCGCGCGCCCACCAGGTCCTAGCCGCTCCTCGTCACCGAGCAAGATGGACAGAGGCTCCGCGCCCAGCGCCGCAAGCAAGCCGCGCGCATCGAGCCCACCACCAAGCGCCACGTTCTCGGACAGCGTGTCAGCGACGATGGGGGCGTCCTGAGGAACGAACGAGAAAGGCCGAGCGGAAGGCCCCACCGCAGCCCCCGAGATCTCCCGCCCCGCAAAAGCAATGCTCCCACCCGCGGCGCTCTCCAGTCCAAGCAAGGTCCGAAGCAAGGTCGTCTTCCCAACCCCAGTGGGCCCCACCACCACCACGAGCTCCCCAGGCCGCACCTCGAAAGACAAAGGAGCCGAAGCCCCCCGCACCATCAAATCCCGAACAACGAGAGCTCCAACCCCCCAACCGTCGTCGCCGCGCTCGTCGTCGTCGCCGCGCTCGTCGTTGTCGCTGTCGTTGTCGAGGTCGTGGTCGATGTCGTGGTCGTGGTCCTCGTCGACGTCGCGCTCGAGCAACGGCCCCATCTTGTCCAGCATGATCCTCGCCCGCGCATCCGCGATCCTCGCCTCTGACAGCGCTCGCAGCGGCTTGTACGCCAGAAAGAAGGCCACCATGAACGGCAACAGCCCTCCATCCGACAACCCGAACCATCCCGCCTTTGCCGCGACAGCGGTCAACACCAGCGCGATCGCCGCGAGCACCTCGTTCGCTCCGCTCGTGGCCGCAGTCAACACTGCCACGCGCGACGCGCGCCCCCGCAGCGTCTTGCCGAGACGGGCCACGGACGAGCGCACCCGCGCCTCCGCGCCGAACACCGTCCACAGGTCCGCGTGTCGCACCGCCTCGTCCGCGGCGGTCGCAAGCGCGTCGACCTCGTCGTGGCCCTCCGCGATCTCGCGGCGCAGTCGCTTGCGCGCGCGCCCGGTGAGGATCCCGAACGGCAGTGCGCTCACCGCGGCCGCCAGCGCGAGCTTCGGGTTCAGCGCGAGCAACAGCGCGCACAGCGGCAGCAGCTCCGCGATGGCACGCGCACGACCGATCACGCCGCGCACCACGCCTTGCTCCACATCCATCACGTGCAGGGTCGCCTGCGCGGCCGCGGCCGCCGGATGAGCCCGCCCATCCTCGGGGCCGTGCTGGGCGTGCTGGGCCAAGTGCGCACCACCCTGATCGCGATGTCCTACGCTTCGCAAACGGTGATGACGCAGCCACCCGTCGAGCAAGTCGACGCGGAGGCGATCGCCAACCAGCTTGGCGATCACGACTTCGCTTTGCGCAGCGACGATCGCAGCGCCCACCTTCACCATGACCGCGCATAGCCCGGCGAACGCGATCACGCGCGCGTCGCTGGACTGGAAAAACAACATCCATCGGGCGCCCAGCCCCCCGACCGAAGGTGGCGCACCCCCTGCCAGCGCGCGCGCACAAGTCCCCGCTGCCGCCGCCACTGCAGCATGGCCGAGAGCGTGCATGACTGCTCCCACGACCAATCGCACGAAGAGCATCGGCTCCTGCACAACCACTCGACGCATGCGTGCGTAGAGGGGATCAGGGCGGCTGACCTCATTCGAATCTCGCCGCCTCCATCGCATCGCGCCGGTCACGTTACACGAGGTTTTTCGTCAAGCGCACACGCGCGCACGCGTTCGTACACTCGGAAAGAGCCAGCCCCCATGCCCAGAGATTCACGCGCGCCTCGCCAACCCAGCAGCCATCGGCAGGTGCAGGGCCAGGTCCAGCAGAAGGTCCAACAGGGGACGGGCTCCCACTTTTCCACTCATCCCGGAACAAAAGTTGCACGCTTTAAATCGGGCGGAGCGATTGAAACGAAAGTGAAAACGCAGGATCATCGGAAAGGGAGGTCGCACACGACCAGCCTGGCAAGCCTTCCTGCCACCGCTCCAATCCCCGCCTCCCTGCCTGCTTCGACTCCCGCTTCGCTTCCTGCTGTTCCCGCTGACAGAGACAGCTCCATCAGCCCTTCGCGCCGTACTCGTAAAGACCGCTCCTCATTGGCTAGCTCAGACTCGACTGTTGTCAAACTCGCTTTTCGAACATCCGAAAGAACACCGTCGTCCATGGCACGCGCGAAGAAAGAGAACGTGAACGGGAAGAAGCAGAAGGCTTCTCTCGCAGTCACGAGTGACGACAGCATTCCGCCGCCGCCGCCCGGAGACGAAGACGGTGAAGCCGCCGAGGTCGACGAGGTCGATGAGGAGGCAGCGCCGCTTGCCGCGGAGCCCGCAGCGCTCGAGGCAGCGATCCCTGCGCTCGACGAGGACTTCGAAGAAGAGGTCGTGCCCGAGGTCGAAGAGACCGAGGAAGAGGAGCGCCCGCGCAAGGCCGAGAAGTCGTTCGACGAAGGCGGCGGCGACTCCATGCTCGCGCGCTACTTCCGCGAGATGGCGACGCACGTGGTGATGGGCCCCGACGAGGAGCTCGAGACCGCCATCGAGGTGGAGGTCGCCGAGGTCGCGCAGTGGATCGCGCTGCTCTCTTACATGCCGGCCGCGGAGCACGCCCTCGCGTCGCTTCAGCGCGACCTGCCCACCGGCGAGGACGCCATCGACGTGCCGCAGGTCGAGGAGCTCCAGAAGTACTTCAAGCTGTACAAGAAGCAGCGCAACAAGCTCACGCGCGAACAAGAGAAGAAGTACACGCAGACCTCCGAGTCACTCGGCCGCGCCATTCGCCTGGCCGACAGCGATCGCCTGTGGATCCTTCACGCGGAGCAGACGGTGGTCGCGCTCGGTGAAGGTCACGAGACCGAGGACGAAGAGGACGAGGGCATCGCGAAGATCCCCGCGGCCGGCACCGGACAGGAGGGCCCGCGTCTTCCCGTCACGGCGAGCTACAAGAAGTACCTCTCCCAGATCACGCACGCGGGCATCCACGGCAAGCGCGTGAAGAACAAGTTCGTGAAGGCGAACCTGCGGCTCGTCGTGTCCATTGCGCGTCGCTACAACCGCGGGCGTCTGCCGCTCATCGATCTGATCCAGGAGGGCAACATCGGTCTCATGAAGGCCGTGGAGCGCTTCGATCACACCCGTGGTTACCGCTTCTCCACGTATGCATCGTGGTGGATCCGTCATGCGATCAGCCGCGCGCTCGCAGACAAGGGCCGAGCAGTCCGCATCCCGGTGCACATGCTGGACACGCACAACCGCGTGCAGCGCGCGACGCAGGCCGTGATCGCGCGCACCGGTCGCGATCCGTCGCTCGACGAGCTCGAGAAGGAGACCGGCATCCCGCAGGAGAAGCTCGACAAGGTGAAGGGCAGTTGGGCGGAGACGCCCTTCTCGCTCGACCGCCCCGTCGGCGACGAGGACGGGCGCAAGTTCATCGACTTCCTCCAGGACGAGAACATGCTCTCCCCGCACGAGACGCTCGTCTCGCAGAAGTGGTCGGAAGAAGTGCGCCGCCTGCTCGGCACGCTCACGCCGATCGAGTCACGCATCATCCGCTGGCGCTTCGGTCTCGACGACGAGGACGAGCTCACCCTGAAGGAGATCGGCGACAAGTACAACCTGTCGCGCGAGCGCATCCGTCAGCTGCAAGAGCAAGCCCTCGGCAAGATCCGCAAGCACATGCGGGACTGACCTAGAGGGTGAAGGCGTGGAAGAGGGAGACGCCGTCGCCGTCGCCGGCCACCACGACGCGGCCACCGGGCAGCACGCCGAGCGCTTTTACGGCCTCCGCGTGTGAGGTCTGGCCGATCTGCTTGTGCCCGACCAGCTTGCCCTTGTGGTCGAACCGGACCACCGCGATGTCGTAGTCGCCGGCTTGGGTCGTGGTGAAGGTGACGCCGGCAACGCTGATGCTCTTCAGGAACTCCAGCGCGAACACCGAGGTCTTGCTCGCGGGATCGTAGATCACCGTTCCGCTGTTCGGACGTACCTCGGAGTCGTTCGGGAACGTGACGTCGACAGTCCACAAGATGGTGGAGCCGACGGTCTGGAAGAACTGGTGGTGGATGGAGAGCGGCGCCTGCGACGAGATACCGCTCAGGAAGAGGTTCACGCCGTTCGTTGCAAACGCGTAGCTCTGCGGAAGGTCGGTGAGGTTGTAGTCGGCCTTCTGCGCGCCCGTGGTGTCGATCTCGGTCACCTCCGCGAACGATTGCTGCGAGAGCCCGCTGTAGACATTGCCGTCCGCGTCCTGCGCGACGCCGAACGGTGCCGCGCCTCCGATGGTTCCGACGCGCCCGCCTGCACCGGCCGACTCCGTGTACTGCAGGTTGCCACCGCCCTTGTAGTAGTCCTGCGTGCCACCGACCATGACGAACGGCGTCTGCACGTCGCCTGCCGCTACGATGTTGAAGGCGAGCCCCTTCGCGTTCGCCGCCAGCATGGGCGCGCTGCATTCGTCGAGGCAGTCGAGGACTGCCTTGCTCGACAGATGCTTGCCGCTACCGTCGTAGTGCGCGATCACCGCCTCCATGGCTTTTGTGCCCGTGAATCCGAGCGGGATCTCCGTGCCGCCAAGGTTCACCGGCGCGGACGCGACTCCTGCAAGGTAGACACCGTCCGCACCGTCCGAGGCGAGCGACCATGCCTGCGTCATCTTCTCCGCGCCCGTGAAGAGCTTCACCCATGCGAGGCCGCCCTTCGCGTCGTACTTGGCGAGAAACGTGGTCTCGTTCGCCTTGGGCGTGACCTTGCCGCCGCCGAAGTCGGTGCTGAAGTTGGTGGTGAACGGGAGGCCTCCCGCGATGAACACCTCGCCTGCTGCCGTGGTTGCGACGCCGTCGATCGGCGCCCCGCTCACCTTGCGATCCCACTCGACTGGCGCGACCGCCGCGTCGGCAGCTCCGGCGTCGTTCGTGCCGATGGGGCCCGCCTCGTCGCTCGTCGCGGCGTCGGGCGTCGGCGTGCCCCCGCCACCACCGCTGCTGGAGCAGGCGAAGAGCACCGTGCCCATGGAAACGAAGGAGGCTGCGGAGAAGAGGATTTTGCGCATGTACCATCGACGAGGCGCGGGCGAGGGCGATGCAGCAACCTGGGCCGCGACGGCCGGATATCCGCTCATGTCCGCCGCAAGCGCTCCAGGTGTGCGTCTATTCGCGGCGGAGTTGCGCGGAGGTGGTGAGACGGAAGCCGCCGGCGTGGGCCTCGAGGAGGTCGCCGAGGCCGGCTCTGCGGAGGCGTTTCACCACTGCTCGCACACGCTCCTCCACGGACGCAGGTGACGCCTTTTCGGCCGGCCAGCCGATCGCGAACAGGTCCGCGATCTTGATTCCCTGATCGCTCGCTGCGTGCGCGTCAGCGATCGCCGCAAGCAGGCGCGCGGGCAGCTCCTGCGTGGCCAGGCTCACCATTGGCGAGCCTGCGCGCGCGAACCAGCTGCCGTCTTTCGCGACCGTCACGTGGCTCGCCACGTCTGCACGCGCCGCGATCGCCTTTGCGAGGAGCTGGCGGCCGATTCGACCAAGCGCGCCGACCGGCGGCGTCACCGCAAGGGTCTCCGCATCACGCAGCGCGAGCGCGAGCCGCTCCCCCGAAAGGAGCTGCACGGAGACGAGCGCGACGAGCAGGTCACGCCAGCCCTTGTCCGTGGAGGCCACCACGGGGAGGGCGGAAAGAGCGGCCAGCGCCTGATCGAGCGTCAACGAGCCCAGCAGCGCCCGCGCCGCGATCTCCGTCGCCGACAGGATCACGAGCTGCATCTTTGCCTTCACGAGCGCGAGGGCCCGCTCCAGCGACACACACGCATCTGCGTGACGACCGGCAACGAACAGCGCCACGCCCTGCCACCCGAGTAGAAGGCCAGAGAGCGGACCGTCAGGCGGCGCGTCCTTGATCGCCTCCTCGTAGAGCGCGACCGCCGCGCCCGGATCGATCTCCACGGTGGACCAGGCACGCATGTTTGCGACGTACGTCTTCATCCGGCGATCGCCCAGGTGCTCCTGGATCGCACGCGCGCGTGCCAGCGTCGCGTCGAGGGCGTCGCGCGCGCCCAGGTCCAGCTCGATCTCGAAGAGGCAGAGCAGCGCGTACGCCAGCTCGCTGGGCGACGCAGCCTCGAGCCCGATCAGCGCGCGCTGACTCCATGAACGCGCCTCGGCCAGGTCTCCGCGATCCTGACGCATCAGAGCTCGCGTGGCAGCGGCGCGTCCGTTGGCTGCGAGTGGACCGTTGGCGATGACCAGGGCGAGCTCTCCATCGATGTCCGCCTCCGGCCTGCCCAGATACAGCCAGACCGTGGCTCGCTCCGCGCGCAGGTCCCACGACAGCTCCTCCATGCCGAGCTCGGTCGCAAGCTCGAGGGCGTGGGTGAGCATGGCCTCCGCCTGTTCGAACCGCGAGTCACGCCGGTCCGCAAAACCCACGAGCGCGAGGGCGTACACGAGCGGCCTTCGCTTCGTGTCGTCAGCCAGCACCGCGCGCGCATTCTTCTGCACCGCCTCCAGGAACTCTCTTCCGGGATCGCGGACCGGGTGCAGCACGTCAAGCACCGCAAGGCACATGATCGCCTCCTCCGGTGAGTCGCCGTATGCGATCGCGGACAGGCTCTTTCGCTCCACCTCCACCACCGCGCGCCGCGCTGCGCGGGCGATCGTGGACGTGCCCTTCGGTGCCAGCGTCTTGTCGGCCAGCGCGGCGAAATATTCAGCGTGCCGCGCGCGCGCGTGCGTGCGATCCGTCACGCGCTCTTCCACGAAGGCGCGGATGGAGTCGTAGATCGAGAGGCGCACGCCGTGCATCGCGACCAGCGACTGATCGCGCAGCGATTCCAGCGCAGTGAGCACGGCACCACGACCGCCTGGCAGTGAGACCACGGCCATGGCAGCCTGAGGGGTGAACGTGCCCGGAAACACGGTGAGCTGCGAGAGCGCCTCTTTCTGGTCCGCTGTCAGCGCCTCCCACGACGTCTCGATCACCTGCGAAAGGGCCCGGTGGCGCGGCTCCCACGCACGCGAGCCCGCGGAGAGAAGGGAGAACCGCTCCGTCAGCATGCGTCGCAGATCCGCGGCGGAGAGCGAGCGCGCGCGCGTGGCGCAGAGCTCGATCGCGAGCGGGTTGCCGTCGAGCTCGGAGAGCAGCGCCGCGACCTCGCCTGGCTCTTCCGCTTCCGGATCGTAGCTGGGACGTGTGCGCCTGACGCGTTCGACCCAGAGCCGATAGGCGTCACTGTCCTGGAGCGCCGCGCCGGTCTGTGGGAGCTGCAGCGGACCGAGCTCGTAGAGCACCTCCTCTGGCATGCGCAGCGCCACGCGCGAGGTCCCCAGAATGCGCAGCGAGGGAGCTGCAGCAAGCAGTGACGACAGTGTCGGCTGAATCACCTGAGCGAGCTGCTCCAGATTGTCGAACGCGAGGCAGACCGCGCCACGCGCCGCAAGCGCGGTTGCGAGCTGGAGCGCGGGCTCGTCGCCGGACAGCTCGATCCCGAGCACGTCTGCCACGATCGCAAGCACCTCCGCGGGCGTCGTGGCCTGCGTGAAGTCACAGAAGAAGTACGCACCAGAGAGACGCGCCAGGAGCTCACGGGCCACGCGCGTCTTGCCCATGCCACCGGGGCCAAGCACGATCACGAGTCGCTCGTTGGTGAGCAAGGCCTGGAGCTCGGCGATCTCCCGCTCGCGTCCGATGAATTTCGGACGCTGGGTGGATGGAGCGAACGACGGAGGCGGCTGTGTCATCGTAGGCTCGACGTCAGTCTCCCGGCGCGAACACGAGCGGGTAGATCACCGTGACGGTCCCGCCCTCGGGCTGCGGAAACGTGATCTTGTCGAAGGCGCCCTTGATGCACGCCACCATCTTCGCATCGCCGATGTCAGAGCCATTGTCCTTGGTGGACGTCACGGAGCCATCCTTGCCGATGACGAACTGCATCGTGACGCGGCCAGCGGCCTTGTCGTTCGTGTGCAGCAGGTCCTCGTAGCAGAGGCGGGCGGTGGCTCGTTTGCGCAGCCGACCGTCAGACCCAGCGCGGACAGGAGAGCCCATGTTGTGGCATTCGTTCGCATGCCGGGCAGCATACAGGCCGACGAAGTGCTAGTCACAGCGAACATGGCCGCGACGAACCACTCCGATCAGAGCGTGCAGATTGCAGGCAAAATCCTCTACATCACGGAGGACCTCGCGCTGCTGGAAAAGCAGCTCGCTGGAGAGAAGCTCCCGTGGGACGACGCGCGTCCGCTCATGGGCAACATCTCGACTGACGAGCTCACGCCCGGATGGGTTTGCTACTACTACGACGAGACGCTCGCGCGCTTCTGCCTCGTCGGTCTGCGCGGCAACAAGGTCCAGAAGGACGCGATCAAGGGCGGCGGCTTCGGCGTCATCGTGAGCGGCATCTCCAAGGGCTGCGGCAGTAGCCGTGAGACCGCGCCGTACAGCGAGCTCAAGAGCGGCGTTCGCCTCGTCATCGCGAAGAGCATCGAGAAGATCTACAAGCAGAACGCGCAGAACATCGGCCTCCTCACCAGCACGGACTTCGGCCTCATCCCGCGCATCGAGGCGGGCGAGTCGATCCCGATGAGCGAGTTCACGAAGGGCCTCGACGCCATCAGCGCGAGCATCGTGGAATGCGGCGGTCTCTTCGCATACAACCGCGCTCGCATGGCGGGTGAGACCACGCCGCCCATGATCGAGACGCCCTCGCGCCCCATGACGCTGTGCGAGAAGATCCTCGCGAAGAAGGTCGTCGCGGACGCGAAGCTGGGCACGCTCGGCGCTGTTGCCGTGAAGCCTGGCGACGCGTTCTTCGCGCGCACCGACGTCCGCTTCAGCCACGAGTACGTGACGCCCATGGCAGACTCTCTCTTCGTCGCCGAGATGGGCAAGGACGCGAAGGTGAACGACCCCGACAGTGTGTGGGCGTTCCGCGATCACCTCACCTTCCTCGATCTCGTCATGCCGAAGGCCCACCGCGACATGGGCCTCAAGGAGCAGGCAGAGGAGCTCGCCACCGTGCAGGAGAGCTTCACGAAGAAGCACAAAATCAAGCTCTACGGTGAGGTGCGTCGCGACGACAAGCTCGTCGGCAGCGAGGCCATCTGCCACAACAAGGTCATCGAGGAGATCGCTCTTCCTGGCGATCTCGTGTGCGGCACCGACTCGCACACGTGCATGGCGGGCGCGCTCGGCTGCTTCGCGTTCGGCGTGGGCTCCACGGACATGGCGAACGCCTGGTACACGAAGGACGTCCGCGTCACCGTGCCGGAGACCGCGCGCTTCAACCTCTCCGGCGCCATGAAGTCCGGCGTGTGCGCGAAGGACGTGATGCTCTTCATCCTGTCGCAGGAGTTCTTCAAGAGCGGGCAAGGCATCGGCAAGGTGCTCGAGTTCGGCGGCGCTGGCATCACCACCATGTCGCTCGACGAGCGCGCGACGCTCACGAACATGGCGGTCGAGGCCGGCGGGTTCACCGGCATCATCGAGGCCGACGAGGTGATCGTCGACTACCTGGTCACGCAGCGCGGTCTTTCAGCCGACGACGTGCGTGCGCGTATCGTGAAGGCAGATCCGGGCGCCGTGTACTGCGCCACGTTCGAGATCGATCTCTCCGCGATCGACCCGATGGTCGCGACGCCCGGCGATCCGCGCAACGGCGTGAAGCTGTCCGACCTCCGCGCGGCGAGCGGCGGCAACGACGTGAAGATCGACATCGCGTACGGCGGCTCGTGCACCGGCGGCAAGAAGACCGACATGGACATGTACGCGCGCGTGCTCTCCGCCGCGCTCGCGAAGGGCCTCAAGGTAAAGGACGGCGTGCACCTCTACATCCAGTTCGGCTCGCAGGACATCCGGCGCTACGCCGAGAAGAAGGGCTACCTCGACGTGTTCACGAAGGCAGGGGCGGAGCTCGTGGACCCGTCGTGTGGCGCGTGCATCAAGGCGGGCCCAGGCGTTTCGGACAGCCCAGACCAGGTGACCGTGAGCGCCATCAACCGCAATTTCCCAGGGCGCAGCGGGCCGGGAAAAGTGTATCTTGCGAGCCCGTTGGTCGTGGCGGCGAGCGCCGTCCTTGGCCGTATCGTCTCTCCCGAGGAGCTCTTCTGATGTCCAAGATCGAACCGAACGCGTACGTCCTCCTCGACTACACGCTCAAGAACGACAAGGGCGAGGTGCTCGACGAGAGCATCGGTGACGGTGGCGAGCCCATCTCCTATGTGCACGGCTACGGCATGCTCGTGCCTGGGCTCGAGGCGGGACTCTCGGGACTCGCCGTCGGCGACGAGAAGAAGATCATCGTGCCGCCCGCCGAGGGCTACGGCGACCGCGACGACGAGCTCGTGCTCGAGGTCGACAAGCAGGACTTTCCCGATCCGAAGAAGATCAATCCCGGGGACGAGTTCGTCGCCGAGTCACCCGACGGCGACGAGGTCGTGATGCGCGTGGTGGAGCTCACCACGGAAGGCGTCATCGTGGATGCGAACCATCCGCTCGCCGGTCTCACGCTCCACTATCAAGTGCGTGTGCGCGAGGTGCGGGAGGCCACGGAGGAGGAGCTCGCGCAGGCCGCCGCCGATCTCGAAGAAGCAGAAGGGCACATCCACGGTCCCGACTGCGACCACGATCACGGCGATCACGGCGACGAGCACGGACACGCCCACGACAACGAGGGCAACCGGCTCGTCACGCTCGGCAAGAAGGGCGCCGACAAGGCGACCGACAAGCCCAACTGATCTACGGCGATACGCAGCGTACGTAGATGTTGGTCTTGTTCGTCGCAGAGACTCCGTAGAGGCCGCTGCTCTTCCAGGTGAAGTTGGTCGATCCGTCCACGGGGGTCTGGCTCCAGTACTCGGCCTGGGTGCCGTCGAACGCTGCAGGCCACGCCGGGTTTGCGATGCGGCTCTCGTCCGTCAACGAGTCCAGCTCACGTATGGTTGGAATGCGATAGGCGGCGCCAACGAGCGACGCGCAATGCTGGGCCGCGCCGTCGTAGTCGGCGGGCACGGTGGACGGCGTCTTCTCCCAGCTCTGATCAGTAAGTGTATTATGCACATAAATGCCCTGCTGGACCCAGAGGCCCGGAGGGAGCGGGGACGTGGGGCTTGCGGGCAGCGGCCGTCCGTTGCGAACGCAGCGAACGTAACCCGCGCTGCTCGCGGGGGAGATATTGCCGACGAGCGAGAATGTCGCGTTGCTGACGAAGTCGACGAAGTAGACCTGTGTGCCGTCGCCGATGAGCCGCGACTGGGTCCACTGCTCGCTCTTGGGCGAGTCGAAGATGGCTGGTAGCTCCAGCGGCGCGGCGAAGTCCACGATGGAGATGAGCTCCACGCGCGTGGGCACTCGCCAGTCCTGCTGGCCGCCCGTGTTGATGCTTGCGCAATAGGCGGCCGCGGCGCCGAGCGTGCCGACGCCGTGCGCGTTCGTCTGCTCCCACCAGAGCCCGGTCACGGCGTCCACGACCACGGCGCCGCCGTTCGTGGTCGAGAGCTGCGTCGGGGTGTCAGGCGCGGGCTTCCACGCCGTAAAGCGGGCGTCGACGTTCACGCTCCCCGCTTCTCGACCTGCGTCCACGGTGGCGCCATCCTGCGCGCCGGCGCCGTCGGTCCGTGATGTGACGGCGCCATCCGTTGTCGCCTGCGCGTCGGCGCCGACACCACCGTCTTCGTGGGCGTTGTCGTCTCCGCTGTCGCCGATGCCGAGCAGCTCGCGGCAGCCGCTCACGCCCACGAGCGCGCACATCGCGCAGAGCGCCGGGAGCGGGAGCTGCGAAGCACGCATCCCATCATTGTACGTGATCATTCGCTAGGAGCTGGCCTTTACGGCGGCGACCAGGCCGTCGATGCTCTTCTTGGCGTCGCCGAAGAGCATGCGGGTGTTCGTGAGGTAAAATAGCGGGTTTTCCACGCCAGCATAGCCAGCGGCCATGCCGCGCTTGAGCACCACGACGGTCTTCGCCTTCCACACCTCGAGCACGGGCATGCCGTAGATCGCGCTCTTGGGATCTTCGAGCGCGCCCGGGTTGACGATGTCGTTCGCGCCAATGACGAGGACCGCGTCCGTCCTCGGGAAGTCACGGTTGATCTCGTCCATCTCGAGCACGAGGTTGTACGGGACGCCAGCCTCTGCGAGGAGCACGTTCATGTGACCCGGGAGGCGTCCGGCGACGGGGTGAATGGCGAAGAGCACCTCGCACCCGCCCTTGCGGAGGGCGCGCGTGAGCTCGAACACGGAGCTCTGCGCCCGAGCCACGGCCATTCCGTAGCCGGGGACCACGATGACGCGTTTTGCGTCGCGTAGCAGCGCCGCGACACCGTCGAGCTTCAGCTCCTGTACGTCGCCGACGGGCACGGCAGCGAAGGCACCGGTGGTCGTGTGGTCGGCCGTACCGAATCCGCCGAAGATGACGTTGAGGATCGAGCGGTTCATCGCGCGACACATGATGATGGAGAGGATCGCGCCGCTGGAGCCGACGAGCGCGCCAGTCACGATCAAGAGATCGTTCGCGAGCACGAAGCCTGCCGCGGCGGCCGCCCAACCCGAGTAGCTGTTGAGCAGTGACACGACGACCGGCATGTCAGCGCCGCCGATGGCCATGACGAGGTGAATACCGAGCAGGCCTGCGAGGATCGCGATGGTGACGAGATAGGGCAGACCCGACGTGCCGTGCGCGAGGACGAGCGGCACGCAGAGCGCGACGATCGCGATGGCCGCGCTGGCGTTGAGGCCGTGGCGCGAGGAGAGGAGCAGCGGCTTGCCGGAGATGGTTCCGCGAAGCTTCGCCCACGCGATGATGGACCCTGTGAATGTGAGCGCGCCCACGGCGATTCCGACGCCGACCTCCACGAGGTGAACGGTGCGCTCTGCACCAGGCTGATCGAACGCCGCGGCGCCCGGTGCCATGTATGACGCGAACCCGACGAGCACGGCCGCGAGGCCGACGAAGCTGTGGAGGATCGCGACGAGCTCCGGCATGCCGGTCATCTCGACGCGGCGCGCGAGCCACCCGCCGATGAAGCCGCCGATGGTGAGCGCGGCGATGAGGAGGATGGCCATGGACCAACCCTCCGTTCCGCGACTGGCCCACGCCACGGCGGTGATGGCGACTGCGACCGCCATGCCGACGGCGCCGAGCCCGTTACCGCGCCGCGCGGTCTCTTGCTTGGAGAGGCCGCCGAGGCTGCGGATGAAGAGGACGCCCGCCACGAGGTAGGCGACCGTTGTAATGCCGCCCTGGTTCACTCGCGACCTCGCTGGAACATGCGCAGCATGCGTTCGGTGACCAGGAAGCCGCCTGCGATGTTGATCGCTGCGAACAGCGCGGCCGCTGCGCCAAGCACCGACGCGGCGTCGAGACCCGCGCCGATCTGCAGCATTCCGCCGATGATGATGATGCCGCTGACGGCGTTGGTCACGCTCATCAGCGGTGTGTGAAGCGCGGGCTGGACGCTCCAGATGACCTGCCAACCGACGAAGCACGCGAGGATGAACACCGTCGAGTGCTGCAGGAAGTCGGGTGGCGCGAAGCGACCCGCGACGAAGAGCACGAGGATGACGATCAGACCGCCCACCGTGGTGCCCCACGCACGTCGCGTTGGCGAGCGAATGTTCTGCTGTAGCGGCTTCAAATCCTCCGCGGGCGGCGGACGAAGTGAGCTCTTCGACGATGGCGGCGGAGGCAGGTCCACCTTGGCCGCGGGCGTGGCCGGCGATGCAGCGGCCTTCGGTGGTGGCCGCGGGAGCACGTCTCCCTTGTGGACGACGAGCGCGGGGCGAACGACGTCGCTCTCGAGATCGATCCGGAACTTGGTTCCGCCGCCCATCTCCATGAGGAGGTGAACGACGTTGGTGGCGAAGAGGCGGCTCGCGCTTGAGGCCATGCGGCTTGGCAGATCGGTGTAGCCGATCACCGTGACGCCGTTGTGCACGACGACCTCGCCTGGCTTGCACGCGGAGCAGTTTCCGCCTTGTTCCGCCGCTAGATCGACGATGACCGATCCCGCCTTCATGGCGGACACGACCGCTTCCGGCACGAGCACGGGCGCTGGCTTGCCGGGGATCAGCGCGGTGGTGATGATGACGTCCACCTCCGCGGCTTGCGACGTGAAGAGCGCGATCTCCGAGGCCAGGAACGCGTCGCTCATCTCCTTCGCGTAGCCACCGCCGCCGTCCGCGTCCTCTTCCACGGTGACCGTGAGGTGCGTCGCCCCGAGGCTCTCGATCTGTTCCTTCGTCGCGGGCCGCGTGTCGAACGCGCGCACCTCTGCGCCGAGCGCGCGCGCGGCTGCCACTGCAGCGAGCCCGGCGACGCCAGCGCCGATGACCAGCACGCGCGCTGGGGGAATGGTGCCCGCCGCCGTGACCTGCGCGCTGAACGTGCGCTGGAAATACTGTGCGGCCTCGATCACAGCGCGATATCCGGCGAGATTCGCCATGGACGACAGCACGTCCATCTTCTGCGCGCGCGAGATCCGCGGGATGCGCTCCAGGGCGATGGACGATGCCTTGCGCTTGGCGAGCAGCTCCGGCAGCTCAGCGTCGCGCTCTGGTTGGAGCAACGAGACGAGCAGCGTGCCTTCGCTGAGCTTCGCGACCTCCGCATGCGACGGCGGGCGTACCTTCGCCACGATGTCGGACGAGCTCCACACGACCTCTGCGGCTCCGAGCGTGGCACCCGCGGCCTCGTATGCGGCATCGCCGAGGCTCGAGGCCTCTCCCGCGCCGCGCTCGACGGTCACGCTGAAACCGGCCGCAACGAGCTTGGTCACCGAGTCTGGAGTCGCTGCAACCCGCCGCTCGCCGGCGGCGCTTTCCTTGGGGATCCCGATTCGCACAGTTTCTGGCACGCGCCCAGACTACGTGGACGCTGGCCCGGAGTTAAGTATCATAAGCGACCCAGAGATGAAGATGCCGCGCTTCGCAGCTCCTGACATCGCGTGCACGCGCGACGCGGATGGCGTGATTCACCTTGCCTCGCGCACGCCGTTCGAGCCATCCGGCCACATGATCGGCGACTGGCTGGAGAGCTGGGCGCACCGCACGCCCGACGCGCCATTCCTGACCGAGCGCGCGACCGTCGGGCGGCGCGTCGTGACATACGCAGAAGCCGCGACTGCTGTGCATGGGCTTGGTCGCGGGCTCGTCGGGCTCGGTGCGTCGAGCACTCGTCCCGTGATGTTGCTCTCGGACAACGCGATCGACCATGCGCTCGTCACGCTCGCTGCGATGCACGTGGGCGCGCCCGCTGCGCCTGTGTCGCCTGCGTACTCGCTGTCGTCACGCGACCACCAGAAGCTCCGCGACGTCGCGGCCGTGGTGGCCCCCGCCGTGATCTACGTGTCGGACGACCACCTCTTTGCACCCGCGCTCGAGGCGCTGGAGCGTGGCGCCGCTGCATCGTCCGTATCCGTCGTCGCTTCCACCACGCGCGCAGGTGGGACCGCGGTCCCATTCCACGAGCTCCTCGCGCACGGCAAGCGCCCACGCGACGACGAGGGCGAGTACCGCGTCTCACCGACCACCGTCGCGAAGATCCTGTTCACGTCAGGCTCCACCGGAACGCCGAAGGGCATCGTCAACACGCAGCGCATGCTCGTCTCCAACCAGGAGTCCATCGCGATGGTGTGGCCGTTCCTTTCGGACAAGCCGCCAGTCGTCGTGGACTGGTTGCCGTGGAGCCACACGTTCGGCGGCAACCACAACTTCAACATGGTGCTGAAGCACGGCGGCGTGCTCCACATCGACAGCGGAAGGCCTGCGCCGGGCCGCATCGAGGAGACGGTGCAGCTGCTCTCGTCGGTGTCACCGTCGCTGTACTTCAACGTGCCCCGCGGCTTCGAGATGCTCCTGCCGTTCCTCGAGGACGACGATCGTCTCGCCGCACGCCTCTTCTCCAGGCTCGACCTCCTCTTCTATGCGGCCGCCGCGCTTCCGCAGAGCCTGTGGGAACGGCTGGAGACGGTCGCGCGGAAGCATCGCGATGGCGGCGTGCCGTTCGTGTCGGCGTGGGGATCGACCGAGACCTCGCCGCTCGTGACCAGCGTGCATTTCGCGATCGAGCGCGCGGGGAACATCGGCGTGCCGGTGCCCGGCTGCGAGCTGCGTCTCGTGCCAGACGCGGAGAAGCTGGAGCTCCGCGTGCGCGGTCCGAACGTCACGCCAGGCGCATGGAACGCCGGTGGAGAGATCACACCAGCGCCCAAGGACGAGCACGGATTCCTGCGCACCGGGGATGCGGGCAAGCTCGCGGATGACGAGGCTCCCGCGCGCGGTGTCGTGTTCGACGGGCGCACGGCGGAGAACTTCAAGCTCACGAGCGGCACGTGGGTGTCCGTCGGCGCGCTGCGCGTGAAGCTCACGACGGCGTGCGCGCCCCACGTCTCGGACCTTGTCGTCGCAGGACACGATCGCGATGCGATCGGAGTGCTCCTCTTTCTCACGGCAGGCACCAACGAAGGCGAGTGCCGCGCGCAGCTGCTAGCCGCGCTGACCGCCCACAACGTCGCAAACGGGAGCAACAGCACGCGCGTCGTGAGAGCCCTGATCCTCGAGGAGCCACCGAGCATCGACCGCGGAGAGCTCACCGACAAGGGCTACATCAACCAGCGAGCAGTGCTCGCGCACCGCGCCGACAAGGTAGAGGAGCTCTTCGACGTCACGCCGACGGAGCGAGTACTGGTCGTCCCGTAGGCCTCCATGGGACCTGGCCTGACCTGGGCCCTCGCCTGGGAGCGAGATAGAGGCACTCTGTTCAGTACTTCGGCCCATTTGGCCCTTGAACTGCGCGCCTCCGGCGACTACTGGCATATTTCCATCTATTCCGTGGTTGGAAGCAGGCAGATGATGCCGCTCACTCCACGCCCAAAGGGTAATCATGACGACGAACAAGCTCAACGTCTGGGACTGGGACCTGCGCGTGCGCGAGCGCAACCTCAAGGCTGGCATGATCACGGAGAAGGAGCTCGAGAAGTACCTTGCTGCCGTCCCGGATGCAGAGGCCCAGACGGAGTCGTTCGCGACGCCGCAGCCGGCGCTGGATCCCCCGGACGAGCCGGAAGAGGTTGGGGACGAGGGCGACGAAGCCGACGAGACCGACTCCACAGACGAGGCCTGACCCATGCCCGCGCCCGAGAAGCCGGAGCACGACAAGCTTCCGCAGATGGACTTTGCGACGTTCATCTTGTCGCTGAGTCATTCCGCGCTCATGCACCTGGGCGAGGTGCCGCACCCCGACACCGACCAGGTGTCGCGCGATCTTCCGCTTGCCAAGCAGAACATCGATCTGCTCAGTCTTCTCGAGGAGAAGACCAAGGGCAACTTGACGGGCGACGAAGAGCGCTTACTTCATCAAGTACTGTTCGACCTCCGCATGCGTTACGTGGAGCTGTCGAAGGCGAAGTAGGAGCGAGCGATGCAGCGTAGGGCTCTTGGGTCGTGGGTGACTGTCATCGCTCTGGGCCTCCTCCCCGCGCTACCGCTCGCGCTCACGGCTTTCGGAGCTGCAGGCTGCAACAAGGCACGCGCGAAGCAGGACACCGAGGCGCTCCCGGCGGCCTCGGGCTCGAGCGCGCTTGCCTCTTCCTCGTCTGCGCCCGCCGTTCCTCAGATCGCCGGACTGCCATCCGGAATGGCTCCGCGCCCCGCCGCCGATAGCGTCCTCGTAGGTGGACGTGAAGCGCCGCTGTCGTTCGCGCCCATCGCCAAGAAGGCGGATCCAAGCGTCGTGACCATCACCACGGTCGGTGAGGAGCAGGAGCCGCGCGGTCTGTTCTCGCACGGTCGCCGCCGGGAGACCCGCGGCCTGGGCACGGGCTTCGTGATCAGCACTGACGGCACCATCCTCACGAACAACCACGTCGTGGAAGGCGCGGATCAGGTCCTGGTCCAACTCTCGAATTCGCATCCATATCCCGCGAAGATCCTGGGGCGCGACGCGGCCACGGACATCGCCATCGTGAAGATCGACTCGAAGGAACCGCTGACGGCGCTGCCGCTCGGGGACTCCGATGCTGCGGAGGTCGGCGACTGGGTAGTGGCTATCGGGAACCCGTTCGGGTTGTCGCACACGGTGAGTGTGGGCATCGTGAGCGCGAAGGGCCGAACCCGCGAAGACGTCCCGCTCGACCCCTCCGGCTACTACGACTTCATCCAGACCGACGCCTCCATCAACCCCGGCAACTCAGGCGGCCCGCTCCTCAATCTTCGGGGAGAGGTGGTGGGCATGAACACCGCCGTACGTGGGGGAGGGGCGCAGGGCATCGGCTTCGCCATCCCGATCAGCATGGTGCAGAAGCTCCTGCCCACGCTGCTCCGCGACGGAAAGATCACCCGCAGCGCGATGGGTGTTCGTATCCGGGACGTGCGGGAGCTCTCTCCCGAACAGAAGGCCCAGATCCGTTACACGGAGGACACCGGCGCCGTGATCGAGGACGTGGAGCCGCAGGGCGCGGCGGCGAAGGCAGGGCTGAAGGCGGGCGACGTGGTCGTCGCGTTCGATAACACCCCGATCGAGAACCACAAGCTCCTCCAGTGGCTCGCGAGCACCGCGGGCGTCGGCAAGAGCGTGATCGTACGGGTCATCCGTGCAGGGAAGCCGTTTGACCTGACCCTGGTGCTTGGGTTGCTCCCCGAGCGGCCACGGGCCCAGCGGCGCCACGTGGCCCCCAGCGACGAAGAGCCGTAGGTCCTGGAGCCAAATTCTCGGAATTTGCGCTACGGTGGGTCGCATGTCTGCGCGCACTGCCAAGCCCACGCCGGAGAACGGCGCCGCGGAAGAGCACGCGCCCGAGAGCGGCGCAGACAACGGTGAGCAAGCGACCGAAGCGGCGCGTGCGGCGCGGCGACAATCGCAGCGCATGCTCGCTGACTCGGTGAATACACGGGTTTCCGGCGCGTCCAACCACACTAAGGAGGACAGAGCTCGTGAGGCCGAAGAGGACAGAGCGCTCATCGCGAAAGCACAAGCCGGCGACCGCGCTGCCTTCCGCAAGCTCGTCGAGCGTCACCAGCGCCGTGCCTTCGCCATCGCTCTCCACCTCGTCCGCGATGAAAATGACGCACGCGAGCTCGTTCAGGACGCGTTCCTCCGCGTCTACAAGAGCCTGCCCAACTTCCAGGGCGGTTCGAGCTTCTTCACGTGGCTCTACCGCATCATCACCAATCTCAGCATCGACCTCATTCGCAAGCCGGGTCGCAAGGCCCAGGACCTGGACGACGCTCGGTTCGACTCCGACGACGCCAACGAGGCTGACTTTCCGTTCATCAGCCGTGTCGACGGCGCGGATCCTGGAGACGTCGTCCGTCGCAAGGAGATCGCCGCTCGCCTCGCGACCGCGCTCGAGGCGCTGCCGCCCTACCACCGTGGGGTCATCGTGATGCGCGAGGTCGACGGTCTGAGTTACGAAGAGATGGCAGAGGCGATGGGCGTATCGAAGGGCACCATCATGAGCCGCCTCTTCCACGCGCGGCAGAAGCTGCAGCGTGCGCTCGTAGATTGTTATGTGGAGCAGATGGGCCGTCAGCCCGGCAACGCCGCAGGTCCTGCCGACGTGAGCGATGGCACCGATGCTGGCCCGGGCTCTTCGCCCGAGTCAGAGCTGGGAAGTGAGTCATGAGTCTCGACAACGAACGAATGATCGCGCTGATGCAGTACGCCGACGGCGAGCTCGACGGCGAAGAGAACGAAGCAGCGCGGGCCGCAGTGATGGCCTCGCTCGAGAGCGACCCCGATGCGCGTGCGTTCCTCGATGAGATGGACCGCCTCGGCGACGTGGTCCGCGCAGCAGAGCCTCTCGCACTGTCGGACAGCTCCAAGCTCGGCACGCTCGACAAGCTCGACAAGCTCGATATTTGCGACGCGGTCATGGGGATGGTGGACGAGCACGAGCAGAAGAGCGCGGTCACCACTCCCATCATCACGCGCGACGGCGACGGAAAGACGGGATCGGGCGTGTCGTCGCTCCAGATCGCGCGCGAGAAGCGTCGCCGCGCGGTCGTGATAGAGGCGACGGGCCTCGCGCTCGCAGCCGGAATTGCGCTCGTGCTTCGCTCCCGCGACTTCACCGACGAGAAGGACATGAAGTCCGCGACGGCGACCAATCTCGGCAAGCCCGTCGACTCCGTTCCTGCGCCCAACGCGCCAAATGCCATGGGCGTGCCCGCGCTTCCTTCGAGCTCCGAGGCAGCGCTCGCTGCCGCCAATGCCGCCAATGCGTTCAATCCCGGTGGCGACAACCAAGAAGACCGCTCTGGCGTGGAGGTCAACATGTCCGACTCTCCGCAGACCGGCGTGTCGGTATTTTATCTTCCAGGCTCCGATGGGACGTCGGCGAGCGCCGTGGTCTGGATCGATGAGTCTTCCGGAGGCAACAAGTGAAGATGTCCGCGGCTCGTGGCTCTCGTGTCTCTCCTGTTTCCCGCCGCAAGGTGCTCAGCCAGATCGGCCTTGCGTCCGCGCTCGTGATCCCGGCGTTGCTCGGCTTCTCGGGCTCCGTGTTCGCAGCAGACCCAGCTCCATCTCCATCGCCCGTGCCGCAAACGGCGAACGTGGAGGTGATGATCCTCCACGCAACGAACGTTGCCGGTAAGCCCACGCAGATCGATCCCAAGGTGGATGAGGGGAAGCCGGCGACGCCGGTGGAGAACCTGCCTTCGCACAAGCTCAAGGGCCCCGGCCTCAACTCGTACAACAACTACCTGTTCAAGGACCGGAAGAAGCTGCAGCTCGCGAAGGGTACGCCGCAGCACGTGCTGCTCCCGAACGGCCGCACGCTCGAAGTCTCGGTGGTCAACGTGGTGCAAGATCGCAACGAGCGTCGCGTGACGGTGGCTGCGTCCATCAGTCCGCCGTCGGGTGATCGCTACATGAAGCTCATCGAGTTCACGGCCGGCGTCCATCAGTCCGTGTTCGTCGGCGGCATCGCGTTCCCGACGGGGAGCCTGGTCGTGGCGCTCACGGTCGAGCCCTTCTCTACCTGAGGCTCTACCTGAGGCTCGACCTGAGCGAATAACGAAATTTCGGGCGGCGCTCGGACGACTGGTCCTGTGAAAGGGACCGTCAGTCATGAACACGCAGAGTATTTACGGCGCCTCCGGCTTCGGTGACGTGCACGAGGGCGAGGTTGTTCCCCCTCCCGCGCCGCCTCCGCCCGCCCATCCTCCGGCTTCGGCGCCCTTCGACGACTGGCCCGAGCCCACGTCCAGCGATCGCATCGCTGCGCTGATCGCGCACGGCGGGACGTTCTTCGCGTGGATGCTCGCGCCGATCGTCGTCTACCTCTTGAAGCGCAACGAGTCGCGCTATGCGGAGTTCCAGGCGCTCCAGGCGCTGCTCTGGTCGCTCACTGGCACCATCGTCGCTGCGGCAACGTGTGGGCTGGCGATCCCCGTGTTCATGGTGTTCCACGGCATCGCGGCCTACAAGACGTTCTGCTGCGAGCCGTACGAGTATCCGTTCGTGGGACGGATCGCGAAGAATCTGATGGCCTGATAACGTCGACGACGCGTGTACGTCGTCGCGGTGACAGAGCAAACAGGAGACACGGAGACCGAAGCGTACGCGCTCGCGCCGCTCCTCGGTCTGTCCGCGTACGACGTGCGCCTGCGGCTGTCGTCCGTGCTGCCGCGCATCGTCTTCTCGTCCGCGGATCGCGACGCGGCACTGAAGGTGCTCGCGGGCATCCGCGCGCGCGGCCTGGGCGCGGTCGCCTGCGACACGTCGACCATGAATCGGCCGGGCGACCTCACCAAGGTGCACCGCTTCACGTGGGATGCGGAGGCGCTCACGGCGAACGGGCCGGGCTCGCCGGTGCTGCCATGGGACGACATCGCCGTCGTCGTGATCGTGCAGGCACGCCAGGACGTACTGCGTGAGAAGAAGGAGATCGACATGGAGTTCCACGGTCGCCGGGCGGAGCGCGTGGAGAAGATCGAGACGCACCACGAGACCACGCTGGAGCTGTCGGCCTATTTGTTCCGGCGCAAGGGAGACGACGAACAGGCGCGTCCGCCGTGGATCCTGCACGAGCGCGAGGCCCAGTACCTGGCGCTCGGGCCTCGGATGCAGGCCGTGCGACGCACGAACTTCAACGTCACGATCGGCCTCGTGCGCGAGCACGCGCGTCAGGCTCTGTTCGACGATCGCTTCGTGAAGAGCCCGATCAACACCACGGACTTCGTGCACGTGATCGGCTCGGACGAGCCACGAACCTTCATCGCGCCGCGCGGGGTCGAGGTACAGGCAACACTTCTCGCCCTCTGGCTCGAGCGCTCGCGCGGCGGACCCTACCGCGGCGCCTGATTCGCCCGCTCAGCTCGCTTGCGGCGCTTCGCTTCCTACGAGCTCGATCAGCGCAGGCATGATCAGCTCCAGCCAGGCGTCGCGATGCACGGCCGCGAGCGCGCCTTGCGAGAGCCTCCCGAAGACGACGGTGTCGGCGTTCGATGCTGCGGCCTGCACGCTGGCCGCACGCAGGAGCTCGTCGCGCATGCCCTCGGCAAACGCCAGGAGCTCGCGCGCGACCGCCGGTCCTGAAGCTCGCAGCGCCCACGCGAGCGTGCGCCATGCGAGCGCGGCATGCCGGGTCTCGTCCGCGGCGAGCAAGCGCCACACGCTGCGGACGGCGCCCGTGGCCCGGTCGGAGGCGCGCGTTGCTGCGAGCGCGGACACGGTCTCACCCACGCAGCCTTCGATGAACGTGTCGCGTGCGAGGCGAACGAGGTCGGGAGCGCGCGGCGCGCACGGCGGGAGCGGACCAGGCGTCGTGGCCGTGCAGCCCAGTGCGCGTGCGACGTCGAAGCAGGCGGATGCATGGCGGACCTCGTCCATGCCCGCGCGCTGCGTGTCCTTGACGAGCTCCAGTGGCGCGCCGACGGAGAGCAGCTCCAGCGTTGCACGTGCGAACGATGCGATCGACGCGTGCTCCGAGAGCGCGTCACGCTGCCATGCATCCGCAGCGTCACGCCGCGCCTCGTCCGAGAGCGCGGAGATCGCAGCGAGCTCGGGGATCTGCATGAAAACGCCTGCGGCAGACCATGCGGCGCCTTCGAGTGCTTCTGCCACCACGGGTCGATCTTCGGAGAGCAGAGGGCGCCCGCCGGGGCACGGCATGAGCCACGTGTAGCAGCAGCTGTCGCTCGCGCCGCCATCGCTGCGGGTGGCGGTGGTGCCTTGCTCATCGAATGACATGCGCGCGTATCTCATCCGCGGCATGCCCTCCGCGCCGTCGGGTCGATCGCGCTCCTCCAGCTGCGTCGGGCAATCGAGCCTCTTCGGAGAGCCCTTGTCCGCGAAGGTGGCCATCTTTGCCTTCGTCGCGCAGAACGCGCCGCTGGGGCATCGCGGGAACCTTGCGTGCGGGATCGGAGGGCCGCCTTCGGGCATGAGGCCCGCGGTGTCGTCGCCTGCCTCTGCTACGGAAGGTGAGGGCGTCGATGAGAGCG
>JANXLV010000237.1 GCA_025355005.1 Myxococcales bacterium | reverse complement strand
AGCTGAGGCCACGTCTCCGGGCCCACGAGCTGGTCCACCTCGAGGTCCTCCACATGCGACAGCAGCGGGCCGAGCCCCTGCCAGCTCTCGAGCTTCAGCGATGAGAGGTCCGTCTCCGAGCGCAGCCCGTCCTTCATGGTGCCGATGAGCAGCACGCCGCGCAGCCGCCCGGAGGCAAGGCTCGGGATGCCGACGGACTCGACGACGTGCTTGTTCGCGCGGACCAGGTCTGGAATGAGCGCGACCCATACGTCGCCGTCGTGAGGCCGTTCGCGTCGAGCGCTCTGCGCACGCAGCGCTTGGACACGCTCACGGGTCCGTGCGCTCTCCTTGAAGATGCGTGTACGATGCACCAATGCGCCGGCGAACGCCACGCCATTGGCGGTCGTGATCGCAGCCGGCCAGACCATCTGGCGAGCGGCGCGCTTCACCCGGTCGGCCACGCTGGGCGTGCGCACGCGCTGGTCCACGTCGTCCCAGCGGCCACCCACGACCTCGACCCGATGGCCCTTGTGGTGAGCAACGAGCGCGACGGCAATGGTACGGAGGTCGAACGTGTCGCGGTGAACCCGGATCGTGAGGGCGGGGTAGAGGACATCGCCAGGAACGTCCTTGCCGAAGGCACCGTCGAGCACGCGATTGCAGTAATCGCGGAACGCGCCGCGGAGCTCCGCGGTGGGCTCGATCTCTTCGCCTACCCAGTAGGCACCCAGCTCCGTGAGCCACAGGTTCTCCGCGCTCGCCACCCAGGCAGGCCATTCGTTTCTCAACGTAACGCCCATTCCGACCAGACGAACCGGTTCCGGAAGGAGCCGCTTCGCGCGCGCGAACCCGACCGCGAGATCGCCCCCGAGGGGAACGACGATCACGCGCGCGGGCAAACGGGCCTCCTTCGGTTGGGGTCGGACGGTGTAGCGTGCGAGCTTTTCCAGCAGGTTCGTCACGAGGCCTCGGGGGCAGGCACGGGCTGGGAACGCAACGTCCCTTGCGCCAGAAAATATACGGCGAGCGCGCGTCCCGCCACGCTGAGGCCACGGGCGAGAAGCGCGCCGGGTAGTCCAAGGAATGGGATGAGCGCGAGGTTGAGGACCACGTTGGCGATGGCGGCGGTGATGGTGACTCGCGGGATGAGGCCGGTCTTCTCCGCGAAATAGAGGACGTTCGAATTTGGATAGTACTGGGTGTCGATCAGCCCGATGAGAGCGATGATCGGAAGCGTCCAGAACGCGGTGGAGAATGCCTTCCCCACTATCAGTACCGCGACGGGCGTGAGGAGCACGCAGGCAGCCGCTGGAAAGAAGTTCGAGAGCAGGTACTGTCTGCGCTGGCTGCGGCACACCCGCGCGAAGGCGTCTGGTCCATCATCGCGCAGCGCCTCACCGAGCTTGGGCGAGGCGTAGTCGTTGAACGCCGTCGTCGTCATGTTGGCGGGCGACAGGACCTGGTTCGCCAGGGCGAAGGCACCCACCGTCGCGTCGAGGCCCGCCGCCTTCAAGACCCAGCGATCGCTGGTGGCCTGTGCCCAGTTTGCGAGGAAGTGAGGAACGAGCGGAAACGAGAACCGGACCAGGTCGCGCAGGCGGCCTCGAACGGGTCTGCCCTTGCAGATGCCAAAAATGACGTAGAGCGCGGGAAGGGCGTTGACGGAGTACGCGACTGCGCTCCCGAGGAGTGCGCCACGCAGACCAAGCCCGAAGCCAACGACGAAGAGGATGGTGAAGAGCCCCAGGGACAGCGCCTCCCACCCCTGAAACCCGGCCGCGATCAGCGCGCGCTGCGTTGCTCGATAGAGCACGGAAGGGACCGCCGTGATCGCACTTCCGACGGAGGAGACGATGACACAGCACACCTCCACCTTTCCGAACAGAAACCCCTTCGGAAGGAAGAGGACGGTGGCCAAGACCAGGATCAGACCGCTCACCACCGAGAGCACGGCGATCCATGCACCAACGTGCCCGGCCTCCCGGAAGCCATCGACGGGATCCTTCTCCCTGTAGAATGTTCGCGGTACGGCGGATGCCAGCCCCACCGTGAGCAGGACCGGGAGGAGGGACATCGCGGTCTGTGCCAGGACCAGGTCGCCGTACTCGGCGATCGTGAGCCGCCGGGTGTAGAGCGGAATGAGGATGATCTGGACGCTACGGCACGCGATTGCCGCGACCAGGTAAACGGTCATCGGGCTCTTGGCGGTCGCAATGGCCCGCTTGAGAAGCGGGGCCATCACGCGCGACCAGTGGTGTGGGCCGGCTGGGCGGCGGGGGGCAGCGGGAAACGCACGAAATTCCGTGGAAACTAGCAGCGGAAACCCAGCGCCGCAAGCCGCGCAGGGCTCGTGAATTATTCGCGCACTCGCCGCATCCAATGCTATCCGGACTGGTGCTGCTCGTACACGCAGACCGCGAGCTTCACGTTTCGATGCACCCCGCTCTCGTTTCAACCGCCACTGTCCTGGCATCAGGGGAGAACCCGTGATCGACATCTTCATGTCTGTCATGGTCTTCCTCTTTCTCGCGGTCGGGACGTTGCTGTTTTCGCGCTCCATTCGGCCAGAGGTGCGGGCGCTCGTGTGGCTCGGGCTCATCGAGTACATGGGGTGCTCGGCCGGGCAGCAGCTCTGGACGTGGTTCGTCATCGAGGGCGGCGATACCGTGATGTATACGGAGCGTGGCGCCGAGCTCGCCAAGTACATGGACCAGTCGTTCTGGTTCACGGCACCGGAGGTGTTGCGCCTGCTCTTCCAGCA
The DNA here is from genome assembly GCA_025355005.1 of Myxococcales bacterium. GTDB lineage: Bacteria > Myxococcota_A > Polyangia > Polyangiales > Polyangiaceae > JANXLV01. The sequence goes on along the minus strand of JANXLV010000237.1, from coordinate 10,930 downwards.
GCCGAGCGGCGTGGACAACATCGGCGGCGTCGTTGGTGCCGGGTCGAACACCGGATCCATGTTCGCGGCGTCTGCATTCCTCATCTACTTCATGGGTGGGTCGATCATCGCGGCGCAGTTCTTGACCGCGGGCCTATCGTTCTTTGCCGCGCTCCTGTTCTTCAAGGCCTTCGAGGAGACAGAGCCCACGCTGAATCCTCGCTGGGTCTTCCTTGCGACGGTGCTCTTTCCCTCCGTGGCGTTCTGGACGTCGGCCATCCTGAAGGAGGCGTTCTGCTTCATGGGGATCGGTCTCGTGCTCGGCGCGTGGCGTTGTGCATACAGCAAGAGGTGGATCCGGTTCGTGCTGATGCTTCCGCTCGGAGTGACCCTCCTCGCGCTCTTCCGCGCTCCGACAATGCCCCCCCTTGCGCTCGGCATCGCGCTGTACTTCGTATACACGCGCCTCCGCAAGACACGCGGCGGCGACGTGATCATCCTCGGTCCCGTCTACCTGGCCATGGGATTCATCATCGTTGCGGGTGGAATGGTGTTGCTCACCCAGCTGGATCCGACGCTTGGGCTGGACCGGATTGGTGAGACGATGGGCCGGAGGCAGCGGGCGTGGACCGCGGCTCAAGGTGGTTCGAACATCGACAGTGAAGTCGACATGGCTCCGGCGACGCCGCTCGAGCAGCTATCTCACGTTCCGATCGCGCTGGTGAACGCACTGTTCCGACCGCAGCTCTTCGACGTGCACAACATCGCAACGCTCATCAGCGCGATCGAGATGACGATCGTCAGCTATCTCCTGATTCGCACGCTGCTGAGAACGGGGTGGCGCGGCATCATGACCGAGATCGAGCGTTCACCGCTCCTGCTCATGTGCTCCATCGTCGGTTTCGTCGGGTGTACGTTCGTCGGCCTGGTCACGTACAACCTGGGTAGCCTCGCGCGTTACCGGGTCCCCTTCCTCCCTTTCTACGCCATGTTCATCGTGTACCTCTACAAGCCCAGGAAGCTCCCCCAGCTGGTCGTGTCTGAAGCAGCCCCGCCTCCGTTATCGCCCTTGTCGCGACTCCCGGTGCGTCGAGGGACGCGCGCGTGATGGCGAAGGAGGGCACGGCGCTCGTGGCGTCGCTCTATCGACGCGCTGGAAAACGCGTGCTGGATGTGGCCCTCACGCTACCGCTCGTCCTCGCCAGCGCGCCGCTCATGGCAGGAGTCGCGATCGCCGTGAGAGCGACCATGGGTCGCCCTGTGCTGTTCCGCCATCGGCGACCCGGGCTTCAAGGAAACCCCTTCGTGCTTCTAAAGTTCCGCACCATGAACACCGCCAAGGACGCGAGCGGAAATCCGCTCTCCGATGAAGCGCGCCTGGCCCCACTCGGGCGATTCCTGCGCCGGACCAGCCTGGACGAGCTCCCCACGCTCCTCAACGTCCTCAAGGGCGACATGAGCCTCGTCGGTCCGCGCCCACTCTTGATGGAATATCTGCCCCGCTACTCGCCGCGTCATGCGCGTCGCCACGAGGTGAATCCAGGCATCACGGGCCTTGCGCAGGTAGAGGGCCGACACACCTCGAAGTTCAGTCAGCGGCTGGAGCGCGACGTCCAGTATGTCGAACGCTGCTCTCTCGGTCTCGACCTCGAGATCCTGCTCAGGACGCTCATTCAGGTGCTCGGCGAGGAGAGCGTGGTAGAGGAGCAAATGGGACGCGCTGCGGAAATCGATGATGTCGGGCTCTACGTGGTGAACGGTCAGCACATCTCGTTCTCGCGTGACGTCCATGAGAAGGGCAGCTGACATGACCACCCCGGCAGCCGACGAGCGCGAGAAGTTCTGGCACGACTGGTTCGTCAAGCACATGGCCACCGCCGATGGGCGTGCGGCGACCTGGCTCGACTACTCGTCCGACGAGACGCGAGGACGCGCGGTTCAGGCGCAGACGCGCTCGCTCGTGATGGAGGCGGCGGGAGCCGTCGCGAATCTTCGCTGCCTGGACGCAGGAAGCGGATGGGGACAGCTTGCGCGATGCCTCGACGTGCTGGAGGCAAAGGCCACCGCCCTGGATTTCGTGGACGAGATGATGGTCGCGGGTCGGAAGGCGCATCCCTCCGTGCGGTGGGTCACGGGCAGCTTCATGGTTACGGAGCAGATGCAGCCGCTCGGCACGTTCGACCGCGTCTTCTCTATCGAGGCGCTGCAGTGCGTCGGCCCGGACGCGGGCCTTCGCGCGCTGTGGAAGCTCGTCGCGCCCGGCGGTCGATTGATCGCGACGTTGCCCAACGCGGACAACGAGCTCGCGCAAAAGGTCGCAGCGAACATGCCTGGCCGTTATGACGGCATGTCGCCGTCGGCGCTGATGAGCGCGGTGAGCGCGCTGCCCGGGCACGACTTCTCACTCGTGCGAGGAATGATGTTCGCGGAGGATCAACGGATCGCGCCCTATGTGGCGACGCCGTGGACCGCGTCCCCTGACTGGGCTCTTGCGCCGAACCGTCTGATCTTCGTGGCCGCGCGCAAGGCGTGAGCGGCTCCGCCATGCGCGGCGCCGCAGCCCGCGCTACCGGGGGCGGGCAGGCACGCCCACGACGGTCACGCCGGGCTCCACGTTCTTCGTGACCACCGCGCCCGCGCCGACCGTGGCCTTGTCGCCCACGCTGACGTACTGGAGGATCTTCGCGCCCGTGCCCACGAGACACCCTTCGCCGATGCGCACCCCTCCGCTCACGTTCGCGCCAGGATTGATCACGGTGCCGCGGCCAATCACGGCCTCATGCCCCAGCGTCGCGCCGAAGTTCACCATGCACATCTCCTCCAGCACGATGTGCGCGGTGAGGATCGCGCCGGCGCCCAGCATCACGCCTTGACCGATCTTTGTGGTCTCGCGGTCCAGAACGACGGACGGGTGAACGATCGAGGGCCAGGGAATGCGCGGGTGCCTCGACCGCAGCCGCTCCGCCACGCGCAGGCGCGCCTGAGGCGTACCGATGCCAAGGGCGAGCCCGTCGATCTCCGCGATGTGGGTCTCGATCCACGTCTCGTCGCCGACGACGCGGTCGCGGCTGTCGTTCTCACCGAGCTTCGAGAGATCGGAGACCACGAACCCGGGGCAGACGTCGCCCAGATCGCGGAGGTACCACGCGAGCTCCCGCGCCTGCCCGCCTGCACCCAGGATGACGATTCGGCGATTCATGCCTGCGCGGTCTCCACCTTCGGAGCGGAGCCCATGTATTCGATCATGGTCGCATGGCCCTCACTGGAAACACCGGACGGGCGCACCACGCGCGAGAGCGTCGAAGCGATGATCTTGAGATCGAGCCAGACGCTCCAGTTGTCCACGTAGTGGATATCGAGCGCGAATTTCTCGTCCCATGTGAGCGCGTTGCGACCATTTATCTGGGCCCATCCCGTGATGCCCGGGAGCACGTCGTGCCGCCGCATCTGCTCCGGGGTGTAGCGACCGATGTACTGCATGAGCAGCGGACGGGGCCCGACCAGGCTCATGTCGCCACGCAGCACGTTCCAGAGCTGCGGGAGCTCGTCCAGGCTGGCCTTGCGCAGCGCCTTCCCCACACGTGTCAGGCGCTCACCGTCGAAGGCGGGGATGCCCTCCTTGGTCGCGCTGCTCTTCATCGTGCGGAACTTGAGCAGGGTGAACGGAACGCCGTCCTTTCCTGGCCTTCGCTGCCTGAACAGAACCGGGCGACCGTCCGTCGCCGCGATTGCGATGGACACGCCCATGAGCACCGGCAGGGTGGTCACCAGGACGGCGCCCGCAACTGCCACGTCCACGGCGCGCTTCAGCGCGAACGGAAGCCCCACCTGCTTGCTCATCTCGGGTTGATCATATCCGCCGTCGAACGGTTTCCAGCCAATAGCTGAGGGAGCGAGAGGCCAAAAAGGATCACATGCGGGCGAACATTTCTTTCGTTTAATCCGGGGCGACCGGTTCCCTTCATCTGCGCCATCGTGCACGTCACTTTCGATATGCCGGGAAGAAGCCCGTCAGCTCCGCCTCTGCCTGCGGCCCGTCTGGCTGCGACATGCGTGAACGGACAAGGGCCCTGTAGCGATCCGCGTCCACGATCATCCGGAAGGTATGGAAAGGCGCGCGCCCCTTCGAGAACCCTGACTTGAACTTGAAGAGCGAGTCCTCTGCACCGCCCACGCCGCCGCCCAGGTGCAGGACCGTGTTGCCGCGCGCCTTCGCCCAGCTCCGCACGCAATGGAGCATCAGCTTCGTCGGCCGCTCCTTCATGAACGCCGCCGCCGAGCCCGACAGGTGGTACTCGACGATGCCGCACGTCTCCACGAAGAGGCCTGCTGCCGCGACCACGCCGCCGATCTCAACGAGGGCCAGCGAGAGCTTGGGACCGAGCGCGGCCCGCAGCATCGTGAGGTACTCGTCACCGAAGTAGTAGTACGCGGACGCGCCCACGCGATCCATGGTCTCTCGATAGAGCTCGATGAAGCGCGATGCCTCGCGGAACTCGGTGTCGATCCTGGCGACGTGGCCGCCGCGCAGGGAGCGATTGATCTCGTTGCGGTGACCGGAGGCGGTCTCGCCCCACATCTCCGCTTCGGTCTTCTGCAGATCCACGGTGATGGTCTCGCCATGCGCCACGACCGCGGCAGCTTCGCCACGTGGCACCGTGGGAATAGGGCCCAGCACCGGATGGAGGCGCGCGAACACGCTCACGCACCCAGCTTCGCGCAATGTGCGTCGGGCGAAGAGGAGCGCCTCGCCAGCGAACGTGTTGCACTGGTCTTTCGGCGCAACCACGAGGGGGCCCGGGTAGCCATAGGGCGAGGTGGCATCCCATGCGTCGCCTGCGTCCGGGATCATGCGCTTGATGAGCGGCAGCAGGAGCGCGCGGTCGCCATCCTCCACCAGGAGCGCCGCGGCGTGGCCGCCATCCGTGATCGCAGAGAGACGCGCGTACGTGGGCAGGTGGTAGAAGTCGTGCCGCGTCCGCTCCAGCTGGCGAATCCACTTCGACGAGTCCGTGGGGAGCAGCTCGGCTCTCATCGCGCGGCCTCCAGCACGCGCCGCACGGTCACCACGACACGGTCCATGTCGGCCGCGTCGTAGCGGGCATCGCAGTGAAGCGAGAGGATGCGCGAGGCGAGATCTGCGTGCTCCGCCGGAACGCCGGGCAGCAGCGTTGCATCGATGGGCCAGAGCACTGCGCCATAGATCCGCTCGGCGACGAGCGCCGCACGTAGCTCTTCGCGATGGCGAGCACTGGGGAGCACGATGGTCGCCGCGAAGGGGACGACGTCCTCCGCGCCGCTCCCCGGGAGCAGGAGCCGGATCGCCGAGATCGATGCGAGCGCGCCGGTCGCGCGTGCGTGGTTCGCGCGTCGGGCATCGCGAGCCTCCGCGATCGGCAACGCGTCGAGCAACGCCCGCGCCACGGGAGACATGGACCCGGGCACTCCGTGGCCGATGCGACGCTCACCATCGACGAGGAGCTCCCGGTACACGGCCTTCTCGATCGACTCGCCAGCGAGATAGCGGCTCTTGAGCAACATGCCAGAGAGCCGCTTCAGGGTGACGTCCGCATGCACGCCGTCTAACGCTGGTGCCGCGGGAACGGAGTGCCCCGTGCCGGACCATGCTACTGCGCCGTCCGGCAGCGGCAGCCACTTGCGGAGCGACGCAAATGCCAAGTCCGCCGTGGTCGAGCGGGCCCATGGCGAGAACGGATCGTGGGTGTGATCCTCCACCGTCGTGACTCCAGCGGGCACCATGCCAGCGAGCGGTGAGCGCGCCCGGAGGCCGAGCGTGTTCGAGACGACGAGCGCGTCGCCTGCACGCAGCGGGATCTGCGCAACGTCAATCGCGCCGGATCCGGGCGCATCCGGATAGGCGTGCACGTCATGACCATCTGCGCGCAGAGCGACCGCGATGTCCTGGCAATAGAACGAGGGAAAGAAGACGCGCGCGAAGCGGGCGGGGGCTGCGGCGGCGAGGGCACGAAGCGCATCGCGACCGGAGTGCCAGTAGGTCGCCCCTGCCCAGTACGAGGAGGCGGCCGCGCTGCCGTGCGAACGCTGCGCGGGCGGAAGCTGCAGGTCGGACCCGTGCTCCCAGCGGTCGCCGCTCTGGGCGTGCGCCGCCGTCACGATGCACCCGCGGGGCGCTCGAGGCGAGCCTGGCAGGACCTGCCAGTAGGCGACCTGTGGAGCTTCATCTGCACGGAACGAACTCCGGGAGCGAGGTGGTGGCTCGTTCACGGATCCTGGAACGTTACCAGATCTTCACCATGAAATCATCCGCGCTTGCCGGTCTCAGCTGCAGTACCGCCGTCCCGGCCTCACCGCGTTGTCGCGTTGTTCCCGTGTGGTAGAGGTCTTCCGGTGGCAGCGAACGCCCCATCGGGCGCCGGAGCTCACGCGTCTCATGAAGATCGCCCACGTCACCACTGTAGACACCTCGCTCCGCTACTTGCTGCTGCACCAGATGCAGGCCATCAAGGAGCAGGGGCACGAGGTCTATGGCATTTCCGCAGAAGGGGAGGACGTACCCGTGATCGAGGCCGGTGGCATCCATCACCTTGCGGTCCCCATGACCCGCGCGATGCGCCCGCTCGCGGACCTGCGCTCGCTCATCGCGCTCACCCGTGTGCTGCGGCGCGAGAAGTTCGATCTCGTGCACACGCACACGCCGAAGGGCGGACTCATCGGTCAGTACGCGGCGCTCTTCGCCCGCGTGCCCGTACGCGTGCACACGATCCACGGTCTGTATTTCCCCGGCCACGTGGGTCCGAGCGTTCGCAAGATCTTCGTGCTCCTCGAACGCATCACGATGCTCTTCTCGCAGCACAACTTCTCCCAGAACCCGGAGGACATCCCGGTTGCCATCCGGGAGAAGATCTCCGCGGCGGAGAAGCTGGAGCTCATTGGCAACGGCATCGACATCTCCGCGTTCGACCCGGCGAAGTTCCCGCCGGAGAAGCGCATAGCAATGCGCAAATCGCTGGGCCTCGCAGCTGACCACGTCGTGATCGGCATGGTCGCGCGCCTCGTCACGGAGAAGGGCTACCGCGAGATGTTCGAGGCCGCGCGCACCATCAAGGCACAGGACCCGAACGCGCGCTTCATCTTCATCGGTGGATTCGAGCCCGACAAGCCAGACGCATTGAAGCCCGGGGTGCTCGAGGAGTACGGCATCGCCGATATCGCGCAGCTGCTTGGCCATCGAACGGACATCCCTGACTTGCTTGCCGCGATGGACATCTTTGCGTTGCCGTCATACCGCGAAGGCTTCCCGCGCTCGCCGATGGAGGCCTCCGCGATGGGCCTGCCGTGCATCATGACGGACATCCGCGGCGGGCGTCAGGTCGTGGAGGACGGCGTCACGGGCATCATGGTCCCCGCGAAGGACGCGAAGGCGCTGACCGATGCGCTGCTCACGCTCCTCGGCGACGCCGACAAGCGCGCGCGCATGGGAAAGGCCGCGCGCGAGAAGGCGCTGCGAGAGTTCGACGAGCAGGTCGTCTTCAGGACGATCTGCAAGCGCTACGAGGTGCTGGTGCGAGAGCTGCTAGGCGAGGCGTCCGGGACGTCACGCAGCCACGCCTCGCCGCAGGCGACGCCCTGAGTACGCAGAGCCTCACGCGTAGATGCAAGCCTGTGCCTCGAAGTCTGGTCGACAGAGCGTCAGCTCACCTCCTCGGTTTCCTCACGGACACGTCTTCACGGCGGTTATCCACTGATCGAGCAGCGCGGCGCCGGTAGGGTCGGTGATGGACACGTCGAGCGGTGGCATGCGGTTCACGTCCGTCGCGCGGAAGCGGAGGGAGAGGACACTGTGTGTCGGGTCGCCCGGCACGATCAGCGTCGATGCGCCTTGGACCGCGCCCTCCGTAGCAGGCGCATTGCACGTCAGGGTGTTCGCGAAGGACGTCGTGTAGCGCAGGTCCATCGTGGCCTGCGAGGTCCCGCCGGGCCGGTGGCAATTCGAGCAGTTCGCGTGCAGGTAGCTGCGTGCGCGCGCGTCCACGGCGGCCGCGCCGCCAGGATCGGGCAGCGCCGGCAGCGAGGATAGTGTTCCGATGGGCGCGGCGAACACGCCTATGTGATCGAGCGTCGCGAGCTCGTTGGAAATGCGATTCGTCGACGCGTAGACAGAAGTGCGATTGAGCTGCGCTGTCTCCAGTCCGATGGTGCCACCCGTGGCGGCGTTGTGGCACGTGATGCATTGAGAGCGGCTCGGGAACTTGTAGAGCTGCGCGCCACCGTTTACGGGCTTCACCTTGCCGGCGGGAAGCAGCGTCGCGTCGGTCTCCTGATCGTTCCACTCGTACGTGTAGCCGGCCCATCCGCCGTCGTTGTGGCGCATGAACAGGCGCGTCTCGATGCGCTTTCCGCCGATGGAAAATGTCTTCATGGTGACGGAGCCGATGGGAAGGTCCCAGTCGCCATCCGTCCCCACCGTGATGTGCGCGCCGTCGGGGATCGCGAAGTAGCGCTCCTTCTTCGCGCCGTCGGACCACAGTGGAGAGAGCACGTCGTACGGGAGCAGCCCGGCGGCAGGCAGCTTCGAATCCTTCGGGTCCACGCAGCCCGTCCTGGAGAGCAGCGTGGGGAACGTGTCAGGCATGGGCGGTGCTGCAGGCACGAGCTTCGAGATGATTCCCGTCAGCTGGGTGGCATACAGCTCGCCGTCGTTCCCTTCTCCGAAGGACACGAGTGTCGTGGCCGGGAGCGTGATTATCAACTTTGGGGTGGGCTTGTTGTTTGCGTCGTACGTGAGCGCCCAGATGTTGCCCGTGCTGTAGTCGCCATAGATGTATGTCCCCACGAGGCCCGGCATGGCGCTGCCGCGGTAGACGTAGCCGCCGATGATGCTCCCGGAGTCGTCGCGGCTGTGCTCCACCACCGGATCGAGCAGGCCAGGCGTCGCGCAGAGGTCCGTGGTGCTGCCGTTCTTGTGGAAGCCCTCACAGATTTTCCAGCCGTAGTTGCCGCCGCCCACGACGCGATCGATCTCTTCCCACGTGTTGGCGCCGACATCGCCGACCCACAGATCGCCCGCGACGCGATCGAAGCTCCATCGCCACGGGTTGCGGTGCCCGTGCGACCAGATCTCAGGCAGCGCGCCTGGCGTGCTCACGAACGGGTTGTCCGACGGTACGACGTACTTCCCCGCGCCCGCGTTCACGTCGATGCGCAGCATCTTGCCGAGCGGACTTCCGATGTCCTGACCGCTTCCGCACGGATCGTTGTCGCCGCCGCCATCACCGAAGCCGGCGTAGAGCATGCCGTCGACGGGCGAGAACTGGAGACCGCCGCCGTTGTGATCCGAATAGAAGGGATGACCGATCTTCACGATGTCATCAGCCGTCTCGTCGAGCGTGAGCCCGTTGTCGCTGCTCTTGTATCGGGAGATGACGGACGTATAAGCAGTCGCGCCGCCGAGTCCACAGGCAGCAGCGGAGGGCGGATCACCTGCGACGGCGACGCGCGTGTACGAGAGATAGGCCTCGTGGTTGGATTGCCACTTTGGGTGGAAGGCCATGCCCAGGAAGCCACTTTCACCGCCGATGGTGGAGGGCACCGTGACGAAGGTGGATGTGTCCGCGTCGGACATCGCAGTAGACGGAAAGACCCGCACGGCGTTGGTGAGCTGCACGACGAAGAAACGCGTGTTGTCGCCGGGCGCTTGCGTCATGTACACGGGCTTGTCGAACGTGATGCCGCTCCACATCCGCTGGAGCGCGACGCCTGTGTCGAGCACCGGCCGCGGCTTCGCGAGGCACGTCGTGTTTGAAGGGCGCGCGTCCAGACCGAAGGCCGCTGCGACGGGACCAGCGTCGCTTGCCGCATCCTTGGATGGCGCCGCGTCCGCGTGATCGCTGCTCGCGTCGGGAGTGCCGCTCTCGGGCGTACCGCCGTCATCGACGGGCGCGCCGCTACCGCCGTCGGAACCGCACGCATATACGAGGGCGAGCAGGCCAACGGTACTCGCAGCGATGAGGTGCGTCCGCATGCCCAGAGCGTAGCTGAAGTCGTAGGGTGATGCCTCTCGTCAGCTACCGCTGCGGTTCATGCCAGGCTATGCTTGGGAGATGATCCACGCGCTGCGCCGCCGCAAGGGATGGGTGCTGGTCGGCGTCTGCGGAACCGTTGCCATTGCCGCGGCCTGCAGTGGCTCGACGACGATCAACAATTTCTGCTACGGCCCCGACGCCTCCGATGACAGCACCGCGCCTGGCGACGCGGCCACCACCGTGGATGGCAGCATCGGTACGAGCATCGACGGGGCAGGCGCTCTCGACAGCGGAGTTGTGCTCGACGGCGCCGCGGACGGAGGCGCACTGCAAGACGGGGGCGGCGACGGTGCTTTGCCAGTGCTCACCTGCGTGACGGGCGGGCCGGGGTTCTCGGACTGCGGGCCCGACGCGGGCAACAACTGCTGCGAGAGCATCCTCGTACCTGGCGGTACGTTCTATCGCATGGGCGGAGGCGGGTCGCGCGGCGTGCAGATCGTGCAAGATGACTGCGCGGATGCAGGCTGCAGCGAAGGCAATTACAAGGCGAGTGTGAGCGATTTCAAGCTCGACAAGTACGAGGTGACAGTCGGTCGCTTCCGTCCGTTCCTCGCGGCATGGAGTGGCGGTTGGCGGCCACCTACCGGCAGTGGCAAACACGCGCAACTTCGCGGCGGCGTAGGGCTCTTGAAGGCGCCATGGAACGACGCTGGGGTCGCGTACGAAGACGGCTGGGATCCGTCGTGGAACGCGAAGACAGATGTGATGTCGCCATGTCTTCCCGACGGCGAGGACCCGAATCCGTATGTAACCGTTCACGGGTCGCGCGGCCCCGAGCGTGGCTCCGCGCGCCCACCCACGCGGCGCGTCGGCTCGTTCGTATGTCAGGCCGCGAGCAAGCTTGGTGAAGTCTTTCCGAGCATGTGCGCGGTGCAGGCAGCGGTGAT
>JANXLV010000376.1 GCA_025355005.1 Myxococcales bacterium | reverse complement strand
GCCCGCGAGGAACGCGTCCACGTCGTGTGCGCCGGGCCCGCCTGGCGCGATGAACCCGCCCGTGAGCTGCTTGCACTCGACGTCGCACGCGAGCACGGTGACGCGGTCGCGCCGGTCGAGCTCGGAGGCGATCTGGGTCGCGAGACGACGCGCGCGAACATACCGCTCGCCGGTCATGGAGCGACCTGCGTCGACTACGATGACCTGGTCACGCGGCGCGGACTCGGTGGCGTGCGGTAGCTTCGGACGCAGCGCGATCGCGGCGAACGACTCGGGAGACTTGCCGGTGTTGTCGGTGAAGGCCCACGCGACGGCGTCAGCGCGTGCGTCCTCCGGCTCGTACTCCACCGTGAGGTCGCCGGACGGCGTGAAGCTCGTCATGTTGCCGGAGAAGCGAACGCCGCCGCTCTCCTCCGCCTGCGTGAGCTCGTAGCCACGCACGCGAACGGGCTTCGCCTTGTCGTAGCCGACGACGCGCGCATCCACGTGAAAATTGCCGATGTTGAGCGCGCTCGCCGTCGATTGCGGAAGCGGGTACGTGTAGCGACGCATGTTGCCGGAGGACTGCACGGTCTCGGTGTATGCGATGACGACACGACGGGAGTCGCGCTTCGGGATCGGGAAGATCTTCAGCTCGAAGCGGCCACCTGCCTGCCACTCGAGGAGCGCGGGATCGCGCCAGGGACCAGGCACCCAGATGATCTCCGCGCGCGGCTTCGGGGCCTTCGGCGCGGCATTCTGGATCGCGCCGCGCCAGATCGCAGCGGCCTTGGCCTTGTCGGTGAACTCGCCCTCGATCATCTTGCCGTCGACCTCGAGCCCGAGGCGCTCGATCTCCGCGCCCGGGGGCAGCGGGAAGCGATAGACGCCTTCGAGGACGTCGTCGGTGTCGTTGAAGAACGTCTCGTCGATCTCGGTGCGCGCGACCGTGCCGGCGACGCGGATCTTCACGTCGTGGGTCTGCAAGCGGACGGCGCGATCCTTCTCCGTGGTGTTGCCGGGCTTGCGGGCGCGGAGCTCGCCAAGGCCAGTGACGGGGAGATCGGTGTCCTCGTTGTGCGCCAGCGCCTGCCCGAATGCGGAGCGCTGCGCCATGTCGTTTGCGGGCGCGACGTCGATGCGGTCGCCGCTCACCACGGCCTCCTCGCCGGCGTGGACGGAGGCTTTGTGTGTGCCGCTCTCTACCTCCACGTCGCCGCGCAGGACCTCCACGTTGGAGCGATCCGCGAGTGCGGTCACGAGCAGCTTCGTCCCGAGCACGTGCACGTCGCCCGTGGGCAAGAGCAGGTGCGCGAGCGGCGCGCCATCGACGTGCGCCACGTCGCAAAGGACAGTGCCCCGAACGACCCGCATCGTGCGCGATGCGTCGTCGACGGAGAGCTCGGTGTCGCGCTCGATCAGCATCTCGGTGCCGTCGTCCATCATCAGGCGTGCGCGGGTCTTGCTGTCCGTGACCAGCTTGCCGCCGCCGCCGAGCTCATCGCCTTCTTTGATCGTCGGGGTCGCCTGCGAGCTGACTACCTTGGCGACCTTCCCATGCCAGGCCTTGCCCGTTGCGCGTTTCGCCGCCCGCGCCGGATCCGCGGCCCAGTAACCGGAGGCGCTTCCCGCCACGATTCCGACCAGTGCCAGACCAACCCACCGGGACCGAATTCTTCGAAGAGCCATCGGTGCATGATGACGCTCAGAGGCCCAAAAAGTTCTCTATTTCGTGGGCGATCTCGCCGGAGACGGGTCAATCCCCGCCAAATGGCAGCTTTCCCTGGTTCATCGCGCCGGGGACGGGGTCCACGGTGACGCCGAGCAGGGCCTCCTCACGTGCGAGATCCGCCTCCATCAGCTCCTGATTGTCGTAGGCAAACGCCAGCGCGGACAGCACCCGAGACGGCCCGAGCGTCGGATAGCGCTTGAGGAGTGTCTCGACCGAGACTCCCTTGCGGTGCCACGACCAGAGCCGTCGCACGGGGATCTTCGTGCCCACGACGACCGGGCTGCCACCCAGGAGATCAGGGCGCGCCTCGACATGGGGGTGCGAAACTCGCGCGGTAGGAAGCATCCTCCTATCTTTCCGCGCGAACCGCCGGATGTCGACTTTCTGGGCTGGTTCCGGCTCGAGGCGGCAGACTTCTTCCGGGCCTACTCGCTGTCCTTCGGCGGAGCGCCGCGGCGAACGTGGGGAGCCATTCCGCCTTTGCGGCCGGCTTCGCGCGCCTCGTCGCTGGAGAATTCGTGGGCGGTGCCCGCGGCGTGCGCGGCCTTGCCGCCCTTGCTGGCGATCTCGCTCACGCGCTTGCGGTCCATCGCCGCGAACCCGCGCGGGCGACGGGGTTTTGCTTCAGTGGCTTGCTTCTGCGACTCGTTGGTTTGCATGTCGATCTCCTTCGATGCAACAGGGTGGGTTTTGGTTCCGCTCATGGCCTTCGTGGGTCGCTCCCGCGAAACGGGTCAGCCGCCGTCGCAAAAAACCGTAAGCCCCAATGCGCAAAGTCGCAGGACGGCCCGTCCGACAAAAGCCACACCTCGTCCGTTGGAGCGCGGATACCAACGAAATCACGAATGTAACGAAGATGTTACCTACCGGGGATGTGGCGTCCGGATGGGCTGTTTTGGGCTGGGAGCCCGGCCATTCTGGGTCAGTTCAGCGTGCGCTTGTCGAAATGCGCGACTGCGTCCTCGACCGCGACCCGGATCTGCTCGTTGACCTCGCGCGGGGTGGCATCGGAGTCCACGATGATGCCCACATGCCCGTCGCCGTCGTCGAAGAAGCCACCCGCCAGCCGTGACGACCTGTCGCGACCGCCACGCGAGAAGCTCAGCGTCGACACGGGAAGCGAAATCACGGTCGCGCCCACCGCGACCTCCACCACGCCGACCTGTTTGCCAAGGAAGTCCGGAGGGGTCTGCATCCAGAGAACGTAAACACCTGCGAGCCCACCGCAACCCCGTTCCCTACCCGCGTGGCTCGGGTATGCTCCTCCCCGCAAACACGTGCTGGGCGACGGACCCGTCGCACCCAAGGGAGTGGAAGACCATGCAGATCGCGATTATCGGGCTCGGCAAGATGGGTGGGAACATGGTGAAGCGTCTGCTTCTCGGTGGCCACGAGGTCGTCGCGTACGATCGCGATGCCGCCGCCGTGGAGCGCCTCGTGAAGGAGGGCGCGAAGGGCGCCTCGTCGCTCGCCGACATCATCGCGAAGATGAGCGGGCCTCGCGCGGTGTGGGTCATGGTCCCGTCGGGCGCGCCCACGGAAGGCACGATCACCGAGCTCTCGAACCTGATGAGCGAAGGCGACATCGTCATCGACGGCGGCAACTCGAACTTCCGCGACTCGATCCGTCACTCGGAGGAGCTCGCGAAGAAGAAGCTTCGCTTCCTCGACGCCGGGACGTCCGGCGGCATCTGGGGCCTCGAGGTCGGTTACTGCCTCATGGTCGGCGGTGATCCCACCGCGTTCGAGCACGTGAAGCCGGCCCTCACCACGCTCGCCCCGAAGGACGGCCTTGGCTACTTCGGCAAGGCAGGCGCAGGCCACTTCGCCAAGATGGTCCACAACGGCATCGAGTACTCGATGATGCAGGCGTACGGCGAGGGGTTCGAGCTGATGAAGGCCACCGAGTACAACTACGATCTGCGCGCCGTCACCAAGGTGTGGAACCGCGGCTCCGTCGTTCGCAGCTGGCTCCTCGAGCTCGCTGAGAAGGCGTTCAACGAGGATCCGGAGCTCGCGGGCCTTAAGGCCTTCGTCGAGGACTCTGGCGAAGGTCGCTGGACGGTGGAGGAGGCGATCACCCATCGCGTCGCGGTGCCGACGATCGCTGCCTCTCTCTTCGCGCGCTTCTCGTCGCGAAAAGAAAACTCGTTCGGTCTCCGCGTCGTCGCGGCGCTCCGCAACCAGTTCGGCGGCCACGCGGTGAAGAAATCGTGAGCAACCCCCTGCGCAAGGGCCTCGTCGAGGAGCGGACAGCCGCCGCGTGTGCGGTCGTGATCTTCGGTGCGTCGGGAGACCTGACGCGCCGAAAGCTCATGCCTGCGCTCTACAACATGGCCATCTCCCGCTCGCTACCGAGCGGCTTCGCCGTCGTAGGCGTCGCGCGCAGGGAGAAGAGTCACGATGCTTTCAGAGCGGAGATGAAGGAAGGCGTCTCGAAGTTCTCTCGGCGCAAGCCGATCGACTCCACGCTGTGGGAGGACTTCGAGCGCGGCATCTCGTACGTCGCTGGCACCTTCGAGGCGAAGGAGACGTACGAGCGGCTACGCGAGCACCTCGAGCAGCTGGACAAGGAGCGCGGCACGCTGCAAAACCGCCTCTTCTATCTGGCCGTTCCACCGAGCGAGTTCCGGGCGATCGTGACCGGGCTCCAGGGCGCGAACCTGGTGCAGCCTGCCTCGCGCGAGCGCGAAGGCGGGCCGTTCTCGCGCATCGTGATCGAGAAGCCCTTCGGTCACGACCTCGAGAGCGCACGTGAGTTGAACGACACGATCGGCAGCACCTTCGACGAGTCGCAGGCGTTCCGTATCGACCATTACCTGGGTAAGGAAACCGTCCAGAACCTCCTCGTCTTCCGCTTCGCGAACAGCCTGTTCGAGCCCATGTGGAACCGCGAGCACGTCGACCACGTCCAGATCACCGTGGCCGAGGAGATCGGCGTCGAGGGTCGCGGCAAGTTCTACGAACAGACCGGCGTCACGAAGGACATCGTCGAGAACCACCTGATGCAGCTGCTCTGCCTCACCGCGATGGAGCCGCCGATCTCGCTCGCAGCGGACGCGGTGCGCGACGAGAAGGTGAAGGTCCTCAAGTCACTGCGTCGCATGGAGCGCGGCCTGGTGCAGCAGAACGTGATCCGCGGGCAGTACGCGCGCGGCATCGTCCGCGGTGACGAGGTGCCCGCCTATCGCGAGGAGCCCGACGTCGCAAAGGACTCACGCGTGGAGACGTACGTCGCGATGCGCATGTTCGTGGACAACTGGCGCTGGGGCGGCGTTCCGTTCTACGTGCGTGCGGGCAAGCGCCTCGCGAAGCGCGTGACGGAGATCGCGATCCAGTTCAAGACCGTCCCGCACAAGCTGTTCTCTGCGCCCGACGGAGGCATCACGCCGAACGTGCTCACGATGCGCATCCAGCCGGACGAAGGCATCGCGCTGCGCTTCATCACGAAGGAGCCAGGGCAGCACACCGTCCTTCGCGACGTCGCGATGGACTTCCGCTACGGCACCGCGTTCGGCTCCAACACGCCCGAGGCATACGAGCGCCTCCTGCTCGACGCCATGCGCGGCGACGCGACTCTGTTCACGCGTCGCGACGAGGTCGAGGAGCAGTGGTCATACATGGACGCGGTCTTCGACGGATGGCGTGCAGAAGCCAATGCTCCCCCGCCCCTCTACGGCAGCGGCTCGTGGGGGCCCGAGCAAGCAGACGATCTGCTCGCGCGCGACGGACGGCGCTGGAGAAAGCCGTGACCCCCGCCGAGACCCTCGCGAACATCGAGCGCGATCTGCGCGCGAGCTGGGCACCGCCCACCGACGGCGGGCCGCCGAAGACGCGGGTGTGCACGATGAACCTCGTCGTGGTTGCCGCCACACCGGAGCTCGCCGACCGTTATCTTCCGATCGCGGACGAGGTCGCGAAGAGCTCGCTTGCCCGCGCCATCGTGGTCGCGCTCGCGCCGGACGATCCGGTGTCCGAGCTCACCGGCGAAGGCACCGCCATCTGCGGCGTCGACGAGGGTCCCGACACCTGCATCGAGCGCGTGCGGCTCTTCGCGAAGGGCAACATGTGCGCGCGCGTCGCGTCCACCGTGGAGGCGCTGCTCGTGCCGGAGATCCCGACCACGCTCGTGTGGCTCGGGAAGGTGTACGTGGACGACCCGGTGTTCGTCTCGCTCGCCAAGGTCGCGCAGCAGCTCGTCACGGACAGCGAGTACACGTCCGTCGCGAACCTGGTGCACCTGGCGCGCTGGTCGCGTGAGGCCGCGGATCGCCCCAAGATCGCCGACCTTGCGTGGACGCGCCTCGCGGGATGGCAGGAGCTCGTCGCGCGCTTCTTCGACGATCCCAAGATCGAGCCGTTCGCCCAGAACGTCACGAAGCTCACGCTTCGGCAGGCGAGCGACAAGGGCGCGCGTCTCGGCTCCGAGGGCTCGCTCTTGCTCGGTTGGCTCGGCACGCGTCTCGGGTGGAAGGCGTCACGCCTGGGCGGCGCGCTGCGCTTCCGACGGCCCGACGGCACGAACATCGCCGTCGAGTTCGGCGTGACACCACGTCCAGCGGGCGTCGCGCCGGCCACGCTCTCTTCAGTCACGCTCGTCGCGGAGCACGACGGCCAGACGCTCGTCGGATCACTCGATCGCGATCTGGGCAGCGGCCTGGACGACGCGACGAAGGACGCGGACGTGGTGCTCTGGAAGCTCACCGTTGGCGATGCGCCCACCAACATGCATCGCGTGCGCTTCGGCGCAAACAAGGGCGCCAAGTGGCTCGAACGAACCCTGCGCCGTCCCGCCGGTGACATGGCGCTGATGGAATCCGCGCAGTTTGCCGAGGACGCGGTTGAAGACGGCATCCTCTGCAATGGAAGTTGAGCAAAACATGAATACCAAGGTCGTCCCGGGCAGCCTCATCGCGGTCCCGGGCAAGGATGAAGTCTCCGCCGAGGCCGCCGACAGGATCGAGCGCGCCCTCGTTGATGCGATACGCAACCGCGGGAGCGCCGTGATCGCCCTCTCTGGCGGCAACACGCCAAAGGACACCTACGCGCGACTGGCGAAGCGACCGCTCGACTTTTCGAAAATCCTCTGGGTCTTCGTGGACGAGCGAGCCGTGCCGCCGACGAGCGACCGCTCCAACTTCCACATGGTGAACGAGGTGCTGTTTCAGCCCGCGAAGATCCCCGCGGAAACGATCCTGCGCATGCAAGGCGAGGCGAAGGATCTCGAACAAGAGGCCACGCGCTACGAGGCCGAGCTCCGCGCGAAGGTTCGCCTCAAGAAGGAGGGGCAACCCAACATCGACATCGTGATCCTGGGCATCGGCGACGACGGGCACACTGCGTCGCTCTTCCCCGGCGAGGACACCGTGAAGATCACCGACAAGCTCGTCGCGCAGGTCCCCGCGAAGGGCGAACGCGAGGCGCGACTCACCATGACCGTGCCGATCCTGGAGATGGCGCGCTCCACGTTCATCCTTGCGGTGGGCGCGGCCAAGCACGAGCCCCTGGAGCGCGTGTGGCGCGTCGCGGGCGATGTCTCCGTCACCCCCGCGCGCATCGTGAAGAACTACCGCGGCGCAGTCACCTGGATCATCGACCGCGCCGCAGGCGGCCTGGCTGGCTAGAGAGACTTCGCGGCTTCCACGACCTTGTCGGCGGTCATGTTGAGGGCCTTCATGACCTCGCCACCGGGGGCCGAGATGCCGAAGCGATCGATGCCCACGATCGCGCCGTCGAGACCGACATAGCGCGTCCACGTGGCGCTGACGGTTGCCTCGATCGCGACGCGCTTGCGGCACGACTTCGGGAGGACCTCGTCCTTGTAGGCCTGCGGTTGCTTGTCGAAGCGCGCGAAGCACGGCATCGACACGACGCGCGTGCCTTTGCCCAGCGTCTCTGCGGCCTTCACGGCGTGCTGGAGCTCGCTGCCCGCGGACATGAGGATGGTCTCGAGCGGACCTTCCTCCTTGATCAGGATGTAGCCTCCCTTGAGCGCTCCCTCACGGCGCGTCTTCACGGGGATCTGATCGAGCAGTGGGATCGCCTGACGCGACAGCGCGAGCAGCGTGGGCCCGTCCTCGCGCGAGAACGCCGCGGCGAACGCGCCTGCGGCCTCCTCCGGATCGCCCGGTCGGATCACGTCCAGGTTGGGGATGATGCGGAGACCCGGGATGGTCTCCACCGGCTGGTGCGTGGGGCCGTCCTCTCCGACGCCGATGCTGTCGTGCGTGAAGATGTAGACGCACGGCAGGTGGCAGAGCGCGGCGAGGCGGATCGCCGGGCGGCAGTAGTCCGCGAAGACGAGAAACGTGGCGCCGCTCGGGTGGAAGATGCCGTGCGCTGCGATGCCGTTCATCATGGAGCACATGGCGTGCTCGCGGATGCCGAAGCGGATGTTGCGACCACCGCGGTGCTCCGCGTTGAAGTCGTCCGGCGTCTTGATGTCGCCGATGTAGTTCAAGGTTGAACCATAGAGGTCCGCGCTGCCGCCGATCACGAGCGGGAGAGCCTTCGCGAGCGGCTGCAGGACGTCCTGGCCGGCCTTGCGCGTGGCGATCTTGGAGTCCTTCGCGAACTCCGGGATGAGCGCGAGCAGCGCGTTCGCGTCCTTCGGTTGTTTGCGATCGCTCTTGGGGAGCGTGTGCTGGTACGCGGGCGACTGCGCGAGCAGCGCGTTGAGCTCGGGGTTCTTCGCCTGCCACGCGGCGAACGTCTTCTTCCAGGCGTCGTGCGCGACGTCGAGCGTCTTCTTGTGCTCGGCGAAGTACGCGGTCACCGCCGGGTCCACGTAGAACAGCGTGTCGGGCAGGCCGAGCGCCTTGCGCGCAGCGGGCGCGAACTTCGCGCCGCCTTCGCCGTGAGCCTTCTGGGTTCCTGCGACCTCCGGAATGCCCTTGCCGATGAGCGTCTTCGCGATGATGAGCTGCGGCTTGCCGGTGTTGGTCTTCGCCTTCTCGAACGCGGCGAGGAACGCGACCATGTCGTGACCGTCGACCTGTTGAACCTCGAACTCGGTCGCCTCCAGGCGCTTCTTCACGTCGTCGCTCTGGGTCTCCTTCGCCATCGCGTCGAGCGTCACGGCGTTCGAGTCGTAGATGAGGATGAAGTTGTCGAGCTTCTGGTGGCCTGCAAAATTCAGCGCTTCGAGCGCCACGCCCTCCTGCATGCAGCCGTCGCCCGCGATGCAGACGATGTGGTGATCGAAGATCGTGTGCTCCTTCGTGTTGAAGCGAGCCTCCGCCATCTTCGATGCTACCGCCATGCCGACGGAGTTCGCGATGCCCTGGCCGAGCGGGCCCGTGGTGGTCTCGATGCCGCTGGGCTCGTGCGTGAGCTCCGGATGGCCCGGCGTGCGCGAGCCCATCTGGCGGAAGCGCTTCACCTCTTCGATCGGAGTCTCCGCGTACCCCGACAGGCAGAGCCAGCTGTAGAGAAACATCGAGCCGTGACCCGCCGAGAGCACGAACCGATCGCGGTTCAACCACGACGGGTGGTCGGGACAGTGCGACAGCGCGTGCCCGAAGAGCACGGCGCCCATCTCGGCGCAGCCGAGCGGAAGTCCGAGGTGGCCACTCTGGCTCGCGACGACGGCGTCGATCGCGAGACCACGGGCACAGGTTGCGGCTTTGGCGAGGAGGTCTTGGTTCATGGCTGTCATGCGGCGCCAAACGTATCCCGCCAGGGCGCGCGAGTGGAGCCTGAATTTTAGGGCTGGGATTGCTCGGTCGAGAGCACCACCAGGGCCGCCAGACCGAGCCCCACGCCTATCCCGCGCCGCAACGTGAACCCTTCACCGAAGACGAAGGGCGCGATGATGGCGGAGAGCGCTACACCGCCGCCCAGGACGATGGTCCCGGTGGATGCGACAGGCCCGCCGCGCCGGAGCGCGTAGAAGATGAGGATGCTGGCCGCGCTGATGCAGAGCCCGCTCGCCGCGGCGAAGATGACGCCCTTCACCGTGGTGGGCTCGGGGCTGCGGGGAGCGAAGAGGAAATACAGGAAAATGCCGAGCGCCGCGGTGCCCTCGAGGACGAGCGCGCCGAGCGTGTCGGACAGACGATTCGCAGCCGCGCGCACCAGCGTGTAGTGGAGCGCGATGCAGAGCGCGGCGATGCACGCCGCCCGCTGCCAGGGCTGCATCGTCAGGGAATTCTCGAGATCAGGTTGTCGCCGAGCGACGGCTGATCGATGTTGCCGAACCAGATGCTCCAGACGGCCTTCATGAAG
>JANXLV010000223.1 GCA_025355005.1 Myxococcales bacterium | reverse complement strand
GTCGCGGAGTCGCGCGTGCTCGTGCACGACGGCGACCAGTGCCGCGTCGGTTCGCACGAGAGCAACGACGTCGTGGTCAAGGATCCGACCGTCTCGCGCTTCCACCTCAAGATGGTCCGCACCGATGGACACTGGGAGCTCGTCGACAACGGCTCGATGAACGGCACACGGCTGGACGGCGTACGCATCCGCGTCGCGGAGCTCGGCCCCGAAGGCGGCACGATCTCCCTCGGCGACAGCCTGCTTCGAGTGCGTCCCGCGGGCGCTGGCCCAGAAACGGCGCTCACGTCGATCCCGGCGTTCGGGCAGATCGCTGGCGTGAGCGTGCCCATGCGCAAGCTCTTCATGCTGCTCGACAGGCTGAAGGACGCTGAGATCCCCGTCCTCATCGAGGGCGAGAGCGGCACCGGCAAGGAGCTCGTCGCGAACGAGATCTATGTGCACAGTCCGCGCGCCGACAAACCGTTCGTCGTCGTGGATTGCGGTGCCATCTCGCCCAGCCTGGTCGAGAGTGAGCTCTTCGGCCACGTGCGCGGCGCATTCACGGGCGCGGATCGCGATCGCCTGGGCGCGTTCGAGGCGGCCGACGGCGGCACCGTCTTCCTGGACGAGCTCGGCGAGCTCCCGCTCGATCTCCAGCCAAAGCTCCTGCGCGCGCTCGAGGCGAAGGAGATCCGTCGCGTGGGTGAGTCGCGCTCGCGCAAGGTCAACGTGCGCGTCATCTCCGCCACGAACCGCGAGCTCGAGCGCGAGGTCAACAAGGGCCGCTTCCGTGAGGACCTCTTCTTCCGTCTCGCCGTGCTGCGCGTCACCGTGCCCGCGCTGCGCGAGCGCCTGGACGACCTCATCCTCCTGATACGTGTATTCCTCACGCAGATCGGAAAGCCCGAGGAGGAGCGCCTCTTCACGCCGGACGTCCTCGCGGAGATGGCCCGCCACGACTGGCCCGGCAACGTGCGCGAGCTGCGAAACTACGTGGAGCGCAGCGTCGTGCTGAAGAGCGCAACGGGCTCGCTGATGCCGCCGCGCTCCGACGGCTCCGTGCCGCCGCCCGGCAGCGTTCCGCCTCCCGGCGGCGCGGGATCCATGGGACAAGCGGACGGTCGTCTGCCCTTCAAGATCGCAAAGGACGCAGCGGTCGACTCGTTCGAGAGGCAGTATCTCTCGTCGCTGCTGGCCGCCGCGCAGGGCAACATGAGCAAGGCCGCGCGCATGGCGGGCATGGACCGCATGTACCTTCACCGCCTGGTGCAGAAGCACGGGCTACGAGGCGGCGGCACCCCCGGCGGCAACCTCGGCCTCTAGGAGGCGATGTTTTTCGCCGATAGCTTCGCGCTGGCCGCGCTTTTCCCTGCGGGGTGTGCTTCGCACACCGACGCTTCGCATCCTCACGACCAAGAGGTCGCTCCGCGCACTCCTCGGGAGAAAGCACGCCCATCGCTCGCTCTCGACGGCGCGCTTCGCGATCCCCGACGGGGGAAAAACCATGCGCCTCCTCGTGCGAGCGTCGATACGCCGGGTATTGTCGCGTTGCCACGGCCTGATCGAAGGACGTGTCTCAGGATGAACCATTTTTCCCGTCGCTCGTCCAACGTCGGCTAGGGGCGACCCATGTCGAATCGAGCGCTCTACGTTCCCGCGCTTTTCGTGTGCGCGGCCGCTGTTCTTCCCACGAATGCCGCGTGGGCCACGGGGCCCGCTGGTGTGCCCGCTCCGCCGCCCACCCATACGAGCGTGCCGCCGACCCCGGCGCCCTCCACCACCAACGCCCCGCCGCCAGGTCCGGACCCGAAGCGCTTTCTCACGGCGGCCGACACGCCGCGCTTCGAGTGGAAGTTCAATGGCAACTTCAAGGACAGCGGCCAGTTTCACCCGCGCCGCGCAGCGAGTTCCGCACCGAGGGCTTCACCTTCACATTGAACGTCTTCGCCGCGGCTGCTCCCGCACCATTTTCAGCGATGGCCTGGCGATTCCCGCCCCGTCGTACATCGCGCACCCGTTTCACAATGCCGAGAACTCAATCTCCATCAGCGGCTGCGCAGTCCACACGAACGCCGCTGGCGTCACGAGCACCACCGGCGTGAAGCTACGGGCCGCCTTCATGAACAAGCTGCCCGACAACACGACCGCGTCGGTCGAGGTCATCGGAATCATGAACAACAAGGCCCGGAACGACGTCCACATCGTGTACGACGGCTCGTATCACCTGCTCACGATGTTCGTGAACGGCACTTACGCGCCGTCTTCCTGTCCATTCCGGCCTTCATCGAGGCCATGCCGATGCGGCCATGCTTGCTCATCTCTTCCATCAATTTCCTCACCTGTGCGTCGCTCGCGACCTTCAAGAAGCCTGCCCTTCCATCCCGTGGAGGGCCGGCGACTGGCCGACACGTTGCGCCTCCGAGGATGGGGCGATCTAATCGACGTCGATGGGGAGATGTAATTGTCGCTCAGCAGGCGTGAGAGTTCGCCTGAGACTCATCCGTGACCCGACCCGTTCCGAGAACTGAGACGCAGCCGCCGCTCCGCCCGGCGTCCTGGAGATGATTGAGGGCGTTTGATCTACCTACGCGCCGACGAAGCTCTGAGCGATGAACCTCGCACGACTGCTGCGTGGGATTATGAACTTGACGGTCGAGGTGACGCATGTTCCGCTACCTAACTAATGGCCACAACTAGACTGCCCAGAGGCGTCATGCTGAAGGACACCGCACGCGACGCTAGGGTTCGCCGAGATCGTGAATCGCATCGCGTCAAGGGGCGTCTTGCGAACGGAGTGGTGCTGGTGAGCATGGTGAGCATCGGAGGCCTGCTGTCGGGCTGCGGCGCGTCGTCAACCTACTATGCCGCGACCAACCACGTTACGTACACTGCCAACAAGGAAGTGGACGCCGAAGACGATGTGCGCACCGTTGAGGCGGATGCGCCGAGCCTCTTACGCGCCGGCGCCACGATCGCCTTCTATCCCCCCGATAGCTGCCTCACGACCAATGCGGCAGCCTCGGGGAGTGAGGAGAAGGAGTCGTTTCTGCGCATGCAGTGCGGCGTGCTCATGTCGGGGTTGGAAAAAGCCGCTGCTGTTGAGGGCTACCGCGTCGTCTCCTGGCATCTGCTCAAGGAAGGCGGCGCGCTCGGCCGCGCGCGTGAGCTCAAGGTCGACGCGCTGTTCGAGGTCGATCAGCTCACGGTCCAGGCGCGCGAAACAGGGTACACTCGCAAGCAAGACCTCTCGTTCTCTCAGGTGGGACCTGATGGGCAGCTGGAGCCGCTTCCACTTGAGACTGGTGAGATGGGGAACCGGTGCAACAAGGTGTTTCGCCGCGGTCAGATGAAGGTCAAGACCGACTCGGGTACCCTTGCACTAAAAATGGTGGGTGTCTCGGACGGACATGCGAAGTGGTTCTTCCGACGCACCGTGAGTGAGCCGCCGAAGGCCGGCGATAACGAGGAGCGTTACTACAAGGCCACGGGCGGGGGCACGAGTGGTCTCGGGTACGGCCTCTTCGGTACCGGATTGGTGCTGGGAGGAATCAGTTACGGAGTGCTCTTGACGGAGAAGGATGCACGCAAGGACGTCGGCGCGACGGTCGGCATCCTTGTTCTTGGCACCGCCTTGATCGGCGGCGGCATCGCAGCACTCTCCTTGTTCCGCACGGACGTGCCGTCAGCACAGAGCACGATCTGCAATGGGACCGCGTCTGCGCCGAACCCGAGGCCCGTGTCGAAGCCCGCGCGCTCCACCGACGATGACGCTGAATCGGACGAGGCATCCGGCGATCGCGTTTCCTACACCGAAAAATCGGCGGGCGAACGAGACATCGAGCGCGACCGGCGCGAGAGGCTCGTCCACAACGTCGTTGCAGTGTTCACGACCGAATTGCGAAAGCTCGCAGCGACCGCAGCGAGCGCTCCGTCGCCGGTGCCGGCGACCGCTCCCCCTCCCGCACCGGCAGCGAGCGCGCCTCCGGCAGCAACCACGACTCCACCGCCCCCTGCTGCCTCAGCCCCTCCCGCCCCCGCGGCGACGCCGGTGTGTGCCAGCGATCGTGACTGCAAGAAGGGTCGCGTCTGTCGCGGGGGCACCTGTGCCGTGCCGTGAAAACAGCGGCTAGGTAGCGCCCGAGAGGGCCAGGAAATGCAAGCATCGCCAGCGGGCGCAACAACGATGTTCGACCTCACTCCCGACTTGGTGGATTGACACGGAGCGAATCAGGAGAAAGTACACGGGAACGGAATCAAGACGGGGAGAGGCAAGTTTGTGGCTCTCGCTGGTCCTCGGAAGGCAGCACGTCATACTCTTGAGCGCTGATACGTTGCCGTCGTCGACGAAGTTGCATGTATGGGTGTTCCTTGGAGTGGATTGCGTGGCCGGCAGTCGCTCGTGACATGCGGCGGTGTTGCTCGCGTTGCGCCATTGGAGCCTATCCCAGTAGACCGCACGCCCGCCACGTGATGATGCCGCACGCGAGCTGCAGCATGGCGACGGGGTGCGGCTCTTCTCGCCTCTCCTAACCCTTTAGTGGAAGCGCATGGTGAAACGCGGGCGTGAGGGCGAGGCCGGTGCAGCAGAGCATGATGAGTCCGATGAGGGCATAGGGAGAGTGGAATCCGTAGGAGCGTCGCGTGATGGTTCGCGCCTT
>JANXLV010000289.1 GCA_025355005.1 Myxococcales bacterium | reverse complement strand
AGATGCGACAGCCGCCCTCGGCGTCCAGGAACGCGCAGGCCCCTTCGGCGTGTGGGACACCGTTCGCGAGGAGCTCCGCATGCGCTTCCCGGATGGGCTCCGCCTCGACCTCCCACACCGTCAGCTCGTCGACGCAGCACGAGCTGCAACCGCGACGGCATTGCAGCTTGGCTTCGTGCAAGACGTGGAGTCGCCTCGTCTCGCGGTCGACCTCCGCACGCAGGGTCTTCAAAAGCGTAACTCCCATCGGCCTACGTCAGCAGCGCCTTGATCGGGACGCCACTGTCCGTGATGGCGATCGGCCGTCCCACTGGCGACAGGAACGACTCGGTGGGGTCCATTCCGAGCACCGTG
Source organism: Myxococcales bacterium (assembly GCA_025355005.1). Taxonomy (GTDB): domain Bacteria; phylum Myxococcota_A; class Polyangia; order Polyangiales; family Polyangiaceae; genus JANXLV01. Next base: position 39,635 of record JANXLV010000289.1, on the reverse strand, counting down.
GCGATGGTCGCGGCGAGGTTCGGAACGGTCACGAGATCCTTCGTGACCTTCTCGCCGTTCGCGTCGGTCTCTCCGTAGACCTGCCCCTTCTTGATGCCCGCGCCCGCAAGCACCGTGCTCCACGCTTGCGGATAGTGGTCGCGACCTTCGTTGCCGTTGATGCGCGGCGTTCGTCCGAAGTCCCCCATCCAGACGATGAGCGTGGAGTCGAGGAGGTTCTTGCGCGAGAGCTCCGTGATGAGCGTGCTCATCGCCACGTCGAGCGTGCCCATCAGCTTGGCGACGCGATTGAAGTTGTCCTTGTGCGTGTCCCAGCCGTCGAGCATGACCTCCACGCAACGCACGCCCTTCTCCACCAGGCGCGCTGCGGTCGCGCACCCACGCCCGAAGTCCGTGTCACCGAACGTAGCGAGCCGCGTCGCGTCCTCGGTCGACAGATCGAACGCCGACAGATCCGGCGTGTGCATGAGCGCTACGGACTTCCGCTCGAGCGCGCGACGGCCCTCCACCTTGGCGTCGCCGGTGCTCTGCGAAAAGCGCTGTTCCATCGTGTCGAGCAGGCCGAGCCTTCGCTCGAAGCGCGGCTTGTCCGTGTCCACGCCGTACGTCACGTTGGCAGGCAGACCCGGCTTCGGCAGCACGAACGGCCCATACTGCACGCCAAGGAACCCGGCGCCCAGGCTGGGTCCGCCAAGACTCACGAACGCGGGCAGGCCATTCTTCGGCTCGCCCAGCTTCTTGCTCACCCATCCGCCGAGCGATGGATGGATGACGGTGGGGTTGGGCGCGTAGCCCGTGCGAAGGAGGTACTGCGCGCGCTGGTGATTGCCCTCCTTGCTGCTCATGCTGCGGACGACGGCGAGCTTGTCGCTCATGTCCGCGAGCTTCGGCATGTGCTCCGAGATCTGAAGCCCCGTGGTGCGCGTCTTGATCGCCTTGTGCGGACCACCGGTAGGCGCGCCGGGCTTCGGGTCCCACGTGTCGATGTGGCTCGGACCGCCGTTCATGTAGAGGACGATCACCGCCTTCGCCTTTCCGGCCACCACCGCCGGCCCGCCTGGGACCACGTCATCTGCGAGCGCCTCGCGCATCGCGAAGCGAGAGAGGACTGCGCCCACCATCGCGGAGGCGCCGAACCGAAGGACCTGACGTCGATTGAAAGATCTGTAGCTCATCGTCTTCGGCCTTTCAGTGGTTGAACAGGAACTCGCTCGAGTTGAGGAGCGCCCACATGACGTCCTCGAATGCGGCGGTGCGCGGATCCTGTGTGGACCTGCTCCGGTTGCCGAGCCGGTTCAGAGGGTCGGGGCGCTTGTCGGCCCGCTTTGGCTTCTTGCCCGAGGTGAGCGGGCTCGCCTGGCCTGCCGTGCCGGCGCCGCCGGTAGTTGCATGCTGCACATAATCCACGACGGCCGCGCGCTCCTCTGGCGTGGCCGGACGCGACAGCACCCGCAGGTAGAGCTCGTCGGCGACGTCCGCGCCTTCGCTCTTCGCCGCGAGCACGTTCGTCAGCGCGCTCCCGGGGATCGCCCGCGAGCCGTAGCCGGTGAGATTGCCGTTCAGCAGCGTGAGCGCCTGCGTCACCGTACCCTCGTAGTCGCTGGTGTCCGCCTCCTCGTCCACGTCGAAGAGGAACGAGAACGAGCGCGCCATCTGCGAGCGCAGATCGGGCAGGTTCTGTACACCCGCACGACGCGCCGCCTCGTCCACGTTGGTCGCGCGGACCAGGGCGTTGAGCAGCTCCTCGGGGCCCAGCGGCACCAGGTGGAAGCGGCCCCAGAGCTGGTTGTCCGGATCCGCCGCGGCGCCCGCGCCTTCCTTCTTCTGCGCGGACAGCGCGTAGGCGCGAGAGCCGACGATCTGCGTGATCAACGTCTGCAGGTCGAACCCGTGCTGGGCGAAATCCGTCGCAAGGGCATCGAAGAGCGGCTCTGCGACCGCCGGGTTGGAGGGACGCAGATCGTCCACGGGATCAACGAAGCCGCGCCCGAGGAAGTGGCCCCACATGCGGTTCACGATCGCCTTTGCGAACCAGGGGTTCTTCGGCGATACCATCCAGTCCGCGAGCGCGCGACGCGTGCCATCTCCCTTCTCCAGGTCCGTGCCGTCGAGCGCCTTCGCCTTCGCGCGCGCGATCGGCGCGGTCTCCGGGTTCTTCTCGAGGCGCGGAAAGACGGCGCGGAAGTCCATCAGCTCGATCTTGCGGACCTCGCCGTTCATCTTGCCGTCGTCGAGGTTCTTCGGGCGCAGATGCAGGAACGCGCTCGCGAAGCTGCGAAAATCCTCCTGCTTCCATGCCTCGGTCTTGTGATCGTGGCACTGCGCGCACTGGATCTGCACGCCGAGGAACACGCGCGACGACGTCCCCGCGAGATCCTGCGGCGCGTCCTGGAAGCGAAGCGAATAGTTCACCGCAGCGTTGAGCCCGGCCAGCTCCGTGTCCGCGTCTTCTGGCGCCTGCACCATCGGCATCGCGGACAGCTGACGCGACTTCGGACCGCCGTGCGTGTTCTGGCCCGTAGCGCTGACGAGCTCGCGCACGAGTACGTCCCAGCGCTTGTTCTCGCGGAAGCTCTTGCCGAGCCAGGCGCGGAAGGCATTGCGGTCGACGATGTTCGCGCGCGCCTCGCGGCCCATGAGCACGTCGTCCCAGTAGTTCATGTAGTGGGTCGCATATGCCTGCGATGCGAGCAGCTCCTTCACCTTGCGCGTGCGCTTGTCGGGCGTCGTGTCGGCCGCGAACGCAGCGGCCTCGCGCGGCTCGGGGATCGTGCCCACGATGTCCAGGTAGAGGCGCCGCAAGAACGTCGCGTCGTCGGCAGGTCGCGACGGAGTGACGCCCTTCTTCTTCCACTCCTCCTCCAGGAGCGCATCGATTCGCTCGTGGGTCAGCGCCGGCGCGATGGCAACCGGCGGGACGACGCCCGCGTCCACGGTGGAGTGCGTGACGCCAACCTTCGGCGGTGGCGGCGATCCACCACCACACGCCGCGCCGAGCGACACGACCACCGACAACGCCCCAAGGCTCCCCGCCGTGCAGAACAGTCTTCTCATGTGCACCCCACCTTGATGGATAGACCGATGGTTGTGCTCTTTTCTTTCGTAAAGCAACGTAAACGAGCCGTAGATTGCAGAGATGCAAGGGAGCCTCCTGCGCAACGGCCTCCGCGCCGTGTTTCGAAGGATCGCGCGGATCTACTTCCGCGAGATAGAGGTGTGCGGCGCCGTGCCCGAGAAGGACACGAAGGGCCGCATCTTCGGCGCGAACCACGTGAATGGTCTCGTCGACCCGGTGCTCGTCCTCACGCACGCGCCGTGCGAGGCATCGCCCATCGCGAAGGCCACGCTGTTCAAGATCCCTGGCCTGAACGTCCTCCTGTCCGCGGCTGGCGCGGTGCCCATCGTCCGCCGCCGCGACAACCCCGACAAGAGCGCGAGCGACAACGACGAGGTGTTCGCGCGTATCGCGGTGCACCTGCACGAGGGCGGCAACATCCTCATCTTCCCGGAGGGCACGAGCCACAGCGAGCCGCACCTCGTGTCGCTCCGATCCGGCGCGGGGCGCATGCTCGCGGCCGCCAAGGCGCTTGGCGCCACCGGCACTTCCTTCCAGTCCGTCGCGTTGGAGTTCGAGGACCGCGAGACCTTCCGCTCGCGCGCGCTCGTCTTGTACGGGCCCGTGCGGGACGTCGACGCGCGGGGCCTCGAGGGCGACGCGCTCGCCCAGGACGTGACGAAGACGTTCGCGCAGGATCTCTCCGAGCTGCTCGTGGAAGGGCGCACCTGGGACGAGCGCCGCCTCATCGCCCGCGTGACGGAGCTCTACGTGAACGACACGAACGACAAGTCCCTCGCACGGTGGAACGATGTGGGTCGGCGCGCCGAGCGCGCGAGCAAGCTGCTCACGGAGGAGCCCGGCGTGGTCGCGGCGCTGCGCGCCAAGATAGATGCATACTTCACGCATCTGGAGGAGACCGGGCTCACGGACGACGTCGTGTCCGGCCACGCGAACGCAGGTGCGCGACGCACGGCGCTGCTGCTCTTGATACTGCCGCTCGCGCTCCTGGGCATGCTCCTCTACGTCGTGCCCTACCAGCTGCCGCGCCTGGTCGTGCGTCGTAGCAATCCGGATCGCGACGTGGTCTCCACCTACAAGCTTGGCGTGGGGTTGCTCGCGTTTCCGCTCTGGGCGTCGCTCCTCTGCGCGCTCGCGTTCTCGAGGTTGCCGCTCGCGACAGCGGCGTACGCGACGGCGCTGGTGCTCACGGCGCCGTTCGCTGCGCTCGCATGGCTGGACGACGTCGATGCGCTGGCATCGCGCGCGCGCTCGCTGCTGCCTGGACAGGCGCAGGCGGCGCAGGCACGCCTCTCGGACGAGCGCGCGGGGCTCATGAAGGTGCTTGAATCACTGAGGGCGCGTGTCGAGCCAACCTGACGCGTCGTCGCGCGGCGCGCCCGTCTCGCGCACCACCGGGATCTTGCTCGTCGCCATGGCTGCCGTGCTGTGGAGCGGCGGCGGTGTCGGCGTCAAGGTGCTCCACGTGAGCGCGATGTCCATCGCTGGCTATCGCAGCGCTTTTGCAGCCGCGGTCATGCTGGTCGCCGCGCTCGCCGGTCGCATGCTCACGTGGGACGGTGTTCGTGCATGTCTACGTCGACCGCTCGTGTGGGCAGGCGCGGTGGCCTACGCCGTGATGGTCGTGTCGTTCTGCGTGGCGGCCAAGAAGACGACCGCAGCGAACGCGATCTTCATCCAGTACACCGCGCCGATCTACGTGGCGCTCCTCTCGCATCCGCTTCTCGGCGAGCGCGTCCGCCCGAGGGACCTCGTCGCCACGTTGGCATGCGTGCTCGGCATGGGGCTGTTCTTCCGCGGTGAGCTCTCCGCGGAAGGCAAGCTGGGGAACATCGTCGCGGCGATCTCGAGCTTCGGCTTCGCGGGCCTACCCCTCGCGATCCGGCGGGAGGAGCGTGAGCTTTCAGAGCTGGGACGGCGATCGCCGGAGAGCCCGATGCTCGCGATGATCCTTGGCAACGTGATCGCCGCCGCCGTTTCGTCGCCGTTCATGGTGAGCGATCGGCCCGCTTTCGGGAGCGAGCTGGGCGTGCTCGCCGCGCTGGGCACGCTGCAGATCGCGCTGCCGTATCTGCTTTACGGACTGGCGGTGCGTGCCCTGTCGGCGCTCGAGAGCTCGCTCACCGCGATGATCGAGCCCGTGCTGTCGCCCATGTGGGTGCTCCTCGCGACCGGCGAGCGCCCTTCGCGCGACGCCCTCATCGGAGGCGCGATCATCCTGGCCGCCGTGATCTTCCGCTCCGTGCTGCCGGCACCGCGCCCGGCGAGTCCTTCAACAGATCACGAACCGAAGTCGTAGCGGCACTCCCGCGCGCACGATGCCCGCGGACACGTCCGGCGAGCCCCCGAGCCGCGCGTAGGCCTCCAGTGCATGGTCCGGGCTGGTGATGTCCATCTCGTTCAGGTCGCGCAGCTCGTCACCGTTGCGGAAGCCGAGCTTCCACAGCGCACCACCGACGCGAACGCCGAACATCTTGATGCCTGTCGTTCGCCCGTCGTGCACGACGGGGATGATCCGCGAGTGCCCCATGAGCTGCGACTGGTCCTCCAGCATGCAGTCGAGGAACGCGCGATGCACGGCGCGGTAGTTCGGCCCGAGCTCGACCACGTCGAAGCCGTCATCGGCGCAGCGCACTGCCGTGTCGGACGTTCCCGAGCCGTCGAACGCGGCCAGAAGTCTCCGCTGATCCAAGCTGGGTCGCGGTGGGTGGGCGATCTGGTGGAGGAACGCAGCCCGCGAAGGCTCCTCCGCCACCGGCACGTCGACGTTGATGTAGCGGGGCGGCGGCGCGTCCGGCACGCGCTCCACGACGTAGGTACCGAGCGCACCGACGAGCACGTACGAAAGCTTGCGACCAATGGAGCGGAGCCTCATGCCTGTCATCCTTCAATGCGCGTGCCAGGCGATCACTTCCCGCGCGAGCCGCGATTTCAGCTGATTTTTCCCATGCACCGGGTGCGCGGACGCCAGCGCGCGCTGCCACATTGGCAAACGGGCCGCCCGCGCGCGACACGCCGTCAGGAGAGGACGCGCGTGATCGCGAGGACGACGCCGCCCACGAGCAGCGCGATGTTGAGCGCGCGACGCACGGAGTGGCCGAGCAGTCCGACGTGTGTGAGCCCGAGCGTGAGCGCGACCATCGGCAACACCGCGGCCACCTGACCGACCTCCACGCCGAGGTTGAACGTGAAGAGCGGAAGCGCCACGCCGCTGCCCATCACCTCGCGCAGGGATGCGGCGAACCCGAAGCCGTGCACGAAGCCGAACGGAAGCGTCACCCACGTGCGCCGTCGCACTGCGCTCGCAAACGCGTTCTCCGCGCCCACCCACGCGATGGAGATCGCGATGAGCGGCTCCACGAAGCGCGCGTCCGGCACGAAGACCCCGGACATCGCAAGCGCGAGCGACGACGTGTGTCCGACGGAGAACGCAGTGATGGCGAAGAAGAGCGCGCGCGCGGACGCCTTGCTCCACGCAGCAGGCACGAGCACGAGGCCGAGCAGGAACGCGAGGTGATCGAGCCCGCTCGCCCCGAGGATGTGCGTGATGCCGAGCGTGAACAGGTTGGGCTGCGCAGCGCCCGTGCTTGCGCGGGTCCCGGCGCCGTCGGCCGAAGGTTCGGGTGGCTCGATCTCGAAGCGCGTGTTGGTCGGGTCGAGGAGAAGGTCTCGCTCTTCCCTGCCTTTCGCGCGCGCCACGTGCTTGTGCGACGCAGGCAGCTTCGCAAGCCAGCGCAGTTCGATCTCGAAGCGCACCGGACGCGCGGGGCACGTGAACGAGAGGCGGAGAAGCGCGCCGTCTGCCTCCGTCAGCGCCGCGTCCACCTTCGACGGGGCACACCGCGCGCCATCCGCCATCACCACGAGCCCCTCTGCGAGGCCGAGGCAGTCGGGGCGCTTGGCGAGCTCCGCTGGCGAGATGGTTCGATCGAGATCCAGGTCCACGGCTGCGCAGCTCCCGAGCAGCTCCGCGCGCGCGAGGGCGATCTCCACATCCACGCGCGCATCGCGCGCTTCGTAGCGCCCCGTCGACAAGCCCATCGTGTGGGCCGCGGCGGCGCGCGGGAACCCAACGAGCGCCGCGACCATCATGGCGACCATCAGGAGAACGAGAGTGACGCGCTTGTCCACGTGTGGAAGGCAGGATAACCAGCACGGAGCGAACATGCCCAGCTACGAGCCCATCGGAGTCGTCCATTCCCCGTGGAAGGAGAAGCGCACGGCTCCACGACAGGGCACGGTGCTCGAGGCGGAGGGCGTGATCGAGCTCTTTCCGCGCGACGGCTTCCTGCACGCGCTCTCCGACATCGACGGTTTCGAGCGGCTCATCATCCTCTTCCACTTCCACGAGGCCGGGCATTTCAAGCCGAAGGTGCTGCCACCGCGGAGCTCGGTGCGCCGCGGCGTCCTTGCCACGCGCTCACCGCACCGACCCAATCCGATCGGGCTCACGGTGGTGCGACTGCTTCGGGTGCGCGGGCTCTGTCTGGACGTGAAGGACGTCGACATCCTCGATGGCACGCCCGTGCTCGACATCAAGCCGTACATCGCATACGCGGACGCATTTCCAGGCGCACGCGCAGGCTGGCTCGAGGACGAAGAGAGCGAGCGAGCTCGCGCGGAGAGCGGCGCGGGTAGTGAAGGCAGCGCGCGAATCGTGAACGATCCGATCGGCGCGTGGGAGGTCCGCTTCGCGCCCGACGCGGAGCCAGCGCTCGAGTGGCTCTCGTCACGCGGGCACGACCTGCGAGCGGCGCTCGTGCAGGCGCTCGCTCTCGGTCCCGCACCGCACCCGTATCGCCGCATCCGCGTGAAGAACGGAGTTTCGCAGATCGCGGTGAAGGATTTCCGCGCGACGTTCACGTCCACGAAGAAGGTGATCACGGTCACCCGCATATTCTCGGGCTACTCCGCGAAGGAGCTCGCGACACGAGAAGGCCCAGACCTGGATCTGCATCGCGCGTTCGAGTCTAGGACCGCCGCATCGGCTCCACAGTGAGCTCGGAGCTCCCGCGCGAGTCGAGGGAGACCGCGACGCGAAACCCCACCCAGCCGACGCGACTCGACACCCAATCGGTCGCCCGCGTCGTGAGCCCCGTCGTGCACCAGCAGCCACCTCTCCAGATCGCCTGTCGCTTGTCTTCCGCTGTTCCTTCATCCTCGAGCGTGGGTGCTGGACCGCCATCGACCATCGTCGCCGTCCAGTCGCCTACGCTGCCCGTGAGATCGCGCACGCCATGTGGTGACTCGTCGAGGGGGAACGCGCCGACAAGCTCGAGCTGTGTGGCCTCGGGGCGCGACTCGCGAAGCTTCGCGAAGCTTGGGTCGAGCTGGTCGCCCATGGCGAAGCGCCGGCCGTCGGCTCCTCGAAAGGCCTTCTCCCACTCCAGCTCCGTCGGCAGCCGATACTTGGTCTTTTGGCGGCTTCCGGCCCAGCTCAGGTAGGCACACGCGTCGTAGTACGACACGTTGACCGCGGGGATCTCGAGCTCGGCGGCGCGCGGAACGCGGGTGCGGCCCTCATGCTCGATCGCATGCGCCTTGAGCGCCCAGAGGCCGGTTCGTGGATCACATTCGATGAGTGCATCGTCCCCGCTCGGAAGGCGCCGCGCAGAATCGCCACCGATCGCGTCGAGGAAAGCAGCGTACTGGCGGAATGTGACAGGGAACCGACCGATCGCAAAATCGGGCAGCGTCGCCTCTGCGCACTTCGATGCGTCTCCGTCGATCGCGGCACGAAACGGCCCGCCGGGGATGAAGATCATCCCAGGAGGAACGGCGCCGGGAGCGGGAGCTCGCAGACGCACGCGATGCAAACGCGCGCGCTGGATCTGGATCGGATAGCGGATCTCGTCGTCACGCCCAATCGGACGCGCGACGATGAGATAGGAGCCAGCGCGAAGGACGATTTCAGCCCCGGTGCCGATCGGCACCGCATTGGCTGCAACGAGCCGGGGCCCGCTCCTTTCGTAGCGCGCAACCGTGACCACGGCAGCGACGGATGGCTCGATGACGAGGACGCCTTCGTTCGCCAGCTCCAGCGAAAGCTCGCCGTCGTCGTAGCCGCGGGCGAGCTCGAGGTGCTGGGCCATCGCGTCCGCATCCCCCTCCCCCTCGGCGGACTCGAAGAGGCGGTAGTGGAGCGATGCGAGGCCACGACGCGCACGCGCGTGATCGGGAACGCGGCCCAACGCATGAACGAATGCCGCCTGCGCATGCGCAAGCTCGCGCGCCGCGTCTCTCGCGATAACGTCGGCGCGTTCGGCCACCTCCCACGCCGTCGCCTTGATGTCTGGCGCCGACCAGACCGGCACCTTGCGGAGCGCGCTCTGTGCCTCCTCTCGCATGTTCTTCGCCGACGCTCGATGGGCCTCGAACATGGCGCGCGCGCGCTCACCGTCAGCGGCGGAGGTCTCGGCCTCCGCCTCTCGCTCAGCACGCGCACGCTCACCGTCGAGAAACGCATCGACCGCGTTCGCGACGTCGCGGGCCGATGGCCGATAGCTGGCATCCCTTGCAAGGCAGCGCGCGACCAGCGAATCGAACGCGCCTGGCGCGCGGGGGCTTCGGACGCTGGGCGGCGCCTCCAGCCCCGTCGTGCAGCGGCGGAGGATGCTCGGCATGTCAGCGTCGTCAAACACGCGCTCGCCGGTGACGATCTCGTAGAGCATGGCCCCGAGCGCGAACACGTCGGTGCCAGGTACAATCCTGTCGCCAAGCACCTGCTCGGGTGCCATGTAGCCGGGGCTCCCCGCCTGCACGTCGTCGTGCTTCGTTCGCTGGACGTCGCTCCCCTCGACGAGCTGCGCGATCCCCCAGTCCAGGACGTAGACCTCTCCGAACTCGCCGCAGATGATGTTGTCGGGCTTGAGATCCCGATGCACGACGCCGCGCGTGTGCGCGTATGCAACGGCGAGGCAAACCTGACGAAGCACGCCGAGACGCGCCGCAAGCGTCGCGAGCTGCGCGTCGAGCGACGTCTCCTCGAGCACTTGTCGCAGCGTGCGGCCGCGGACGCGACGCATGGTGTACTGCGGGTGGCCCGACGCGGATGGTCCGAAATCGTAGACGGGCACGATGCTCGGATGCTCGAGCTGCGCACACGTCTGCGCCTCGGAGACCAAGAGCGTTGTCGCGAGCAAGCCCGCTCCTGGTAGAACGCTCTTCTGCGCAACGGGACGCCCGAGCACGGCGTCGAACACCTCGTCGACACGGCCCATTCCACCGCGCCCGAGCTCGCGTAGTACCGTGAAGCGCGTCGGAGGCGGGGGCGGAGGCGGCCTCTCCGTGGCGGCCGTCGCCTCACGCGGCGCCGCGTCGCCTGGGACCAGTACGCCGGTGTCGCGCCACCACGTTCGTACGACGTCGGCGACGGCCATCGTCGTGGGCGCGTCGTTCCCGGTCGGATCGGATTGCTGGTCCCCCATGAGCGCGCGATGCTAGCATCCCGCTCCCTCGCCGGACCATAGGCCGCTGCACGATCGAAGGGGGGCGAGAGATCACTGCAGTTCCACGCACAACAAGGGCGCGCCACGCGTCGCCCGACGGAGTTCCAGATGGCGACCGACCAAGAAATGCTCACCGCGCTGAGCGCTGACGACGGAGATGCGACCGAGGACAAGATGGCCCGCGTGCTCAAGCGGCTCAACGCAGCCAACTTCTTCGCAGGCAAGATCGCGACGCGCCTCGGGAGGGTGGAGCAGTTTCTGATTCAGGGCCCGCCGATCACGCCCGAAATCCGCACTGCGCTGGCCGCTGTCCAGGCGAGCGCACAGAACATCGAGGCGATCGCGACCCGCATCCTCGCGGCTGGCGGTTCGCAGTAGCTCCAGGTCTCACGACGGCCGCGTGGCGCCTCTCGGCGGTCGCGCGGCCGTTTCTTTTTTCAGCGCGGGACCTCGAGATCCTCTGCGAGCTCGAACCACTGCCGCGTGCGCGCGAACAGCGCGTGTAGCTCTTCGCGCGCCTTCGTGCGGAGCGTGGCGTGCCCGACCTTGCGGCCCGGCGCGCTGTCTTTTCCATACCCGTGCAGATGCACGCCGGCCTCCGCGAGCAGCTCCTTCTTCGGAGGCATCTTGCCGATCGCGTTGAGCATCGCGACCTCACCGACCATCCGCGTGTCGCCGAGCGGCAGCCCCAGCAGCGCACGGACGTGGTTCTCGAACTGGCTCGTCTCCGCGCCCTCGATGCTGTAGTGCCCCGAGTTGTGCACGCGCGGCGCCATCTCGTTCGCGACCAGCGCGCCATCCTTCACGAAGAACTCGATCGTGAGCACACCCACGTACGAGAGCGCATCGAGCACCTTCGTCGCGAACGCCTGCGCGTCGCGCGTGAGCGATTCGCCGAGCCGCGGTGAGGCCGGGAAGCTCGCGCGCAGGATCCCCGCGCGGTGCACGTTCTCGACCAGCGGATAGAAGCGCGTCTCGCCCTTGGTGCTGCGCACGCAGATGATCGACGCCTCGCGCTCGAACGGAACGAATGCCTCCACGATCAGCGGCGCGGCGCCCAGCGCTGCCCACGCCTTCTCGCAGTCCGCCTGCGTGCGGAGCACCGCCTGCCCCTTGCCGTCGTACCCGAAGCGGCGCGTCTTCACGACCGCGGGCAGACCGATGCGGGCGACCTCGGCGTCGAACTCCTCGCGTGTCTCCGCGGGACCGAACCGCGCGGTGGGCACGCCCACGGACTCGAAGAAGGATTTCTCGAGAAAGCGATCCTGGCTCACCTCGAGCGCGCGCGCTGGCGGATACACGGTGACGCGATCGGAGAGGAAGCGCGCGCATGCGACGGGGACGTTCTCGAACTCGTAAGTGACCACGTCGCTGCGGCGCGCGAGCTCCGCAAGCTGCCCGACGTCGTCGTAGGAGCCCGTCACCATGTCGCCCACGTGACGGGCGCAGGCCTCCTTGCTCGGGTCCATGAACACGAAGCGCTCCCCGAGCGGCAGACCAGCGAGCGCAAGCATGCGCCCCAGCTGACCTCCACCGAGGACGCCGATGGTCACGCGCCAACCTTCGGTGGCAGCGACTCCGCGAGGACGCTCGCTGTCTGCTTCTTGCGATGCGCGACGAGCCGCTTCTTCACCGCGGGATCGGTGCGCGCGATCATCTCGGCCGCGAACAGCGCGGCGTTGATGGCACCAGCCTTTCCGATCGCGAACGTCGCCACGGGCACTCCCGCCGGCATCTGCACGATCGAGAGCAGCGAGTCCACGCCGCGCAGCACCTTCGACTCCACGGGGACGCCGAGCACCGGCACGAGCGTCTTCGACGCGCACATGCCCGGCAGGTGCGCCGCGCCGCCCGCGCCCGCGATGATGGCGACGAGCCCGCGCGACTCCGCGGACTCCGCGTAGGAAAAGAGTAGATCCGGCGTGCGGTGCGCGGAGACGACCTGCGCCTCGTGCGCGATGCCGAGGGAGGACAAGGTGTCACATGCATGCTGCATGGTTTCCCAGTCGGAACGAGAGCCCATGATCACTCCGACCAGCGCCGCCATGGACATCTCCATATCCGAAAGGCCCGGATGCGTGAAGGAGTGTCCCACGGTATGCTCGCGGCATGCGCAGCTTTGATAGTGGGCGAAGTTCCTGGCCTCGAAGGGCGTTCTTGCTGATCTCGGCCCTCGTGAGCGCGTCGACCTACGCCGCGTGCAGTAGCGACGACTCCTCCTCTGGACAGAAGGACGCCAGCGCCGACACCGGCGCGGACACCGGGAGCAAGGACGGCGGCGTTCTCGTGGACTCCGGCGCGCACGACGCGGGCAGCGGAGACGCGGGCCTGTGCGCCACCGACAAAGTAAGTGGAATCTACACGCATCTCTCCTGCACTGGCCTGTACGACGATATTGGCACGAAGAAGGTCGCGCTCACCGCGAAGGCATACGAGCCCGCGCTCACGTTCTGGAGCGATGGCGCGGACAAGTCGCGCTGGCTCTCGTTGCCCGCAGGTCAGCAGATCGACACGACGGACATGGACAACTGGAAGTTCCCGGTCGGCACCCGGGCGTGGAAGGAGTTCAAGGTCGCAGGCAAGCGTGTCGAGACGCGCCTGCTCGAGAAGGTGTCCGCGTCGAACTGGCAGAAGACCACCTACCTCTGGGACGCGACGGACAGTGACGCCGTCAGGAAGGACGACGGGCTCTTCCCCGTTCCGGGTACCGACAACTACGAGGTGCCCAAGCAGTTCCTCTGCGCGGCCTGCCACGACGGCGCATCGGACACGCTGCTCGGAGTGGAGGCGGTGAGCCTCTCGCTGCCCACCGCCACGGGCGTGACGCTCGACTCGCTCAAGAAGGGCAACTTGCTCACGACACCACCGGCCATCACGCAGGGCCAGATCGCCAACGACGCGACCAACTTCGCGACGCTCGCGCTCGGCGTGATGCATGCGAACTGCGGCACTGCATGCCACAACAACCGGCCCGCCGCGCCGGCCGCATTCACCGGCATGTTCGTGCGCCTCCACGCGAGCGACGTCCTCACGCTCACGCCCACGCCGGTGAAAATGCTGGACTCGTACGTCACGACCGTTGGCGTGCCGATGGGCCACGTCCTTGCCGATGCGGGCGCGCTCGACGGCGCCACGCCGAACCGCATCACCTCTGGCGACCCGTCGACGTCTGGCGTGTTCATCATGGCGGGGAATCGCGTCGTGCCAGTGAGCGTGGAGCAGATGCCGCCGATCGTCTCGCACAAGGTCGACACGGGCGGCCTGATGCGCTTTCAGGAATGGATCACGGCCGGTCCCTGAGCGCTCAGAGCGAGTCGACCTTTGCAGCGATGCTGATCAGCGCCGCCTCTGGCAGCTCCGACACGATGGCGTAGCCGAGGTCCGCATGGCGGAAGAGGACGGCGCGATAGCCCTGCTTCGTGACGGCGTAGCGTGAACCGTTGCCACGCCAGGGAAGACCGTCGGCGCGGAAGACCAGCACTGTCACGGTGTGCGTCTCGTGCTGGTAGATGAACGCGGCCGCGTTTCGATCGATGAAGTACGCCACGCTCGCGCCTATGAGCTTCGTCTCCGCGTCACCGCCGAACCCGTTCGCTGGCGCGAAGTCCAGGCGCCCCACGAGCTCACGCGTCACCTTGTCGAGGGAGTCCCCCGCCGCCTCCACGGGCGCCTTTGCCGTGAGCAGGCGGACGTGATCGTTCACGGCCTCGCGCACGAGAGGGTCCGCCTCCACGTAGCCGCGCGGGAAGAGGACGACCGCAAGCCCGAGCACCGTGAGCCCGAAGAGACCCCAGAACATGCGGCGGCGGACGCTGGCGCGAACGCCGGCGTGCGCAGCGTCCAGGCGCGTGTGTAGGGGCGGCAACCGCGCGTCCTTCAATGCGCCTGTCGAGGGAGGTGGCTCCGCGGTGAGCTTGGAGAGCGCCACGTCGAGCACGGAGTCGATCGCCTCCTCGTGCTTGCAGGCGTCGCACGCCTTCACGTGCCCATCGAGATCTGCTCGAGCGATGGACGTGAGTCGGCCTCGCCTTGCCTCCATCATCCTCCGACGTGCTTCTTCGCAATCCACGGCGACCTTCTCTTCATTATAGAGTGTGTTCGGAAAGGACGCCCCGTGGAACCTCTGACCGTGAATTCTCGCCTGGTGATCCCTGCCGCTGCGATCTCGTTCGCCGCCGTGCGCGCGTCCGGGCCCGGCGGGCAGAACGTGAACAAGGTCTCGTCGAAGGTCGAGCTCTCGTTCGACGCGATGGGCTCGCCTCTGCTCTCGCCGCAGGAGAAGGAGCGCCTCCGTACCCTCGCGGGCAGCGCGCTCGACAGCACCGGCCTCCTCCATGTGGCGAGCCAGCTCACGCGCGACCAGTCGCGCAACCTGGACGACGCGCGCCAGAAGCTCGCCGACCTCTTGCTGCGCGCGCTGTTCGTGCCGAAGGTGCGCCGCAAGACGAAGCCGTCGAAGGGGTCGCAACGCCGCAGGCTCGACGGGAAGCGCAAGGAGGGCGAGAAGAAGCAGGCCCGCAAGGTGCGCTCGGACGACTGAAGAAGCGCCCTCCTCCGTCCATGGCCCGTTCGCAGAACCCCTAGCCCGAGTGGCTAGGTGGGACACTCATGCCCGCGCTTAAGGCTTCCGAATTATCCAGAGCTCCGAAGAGATGGCTCGGCGTGCACAATGAGCGGACCTTGCATCCCTGGTCGTTGCTCAGAAGGGATTCGTAAAATCGAGCCACAGTCCGGAGGAGGACGAAAGAAGCATCGGGTAATCCGCGCGGGACGTCAACCGGTGCGCCGGAAATTGGGCCATTTGCTTCGAAGTCAGCCACAGGTTGGCCATGTCCGATCTTGCGACCGTTCTACCTTCTCCGCCTTCCCAGACAGCCGAGCTGCATGACCACGCGTTGCCGGAGGCGTTCGCGGAAGGTGGTGTTCGCTTCGTCTCCGACGAGGAGCGCGCGAAGGCGCTCGCGACGCTCGAGG
Source organism: Myxococcales bacterium (assembly GCA_025355005.1). Classification (GTDB taxonomy): domain Bacteria; phylum Myxococcota_A; class Polyangia; order Polyangiales; family Polyangiaceae; genus JANXLV01. Next base: position 24,137 of record JANXLV010000289.1, on the reverse strand, counting down.
AGCGCGGTGGTCTCAGCATCGTCGTCGCTTCACCGAGGACGCGCGGCGGTCTCGCGGCGCTGCTGGAGGAGGAGATCGAACGCGCCCTCGATGCGCGCGGCGCGCCGCCGCCGGCGCCATTCGCAGTGACGCTGATGAGCCAGCTCTCGGACGCAGATGCAAAGCTCTCCGAGCAGCTCTTCCGCGCGAAGAAGGCGGGCTTCCTCGGCCTCGTGCTCTCTATCGACTCCCTCGCCGCAGCAGCGCGCCCCACCGGCGTCCTCGACTCGACCGACGCTGCGTTCCTGCGCTTCTACGCAAAGGCCGCGGGCGAGCGTCCACTGCTCGTGTTGCTCGCCCAACAGGATGCGTATCTGGGCGCGTACGGCGATCCGATCCCGCTCACCGACGCGATCTTCGGCGAGCTCGAAGACGCAGACGACGACGCGGAGGACACCGAACGAGAGAGCCACGCGATCCACACGCTCCCGTTCCCGGAGGAGCAGCCGATGACGCTGCCCTATGCGGGAGAGGCCGAAATGATCGAGGCATCCACACAGACGTCGACCTCGACTTCGACCTCGACCTCGACTTCGACCTCGACTTCGACCTCGACCTTCACCTCCGACGCATCGTCCCCCACCCTCACGACGTCCTTCACCGAGCTCGACGAGGACGACGAAGAGCTCTTCTCTCCCCTTCCACCGGAGGCCGACGCCGACGTCGACGTGGCGAGCGAGCCCGACGCGCCCGCGACGGCTGCGTCTCCTTCTCCGGCGATGTCCTCCGCGGAGCTCGGGAAGCTCGTGGCTGCGCTCGGCACCGCGCGTGGGCCGCAGTCGCTCGCGACCCTCGAGGCGACGTTCGTGAAATCGTATGTGCCTGTCGATCGCGAGCTCGGCATGGGCCTCGGCGACGTCCGCGCCAAGGATGCGCGCGACGAGTTTCGTCGTGGTTTCGCGCGTGCATACACCGATGCGTTCCCGACGCTGGCCGTCCGTGGGCGTCGTCCGCGCATGGTGCTCGATGCGTGGGACCACGCACACACGATCGCGAAGGCGTGTGGCGCGCGCTCGGCGCATGTCCTCCTCGTGGACGCGCTGCGCTTCGACATCGGCGTGATGGTGCATGACGAGCTGCTCGCGTCGCTCGAGGGCCGCGGCGGCATCGTGGACGAGAGCATCCTCTGGAGCGCGTTGCCCACGACAAGCGCGCGTCAGCTCGAGACCCTGGCCCGTGGAAAGATCGCGCTCACGTCGCCTGCGGAGGATCTCTCGGAGATCGACTCACTGCGCGGTCGGGCAGCAGACGAAGCGCGCCGCATGCGCATCGGTTCGCGTGAGCTGCGCAAGCTGGACCTCGTGGTCGCTCGCCTGCTCACGTGGCAGCACGCTGGCGAGCGCGGCGTCCTCGAGATCATGCCCACCGTCGCGAAGCAGGCAGCGGCAGCGATCCTCCGCGCCGCAGCCGAGCTGCCGCCGCGCGCGCTTCTCCTCGTCACCGGAGATCACGGCTTCACGTTCGACGCCGAAGGTCACCTCGTCAGCGGCGGCGCCTCACCCGAAGAGGTCCTCGTCCCCGCCTTCGCATGCCTCTTCGACGAACTGCATTAGGAAGTTCCGTTTCAGTAGACGCTTGCGGGGTCCGGGGCGACTACCCAGTCGTGTATCGCTAGCGGCGCGTCGGGACGCATTCGCAGTGGATGGACCGTGCCGTTTTCGCAGCGCCACACGACGACTGGCGTGTTCGGAGGGACCTGCGCGGTGTGGAGCGCGTCGGCGAGCGTCATCTGCGGATCGTGGTTCAGAGGTCCGCTTCGCCGCGACGCGCTGCCCGAGATCGTGATGCCGTTCGGCCCCGGATCCCGGTACGGGAACGGAGGCAGATCGCGAAGCGACGACTCACCCGAGAAGGCGACCAGGCACTTCTCCCAGGCCATCATGGTCGCAGACGAGCTCGAGGTGTCGGTGGCGGCCGGCGACTGCGGTGACTGCGGTGACTGCGGTGACTGCGGCGTCGCGCCTCCGCAACCGATGGACGTGCCGGCCGCCGCGAGGGTCAATCCGAGGACGAGACGGCTCACCATGCCATGTTGGTTGCGGGAGCGCTGGATCCATTCAGGCGCAATCGCGCCGAAAACTGGGCTAATCCCAGCTGCACGATGAGCGAAGACCTCCTCGATGCGTGGAACTTGCACGTGGGTGCTGGGCGCGCGCGGATCACCGACGGACGCGGGGCGCATGCGATCGTCGACGTGGACGCACATGCGAACGGCATCGCAGACGCGCTGCTCTCTGGCTCACAGTCGCTCTCGGGCGAGCGCGTTGCGATCCTGGCGACGCCGGGGGCGGCGTTCGTCGCAGCGCTCCTCGGCATCTGGAAGGCGCACGGAACGGCCGTCGTGCTCTTGCCAGAGCATCCGCATGACGAACACGCGTACGCGCTCGTGGACGCAGGCGTGACACGGATGCTCGTCACGGCGGATCTGAAGGCGATGAGCGCAACCGAGCTCGCGACGCCCACGGTGATCGAGGAGATCGCGACGAAGAGACGCGCGTTCGCGGATGCGGCGCAAGGCGCTCCGGCCCTCATGCTCTACACCAGCGGCACGACGAGCAAGCCGAAGGGCGCTGTGCTCACGCGCGAGAACATCCGCGTGCAAGCGGCGCTGCTTCGCGACGCATGGGGCGTGACGCCCGACGACACGTTGCTCCATGCGCTGCCGCTCCATCACATGCACGGGCTCGCGATCGCGCTCGTGAACGCGCTCTTCGCGGGAGCAAGCGTACACATGCTCCGCTTCACGGTGCGCGAGCTCCTCTCCGCGATGAAGGACGCCACGATCTTCATGGGCGTCCCGACGATGTACGCGAAGCTCTTCGTCGCGATGGACGGCGTGGATGGTGGTGACCTGCGCGCGCTCGGCGCCCACGCGCGCGGGCTGCGACTCGCCACCAGTGGAAGCGCCGCGCTGCCCGTGACGCTCGGCGAGCGCTTCCGCGAGCTCTCGGGGCAGTTCCCGCTCGAGCGCTTCGGCATGACGGAGATCGGCGTCGGGCTGACGAATCCGCTCGCGCATGCCGGGCGACGACCGGGGTACGTGGGGCACCCGTTGAAGACCGTGGAGACCGCGATCAAGGACGACCACGGCAACGACGCACTCGAGGGCGAGCTCTGGGTGCGCGGCCCGAGCGTCTTCCCGCGCTACCACGAGCGCGCAGAGGCGACCGCCGCTGCGTTCGTGACCGACGCGAACGGCGTGACGTGGTTTCGCACTGGCGACACCGTCAGCCGCGACGGGCAGGAAGGCCCGTTCAAGATCCTCGGCAGGACCAGCCAGGACATCCTGAAGAGCGGCGGCTACAAGCTGTCGGCGCTGGAGATCGAAGAGGTCCTGCGCGAGCACCCAGGCGTCCTGGAGGTCGCGGTGGTGGGCATGTCCGACGAAATCTGGGGAGACCGCGTGGTCGCATGCATCGTCGCGAGACATGGCCATGGAAGCGGTGCGACCGAGATCACGCCCGAGGCTCTGCGCGCGTTCGCGAAGGAAAAGCTGGCTTTCTACAAGGTGCCGAAGGAGTTCGTGCTGCTTCCGGAGCTCCCGAAGAACACGATGGGCAAGGTCCAGAAGCCCGCATTGAAGGCGGCGCTCTCATCCCGACCCTAGAATTTCACATGTCCGACATGGCGAAACGCCGAACTGACGCTAGGGTAAGCGCACCGTGAAAGCCCGCTTTGCGTCCCGTGCGCCGCTCGTGTCCCTGTCCCTCACACCGGTCGCCGGTGCCGCAGCCTTCGCAGGCATTGCAGGCATTGCAGGCATTGCAGGCATTGCAGGCATTGCAGGCATCGCAGGCATCGTTGCCCTGGCGTCGCTCGGCTCGGGTTGTGCGAACTCGTCGAACACGTCGGGCTTCTCCGCAGAGGACGACTCAGGGTCGGCGGATCCCGGCGCAGACGGCGGCGGCGGTGGCGGTGGTCCCGGCTTCGGCGAAGGCGGCGTGCAGCAGGACGCAGCGCCCGGCGATCTCCCCGCGATCGTCTGGGGCCACTCGGACACCGTGCTCTTCAAGCTCGATCCGAACACGAAGGCCGTCAGCACCGTCGGCACGTTCACTGGCTGCACCAAGGTCGTTGACCTGGCCGTCGACAAGAAGGGCGTGATGTTCGTCACCACGCAGGACGGCCTCTACAGCGTCGACACTTCAACCGTCACGTGCACGCTCATCAAGAAGGATACGTATCCGAACTCGCTCTCGTTCGTGCCGGAAGGCACCGTGGACGCGACCGACGAGACCCTCGTCGGCTACGTGGACGACGTCTACGTGCGCATCGATCGCGGCACCGGAGCGATCTCCAATATCGGCACGCTCAAGGGCCCGAGCGGCGTCATCTCCAGCGGTGACATCGTCTCCGTCAAGGGCGGCACCACGTACCTCACCGTCAAGGGCGGCACCGCGTGCGCGAAGAGCGACTGCCTCGTCGAGGTCGACCCCGCCACGGGCAAGATGGTCCACGACTGGGGCACCATCGGCTACTCGAAGGTGTTCGGTCTCGCATTCTGGGCAGGCACCGTCTACGGCTTCGATAACACCGGCAACCTCTTCGAGGTGACCTTCAGCGGCACGAAGACGATGACGACCAAGCTCTCCATCCCGAACGCGCCCGCGAACCTCGTGTTCTGGGGCGCGGGCTCCAGCACCGCGGCGCCGGTGGGTCCGAAGTAGACCGAAGCAGACACGCCGCCCGAAGTGCGCCTCAGCGCATGTGTGGGCGGATCTCTTCGGGCTTCGAGAGACCACTCCTCTGGAAGACCACCTTGCCCGCACGATCGAGGACGACGACCGTGGGCAGCGCATTCACGCTTGGGATCGGGCCCCGACCGGCGATCGTCTCCGCGTCCGCCATGGCCACCGGGAACGTCACCGCCAGAGTCTTCACGTACGTCTCCACGAGCTCCCGGTTCTTCGGGTCGTCGAGGGCAATGAGTGCATAATACACGGACGTCTCGTCGTGCTTCGCCATGGCGACCAGGAAGTTCACCTCCGCCTGCGAAGAGAGATCCCAGGTGGCGACGAACGCGAGCACCGCGACACGTCCGCGCGCTGCCTCGGAGCTGACGGGCCGCGCATCCAGTGAATCGAACGTGAACGACACGTTCTTGCCGAGCGTGGGCGCGCCTTCGGACACGCCAGGCGACGGCTCCTCTGCGGCGCTCGGCTTGCACGCGCCTACCTGCCCGACGAACATGCAGAAGGCCAGCGTTGCGGCGAGCGCGCGCGCCACCAATCTCAGTCCTCGCCCCTCTGGCCCGCGAACCCGTCCGCGCGCTCTGCGAAGAGCACGTTGAACGTGGTGAGCGAGCCGTAGCAGGCGGTGACGTACTGCTGCATCTGCACCTTGTCCTCGTCGGACAGCTTGCTGGAGTTCACCTTCTGCTCGAGCACGCGGAGGCGGTCCCTGATCATGACGATCTTGTGGAAGAAGGTGTCGATGGGGACGCGCTTCTCGGCGGTGTCCTTCTTGCCCGGGGTAAGCACGAGCTCGCCGCCTTGCCAGCGTCCACCCAGCTCCACGGGGCGCATGCCCAGCTCCTCGCGGATGACCGCTGCCAAGATGCTCTTGAATTCGTCCTTGTCCATGGCGAGAAGATCCTCCGGTAGCTCGAGATCCGAAAAGTCAGGCGCGCGATCGTCTTCGCGGTCTTCGGTGCTGCGGGAACCACCGCCGCCCGCGCGCCGTTGCCGTGTGGCCTTCGCCGGTAGCGACGCCGTGAACGCGCCCTTCTGCACCCACTGCGAGCACGTCATGCTCTCGAAGATGGGCGGTGACCACGCGCCGAGCAGGCAATCGCCGGTGCGCTTCACCTCGCCGTTCGCGTCGATGACCTCCATCACACGCACGAAGCGCGCGCACGTCTTGCAGCGACGGTCGTCGCTCATGGGGTCGCTGGCTCCGGCGCGAAGAAGTGGGCCGCGGCGGTGAGATCAGCGAACGGCTCGCGACCTCGGCGGGCGTCGCTCCAGATGCCGTGCGCGATCTTGTCCGTGGCCTCGCGCGGGTCCACCGGCGAAAGCGTGCATGGTGCACCCATTTCAAGCGCGACGCGCTCCGCCTCGACCGCGGAGGCGAGGCCCAGGTAGGTGGCGGCGCGAATACGCTCGCCGTCTGCTTCTTCCGTCACGGCGCAGACGAGCGCCTCGGACAGATCGAACGCCAGCCCGCGGAGGAGCACGATGATGGAGCACGGCAAGCGCTCGAACGAGAAGCGGCCCGCTCCCATGAACGCCTTCATGACGCCGACTTCGCCGCCAAGGCCAGCGCGAGAGATCTCTCCGAGGATGCGTTCGCGCCGCACCGGGTCCTCCTCGTGGGCAAGCAGCGGTGCGTACGCCGCGGCGACGCCTCGATGCGCGACTCCAGCGGGGCCCAGATCGCTCGCGACCGCGTCGAGCCATGCGTCGCGCTCGTCGGGTGACAGTGAGCCGTACACCTCGCCCGCGGCCAGCGCAGCGGACCCGTCGCGCCCGAGCGACGCGAGCCAGGTCTTGAACGGCGACGAGATCTCCGGCGGTTCCACGAGGACCACCGTAATACATCGGACAAATCTTGACACCTCCGCGCGCACGCGAGACGAACGGATGTGGACCGAGAGAGAATTCCGCGTGCGCTCATATCGTTCGCCACCCAGATCGGCGTGGGCGCGGTGGTCGGCGTGCTGTCGGGTCTTGCGTCGGCGCTGTTTCTCTGGGCGCTCGATCGCGCGACGCAGACGCGTGAGACGCACGCGTTTCTCGTCTACCTCCTGCCGGTGGCGGGCATCGTCCTCGGCCTCCTCTACGAACGGCTCGGCGCGTCGATCAAGGGCGGGCAAAACCTGGTGCTCGACACCATCCACGACGGCGGACCCACGCTGCCGTTGCGCATGGCGCCGATGATCCTGGTGGGGACGGTGCTCACGCACCTGTTCGGCGGAAGCGCGGGCCGCGAAGGCGCTGCGGTGCAGATGGGCGCCAGCATGGCGGATGCGTTCGCAGCGCGCCTCGGATTCGTGGGCGCGCTGCGCCGGAAGATCATCGTCGCTGGTGTCGCCGGCGGATTCGGCGCTGTCTTCGGCACACCGATCGCGGGCGCATTGTTCGGCCTCGAGTTCATCGTTCTTGGTCGAATAGAATATCGCGCGCTCGTCCCCGCGCTCACGGCCGCCGTGATCGGCGACATGACCACGCGCCAGATGGGCATCGTGCACACCGCGTATCCGGCCATCCCCACGGTGCCGCTCACGTTCGTACTCACCCTGAAGTGGCTCGTTTTCGCGGCGGCGGTGGTGCTGGTCACGCTCGTGTTCATCGAAGGACTGCACGCCGCCAAAAGACAGGCAGAGAAGCACATCCCGCGCCTGCCCCTGCGCATGATGATCGGCGGCGCCATCGTCGTCGCCATGTGGAAGCTCTCTGGCACCGACGACTTCCTGGGCCTCGGCGTTCCGCAGATCGTCCAGGCGTTCGAACCTGGCCGCGCCGCGCCCTGGGCGTTCGCCGTCAAGATGCTCTTCACGATAGTGACGCTGTCGGCGGGCTTCCTGGGCGGCGAGGTGACGCCGCTCTTCTTCGTGGGAGCCACGCTGGGCAGCGTGCTCGCGCGCCTTCTGGGGATCCCGGTGGAGCTGGGCGCCGGGGTCGGGCTCGCGGCCGTCTTCGCGACCGCGTCGAACACGCCGCTGGCCCTTTCCATCATGGCGACGGAGCTCATGGGTGCTGGCGCGCTCCCGCACGTGCTCATCGTCTGCGCGGTGGCGTACACGCTCACGGGCCGTCGCAGCATCTACCAGGCGCAGCGACAGAGCTTCCCGAAGCTGCCGGTGGATCCGAAGGACGCGCACGATCACGGCCCCGAGAGCGCCGACGCGGAGCAAAAGTCCGGGCGCGGCGGGCGAGACCTCCGGGAGTGACGGGCGATAGTTTTCTTGAAGTGTTGGTGTGACCCCATGCACACTGTTCGAACCCGCTGATGCCCGCCGTAGGACCCGAACAAGCGATCTTCCACGCGCGCGTGACGGAGAACCTCGACCTGTGTGATCACATCGCGCGGCAGATGATGTCCCACGTCGGCTCCGACATTCCGTTCGAGGAGCTCGTCGCGATCGGCCGCGAGACGCTCACGGTGGCGGCGAAGAGCTTCGACGAGGCGCGCGGCGTGCCCTTTCGTCGCTACGCCAACCTGCGGATCAAGGGCGGCGTCATCGATGGCATCCGTCAGCGCGGCGCGGTTCCCCGCCGCGTGTACAAAGCGCTGCGTGCGATCGAGGCCGCGGAGCTCGTGCAGGAAGCGCTCGTTTCGGATCAAGCAGGGGCGCCTCCACCGTCGCCAGAAGAAGCGGACGCGAAGGTGGGTCAGTACCTGAACCAGGCGGCGGTCGCCATGGCGATGAGCTTCCTCTCCGTTCGGAGCATCGACAAGGCGCTCGACGTCCCGGACGACGAAGGCACGCCCGAGGAGCTCGTGGCGCGCGCTGAGCTCCTCTCGAAGATGGAGGCTGCGATGAAGCACCTCTCTCGCGAAGAGCACGCCGTCATTCAGGGTCACTATTTCGACGGCAAGACCGTGGCGGAGGTCGGTCGTGAGCTCGGGCTCTCCAAGTCGTGGGCATGTCGAATCCACGCGCGCGCCGTGGACGAGATCGCATCGCGGCTCGGCGTTCGCTGACCACCCGAAGCCCGGAGAATCGACGCTCCTCGACGCAACCCTTCCGCGCCGCGGCCGATGGGGGAGCATGACCGCGCGAATCTCCCGTGAAGGCCCGCTTCCGATGCCACAGAGAGCGGCGACCACGACCGCATCGCCGCCGACAAAGGAGGCGCACCCGCAGGAAGGACCGAGCCCGTTCGCGCGGATCCTGAAGGGGCTGGGCAACGAGGTGGAGCGAGGGGAGCGGCTCGTCGGTGCAGCCATGCACAGCGGCCGCGACCTGGGAGCGCAGGAGCTGCTCGTTCTGCAGGCCGGTGTGTATCGCTACAGCGAGGCGGTCGATCTATCCGCGAAGCTGGTCGACCGCGCGGCCACGGGCGTGAAGACGATCATCCAGGGGCAATGATGGCTGGCCCTCACTTCACCTGCACGCAGTAGAGGTGCGCGTGCGTCGAACACGGGACCTGATTCGCGTCGCTCCACTTGTCGTCCTGCGCGCCAACGTTGCCCACGACACCCTTGGCCTGAGTGACCGTACCGTTGTCGTTCCAGTTGCCGCAGGTCTGCTCGGTGGGGGAGCCCCCGACGAACGTGCCGTCCCACTTGGTCGCCGTCCATGCCGGACCAGCCGCCACCGGCTTGCCGAACTGATCCTGGTTGATGCCGTGGTCGAGGTTGCCTTGAGAGTTCTTGTACGCCGTGATGTTCTTGATGACCGGCGTGCAGTCGGGCAGGAACAGGGGAACCGTCAGAATGTCGCCAGGCATCTGTGTCGCGCCCGTGCTCAACCACGCGTTGTAGGTGCCGGGGAGGTTCCCCGCCTTCGCTGCGGCCTTGCAGAGTGCGGTCGCGGTCGCGATCGGCGCGACGGTGCCGCCAAAGTTGCCGGGCCAAGTGTCCGACGTCACGAAGATGAAGTGGCCAGTGCCTCCGCCGCACATGGGCCTGGTGTTGGCGTCGACCTCGGCCCCGCCATCCGTGGTACCACCGCCATCAACGACGGCGAACGACCCGTCTGCCGCGGAGGTTCCGCCACCTTCCTTGCCGCCGTCCCCGACCTGCGAGTCGTCGATGGTGAAGTTTCCGAGCGCACTCGTGCACGCCACGAGCACCGCACCCGAGAGACATGCGACGAGAATTCGCGCAGCAAGAGAGGAAGAAGCCATCGTTCAAGGATACGAGGGACCGCTCCAAGCGTCCACCGGCGATGTGCTTTCGTGCTATCTCAAGGCGCATGAGCCGGCACAGCTCCCAGGTGTCGCAGGTGTCGCAGGTGTCGCAGGTGTCGCACGTGTCGCACGTGTCGCACGTGTCGCACGTGTCGCACGTGTCGCACGTGTCGCACGTGTCCCGCGTGCTCGTCGCAATGAGCGGCGGTGTGGACTCGGCCGTGGCCGCGCTGCGCCTGCTCGACGCCGGGTACGACGTGGTCGGATGTACACTGCATCTATGGGACTACGAGGAGTCTCAGGATCGATCGCACGGTCGCTGCTGCGCTCCCGAGGATCAGTACGACGCGCGGCAGACGGCAGACGCGTTCGGCTTCCCGCACTACTCGTTCGATCGCCGCGAGCTGTTCGCCAAGGAGGTCGTGGAGCCCTTTGTCGCGGCGTACCTGGCAGGTGATACGCCCAGCCCTTGCACCGCATGCAACAAGCACGTGAAGCTCGCTGAGCTCTTCGCGATCGCCGACCGCCTCGGTGCGGCCAAGATCGCCACGGGACACTACGCGCGCGTCGTCTCGGACGGCGGCGGGCCGCTGCGCATCGCGGAGGGCAAGGACAAGGGCAAGGACCAGAGCTACTTCCTGTACGCGACGCCGCCAGCGCAGGTGGCGCGGTTGCTCTTCCCGCTCGGCGACAGCACCAAGGCGGAGGTCCGTGCGGAGGCGGTCGCGCGCAAGATCCCCTCGGCCACCAAGGGCGAGAGCCAGGAGCTCTGCTTCGTGGGCTCCGGCGCACATGCATACGAGGCGTTCATCGAAGAGCGCGCGAAGCCGCGTATCCGGCCCGGCAACATCGTCGACGACCACGGCAAGGTCGTGGGGACACACGACGGCCTGCACCGCTTCACCATCGGACAGCGGAAGGGGCTTGGCGTCGCGCTGGGCAAGCCAGCGTTCGTCACGCAGATCGATCCGGAGACGGCCACGGTCCATGTCGGAGGCGCCGACGGCCTGTTCGCCACCGGCGCGGAGCTCTGCGCGCTGCACCTGTCCGACGGCGTGAGCTTGCCGCTGTCCGCACGCGTCCGTGTCCGCTACCGCCACGATGGCGCGAAGGCGCGCGTGCTTCCTGGCGACGCCCCCGGCACCGCGCGCGTCGTCTTCGAGGAGCCCGTGCGCGCAGTGACGCGCGGACAGATATGTGTATTTTACAACGATAGCGACCAGGTCGTAGGTGGAGCGCGCATCACCGCGGCGACAGGTGCCCGCGACGCCACCGTGGCGGGTCCGGTGACGATGGTGGCGTCCGCATGAGGGCGCTGCGAAGCGCCGGTTCCCTTGCGTTCGTCGCGTTCGCGCTGGCCGCGACCACGGCGTCGTGCGGCGGCGGCGCGGGCCACGGTCGCGTCACCGGCGTTCTCAATGCGCCGGACTGCTGGAGCGGCAAGTTCGACCTCGAGCCCGACTTCTTCGCGGGTGTGCCGTATCGCTCCACACTCACGCTTCGTGTCCAGCGTGGCAGCGACTTCCAGACGTTCAGTGACGCCGTCTCCATCCTGATCGACGACACCACCAAGATCCGGCCCAGCGACACCAGCGCTGGCGAATACAATCAGCCCCTGACGGTCGACATTCCCGCAGGCGTCACCCCACCCGGCGTTCCCCTCGTCGCGAACCCCACGCCAGCGCCGGCACACTTCGTCCTCTCTCTCCAGAAGAGCTGCCAGACGCAGCAGGTCGCGCTGTACGCGGTGGCGCAGGTGACGATGCCCACGGATGACTCTTGCACCGTGACGGAGAACATCGACGGGGCGGACACCGCGAGCGGCTGCGCGAATCCGATGCCCGCAGGCGCTGGCACCGGCAAGAGCACCATCTCCTTCAGCAGCCTCTTTGATGGCGACCCACAGGAGAGCAATGCCGCGGCGCGGCTCAACCGCGGATGCTTCGACGTCTACCTGGCAGACCCGCGGGACGTCGATCCCGGCGGCAAAGGCCCCCCTCCGAAGTGCCGCGGCCACCTGCGCGGCAACTTCGTCTTCTACTTCGAGCGTGGGCGCCCCCAGCAGCCGTTTCCCTAGGCCCCTGCCACTCGACCGATCGGCGTATCCGACCTTTCTCCATCTTGCGCACCCCCTCGTCACGCGCACAGAGCGACGAGCCGGCTGTGGCCTTGCTTGCACGGCGTGAAATCCCTGGATACGCTCATCCTTAACGTGTCGCGCTTTCGCCATGCACTCTCCGCCATTGCGGCGGCGATCGTGTTTGCTTGCCTCGCCCCCCCAGCGAACGCGGAGCCAGCGTCTTCCATGTCGCTGAACCATGCGCGGAACGCATGGGACCGGGGTGACGTGAGCGGCTCGGAGTCCGCCTACAAGACGGCGATCGAAAACGGGGAGCTGTCTCCTTCAGAAGTGGTGGAAAGCTACGTCCGGATTGGATGCTCGCGCGTGCTGCTCGGCAAGAAGGAGGCGGCGCAGAATGCGTTCCGCGCCGCTGCCGTACTCGATCCCAACTTCGTCGTACCGGGCGAGGCTGGTCAGAAAGCAGTCCAGCTGGCTGCGGCCGCGAAGAAGGACGTCGCGAAGTACGGTGGAATTTCTCTCTCCATCTCGGTACCGCCCACGTCTCCCGTCGGCAAACCCATCACGGTTGGCGCGGACCTGGATCACTCCCACCTCACCATCGTGAAGCGGCTCGCTGTGGTCGCACGGGAGGGGACGAGCGGCAGGGAGTACAAGCATGAGGAGCCCACGGCGGAGCACGTGGACTTCATCATCCCGGGTGACCTCGCGTTGCCGGATGCAACCATCCTCGTGCGCGTGGACGCGCTCGACTCGTACAACAACCGCATCGCCACGCAATCGTCACGCGTGAAGGCGGACGGCGATGCGAAGGGCGGCGCGGTCGGGCCTCAGCTCAACGCTGGCGCGCACGACACCAAGCCGGGTGACAAGGCAGACCACAAGCCGAAGGAGAGCAAGAGCTTCTGGTCCACCCCGTGGCCATACGTCATCGGCGGAGCCGTGCTCGCGGGCGCAGGCACTGCGGGGTACTTCCAGTTTCGTCCCACCGACAACGTGACCGTCAGCGCGGTCTCGGTGCGGAGGACGCCGTGAGTCAGAACCAGATGCCTGACAACCGACACAGCGTCGGAACGTACTTCCTCGGTCGCTACCGCGTCGTCGACGAGATCGGCGTCGGCGGCATGGCAAGCGTGCACCTTGCACGCATGGACGGTCCCGGTGGCTTCCAGAAGTGGGTCGCCATCAAGAAGATCCACGCCCACCTCGTCGAGGACGACTCGTTCGTCCAGATGTTCCTCGACGAAGCCCGCGTCGCCGCACGGATCTCGCACCCGAACGTCGCGACGGTGTTCGACCTCGGCAAGCACGAGGACACGTACTGGATCGCGATGGAGTACCTCCACGGCGAGCCGCTGCGCGAGGTGATGCGCCGCACGGAGGAGCTCGGAAGCTCCATGCCGCCGGAGATCGCGTGCCGCGTCATCGCGGACGCCGCAGAAGGCCTGCATGCCGCGCACGAGCTCCTGGGCAAGAACGGCGAGAAGATGGGCCTCGTCCACCGCGACGTGACCCCGCACAACCTCTTCGTCACCTACGACGGCGTCACCAAGGTCGTGGACTTCGGCATCGCGAAGTTCAGCTCGCGCATGTCCTCCACGCGCGCGGGCACCCTGAAGGGCAAGCTCGCGTACATGTCACCGGAGCAGGTGCACGGCGAGACGATCGACCGCCGCACGGACATCTTCGCGCTCGGCGTCGTGCTCTGGGAGCTCACCACCGGGCAGCGATTGTTCCGGAGCGAGAGCGATCTCGACACGCTCGCCAAGGTCCAGGAGTGCAACGTCGCGCGCCCCAGCACGATCGTGCGCGGCTACCCGGTCGACCTCGAGAAGATCGTCATGAAGGCGCTCGCGAAGAACCGCAACGAGCGGTTCAAGACCGCGCGCGAGTTCTCCCGTGCGCTCCAGTCGCTCCTCATGCGCCGCGGGCTGTTCATCGCCAGCGACGAAGTTGCAACCTACACGCAATCGATCTTCGCCGAGCGCATCCAGAAGCGCGATGCGCATCTGCGCTGGGCGTCCGAGGTCACGCAGACCATCAACGCGAGCAGCCTGCCGGCGGATCTGCCGAAGCTCACTGCGGAGCTCACCAACTCCGACGTCGCGCCCACCGGTCGAGGACCTGCGGCCGTACTGCCTGCGGCCGGCCGTCCCGCCGAGATCCGGAACGAGCCGCCGCCCACGCAAGCTTCATCCGCGCTCCCGCAGACCTCCCAGCCACCGAACCGGAGCGGGGGACCTCCGCGCCCAGGCGGGCCGGCCCAGAGCGCACCCACCACAGGTGTTCCGCGCGCCCCTTCGCAGAAGGCGCCAGTTGCTGCGCCCGCGCCTCCGCCCCCGAATCCGGCGAAGAACGTCGAGCTCGCGCCGTTCGAGGAGGACGAGCATCCGAGCGACAGCGACGGGCCGACGATCCAGGCAGCTCCGTCCATGCTCAACGTGCTCAACGACACGGGCGCGACGCCGGTACAGGACGAGCCACCGACGATGATGGCGAACGCTCCTCGCCATGATCAGAACCAGCAGAACCAGGGCAGCGCGCTGGGCGCGCATCCATCGGCGGCGACCGCCGTGTCGGTGGAGTCATCCGCGTTGCTCGAGGAGATCGACGAAGAAGAAGAAGAAGATCAAGACGCCACCATCGTCGCAACGAACCGCGAGGCGGCGGTGCCCTCGGGTCCGTCACGAGCGCCGGCGATCGAGCGTGATCGGCAGCCAGCGATCGAGCGGCCACCCGCTCCCCCGTCGCCCACGTCCGCGCGTGCTGGCGCCCACAAGGCACTGAACCAGACCATGGCGCTGGGCTCATCTTCAAGTGGGCCCAGTGGCCCCAGCGGCCCCAGTGGCCCCGGCCCCGCTCAGATGGGCCAGATGGGCCAGATGTCTGGCCCGCTTCCTGCGGTCGTCGTCGCGCCGCCGGGCGGCAACAACGCCGCGCCCGGGTTTCCGCCGCCGCGCGAGATGCAGTACGCGGAGACGTTCGCGCCCAACTCGAACGAGCTTCGCAACGCGAGGAACGATCTCGCGGGCAATGGGAATGGCAACCCGAACCAGGGGCCGCCGCCGCTCGACTTCGGTCCAGGGTTCGGACAGCAGATGCCGATGCAGCCCAGTCCCAACCCGCTCGATCCGTTCGGCATGGCCGCCAGCCTCGGCATGAACGGGCCCGGCATGAACGGGCCTGCCATGAACGGACCTGGCATGATGGGCGGGCCCGGCCCGGACCCGTACAACCAGAATGGGTACCCGAACCAGATGCAGGGCGGTGGCATGCCCTCGGCTGGCGGCATGCAGACCGCACAGAACATGATGGGGCCTGGTGTCGCTGGCGACTACAGCCCGGCGATGCAGACCGGAAACGGGCAGCCGTGGAACCCCACGATGCAGGTCGCCGCGCAGCGAGTCGACACGCAGTACACGGGACAGGGCTCGCGACGTCCGCCGATGTGGGTGCTCATCGCGGTGTCTTGCTCCGTCGCGCTGCTCGTCGCGGGTATCTTCGCGGTGATCATCTCCATCGCCTCGGCCCCGGGGCAGAAGCCAAAGGTCGTCAAGACAGTGCCCTCCGCGGGCACCACGCTCGCGGCCGGTGGGTCGACTGCGCCTTCCGCGGTGCCATCCGCCGCGGTGCCATCCGCTGCCGTAAGCGATCCGACGCGCACGAGCAAGTCACCGGCAGGTACAGGGACCGGCGCGAACCCGTTCTCGACGGCGCGCGTTCAGTTCACGCAGATCGTCGGCGGGTCGGGTCCGACCGGCATGAACGGTACTGCGCCCGCGGGTGCCACCACCACGACCGGCGCGAGTGGACCGGGCGCAGGTGTCGCGCCCAGCGTCGCCGTGGCGGACCCCAACGTCCCGCCCGCAAACCCGACGAGCCCCGATCCGAACACTCCGCCTCAGCCCGCCCAGCCGATCGCCGCCGCTCAGCCGCCCCAGCCGGCGCCTCAGCCGGCGCCCCAACCGATGGGCGCGCAGCCTGCTCCTCAGCCGCGGCCGCAGCCTGCTCCTCAGCCGGTTCCCCAGCCCATGTCTGCGCAGCCCGCACCGCAGCCGGTCCCGCAACCCGCGGGTCAACCCGCGAAAACGGGCGAGCTGGGTGGTATCACCATCGTGTGTCTGCCCGCATGCAACCAGGTGATCGACAACGGAGGCGCGCTCGGTCCCTCGCCGATCTTCGCGCGGCCGGTCCCGTCGGGCCCGCACAACCTCACGCTGGTGTCGGGCGGCAACAAGAAGATTGTGAAGGTCACCGTCACTGCGGGCAAGACCAGCGAAGTTCGCGAGGCCATGAGCAACTGATGTCGCTTCGCCTGAGAGGCGCGACCCTGGCTGCCGGCCTCATCCTCACTGCGATCTGTTTTCTCGCGTGCCGCAAGAACCCGGCGGTGAGCTTCGAGGTCGACGTGCCGGGCGGGCTTGCGGACCAGACCGTCTGGGTCGAGGTCGCCGCATACCCAGGCGGCAGCTGCACCGCGCTCGTCCCGCAAGCAGCCGCGGGCTTGCCGCAGGGCTATGCCGCGCGCATCGCGTTTCGCCTGGACCAGCCGGCGCGGCCGACCATGGGCGATCTCCCGCGCAAGCCGTACGCATTCCTCGGCACCATGCGTGATCAAGCGTGTGGCGTGGTGGGCGTGGGGTGCGTCGTGGCCGACGTGGGCGGCACCAGTAACGTCGTCGTGCCCATGACGGCCACGGGCGCGAACCCAGCGCCGGGAACGTGCGCGCAGGACGCGACCTGTCAGGACGCCGTCTGCATCTCGTCGAGTGACAGCACGAATCCGTCGCTCGGAAGTGGTTGTAGTCTACAAATGATTGGCGCGGGCCCGCTCGGTGGCCGCTACCTGGATGGTGACACGCTCGCGGATGAATACATCGGCGCGCCCGCGGTGGTGGCCACGCCCACCGGCTTTCTCGTCGCCTATCGCGAGATGGCGACGCAGCTCGGAAAAGGCCGCGTGCGTACGCTCACGATCGATCCGGGCGGCGGATTGAGTGGCGCCACCGCCAACGAGGTCCCCCGCTGCCCCGGGGATGACGAGCACGACGGCGTGGGGCTCGCGCTCGCTGGCTCCGTGGGCCTCATCGCGATGAGTCGTCACCTGTGCACCGGCAAGAACGCGGGCATCGACTACATCGCTGCGGATGGAACTGGCGCGGTCGGCGGATATGCCGCCGTCTTCAACATGCAGAACCCCGACAAGACCGTGGAGCTGTCGTACGGCAAGACCGTCGCCGCATCGCCGGTGAAGGGCCTCTACGACGTGGTGTATCTCCAGAACGGCGACGCAATCTTCGCCCAGACGCAGGTCGCCGCGCTCGCGAGCAAGCCCGTCGAGAACTCCACGCGCATCCCGCTCTTCGCCAGTGGCGGACCATACACACTTGCGAAGGTCGCCACCTCGGACAAGGTCGTCGCGTTCCTCTCGCGCAGCGAATCAGCGGCGCCTCCTCCAGAGGAGGGCGGCGTGAGCGAAGGCGGCGCCACGGGAACGACCCCAACGCTGCACCTTCAGATCGCGCCAGCCACCACGACCCCCACGAGCTTCAGCGGGCTGGCCGCCACGGACATCCCCGCTTCTTGGGGCGCGGTCGCGGCGTACACGGACAAGGTGGCGGTGCTGTCACCGGGGACGGAGCAGCCGCTGGCGGTGCGCATCTACGGGCCGAGCCGCACGCTGATCGCACAGACGGAGATCGTCACCATCTCCGCGGACCAGTACCTGGACGGCGACGTGACCTTCGTGGACGGGCGCGTGCTCGTCGCGGCATCGCGCCCCGGCTCCATCTCGTTGCTCGCGCTCACCCGCGGCGCCGACGCTGGCGGTCTCTTGCCGGAGCTGCTCCTGCAGCAAGATCCGCGCGTCCCCGACCTTCGTGCGTACCGGGATGGCCATGTCGCGATCGCTGCGTCTTCCACCCGCGTGCTGGTCGCGTGGACCACCGCCACGCAGCTCCTCGGAAGCGATCCCACGGGTGGCTACGCGCTCTTCGCGTGCGCGCCATGAGCAGCAGAGGCAACGGCCGCAACAAGGGTGGGCCCGCGCGCCGGCTCGACGTCACCGTGTCGCGGCTTGCGAGCTCCGGCGTGGGTGTGGGTCATGTGCAAGAGGGCGGCGAGTCCCGCGCGGTCTTCATCCCGCGCACGGCAGGAGGAGACGTCGTCTCGTGCGAGGTCGACTTTGCCACCCGCCCGGCGCGGGGTCGCATGGTGTCCCTGCTCACCGCGAGCGCGGACCGCGTCGAGCCGACGTGCGAGAGCTTCGGCACGTGCGGCGGCTGCGATTTCCTGCATCTCTCGGGCGAGGCGCAGATGCGGGCGCACCAACAGCGCGTGCTTGGGGCGCTCCGTGACCTGCAGCATCCACCTCCCACGCTCGCGCCATTCACGCCTTCGGCAGGAGCGCGAACGCGCGCGCGGCTCCACGTGGCCGCGGACAAGCGCGGGCGGATCACGTGCGGATTCTTCCAGGAAGGTTCGCACGACGTGGTGTCGGTGCGCTCGTGCGCTGCGCTCGATCCCGCGCTCGACCGCGCTCGAGCAGAGCTCCCCGCGCTGCTCGCGAGCGCCAAGGGCAAGGGAGAGGCGCTCCTCGCGCTCGGCGCATTCGGGGACATCCGGAGGCCCGTGCTCTCGCTCTCGTGGGACGGCGAGCTACCTCGCGCCGTGTATGCGCGCGTCGAGACCGCGGTCACGGAGCGGCGGTTCGCGGGTGTGCGTTTGCTCGAGAAGGGCGCCGCGCGTCCATCGATCGTCGGCGATCCCACGCCGTACACACGCGGCGCAGATGGCGCGCCGCTCGCGCTTGCGCCGGGCGGCTTTGCGCAGGCCACGGAGTCACCCGCGCTCGCTGCCGTGGTGGTCGCGCGCGCGAAGGAGCTCCTCGGCGGACGTACCGGCAAGATCGTCGAGCTCTATGCGGGCGCCGGGAACTTCAGCGTGGTCCTCGCGACGATGGGCGCGCTCACCACGGTGGAGGTCAGCGCGGAGGCCTGCGAAAAGGCGCGAGAGAACCTTCGCGCGCGAGGTCTTGTCTGCGATGTGAAGCAAGGCGAAGCGGAGGCCCTCCGCGTCACCGAGAAGCCGGAGCTGCTCGTGCTCGATCCACCGCGTACGGGCGCTCGCGCCGTCGCGGAGGCAAACGCACGTGGCGTCGCGCGCTCCATTCTCTATGTGTCGTGCGATCCGGAGACGCTCGGTCGCGACCTCGTCATCCTGGCGCAAGGCTACGACGTGCGCTCGCTCGACATCGTCCCGTGCTTCCCGGACACCAGCCACGTGGAGGTGGTCTGCGCGCTCGAGAAGAAGCGAAGGTGATGCGATGCGCTCGCACCCGCCGACCCTTCTGACGCTCGCTCGGCGCGCGCTGCGTGGGCCGTGCCGCCTGGGACCGAGCTCACACGTGCTCGTCGCGGTGAGCGGGGGGCCGGACTCGATCGCGCTATTACATGTATGTTGCATTCTTCGTGACCGTGGGGTGATCGGCGCCGTCAGCGCGCATGGGGTGGACCACGGCTTGCGCGCCGAAGCGGCGAAGGAGCTCGTGCTCGCCGCGGACCTCGCGCGTGCACACGGCGCCGCGTTCGCGAGCACGACGCTGTCGGTCGCTCCTGGAGCGAACCTGCAGGCGCGCGCGCGCACCGCACGGTGGGAGGCGCTCGAGCGTGCGAAGGCAGAGGTGGGGGCGGACGTGATCGCCACGGGGCACCACCAGGACGATCGGGCCGAGACTGTGCTCATCCGCATCCTGAGAGGAGCACCCCTGCCCGCCCTTGCCGTGCTGCCAGCGAGAGAGCGCGACCGCGTGCGGCCCCTGATCGCCGCGAGCCGCGCCGACGTTCGAGCGCACATTGAACGACACGGCCTGGCGTTCGCGGAGGATCCGTCGAACCGGTCCGCGCGGTTCCTGCGCGTGAGGGTTCGCCACGAGGTCCTTCCCCTTCTGGAGCAACTCTCGCCGCGCATCCGGGAGCACCTCGCCGAGCTCGCCGATGCCGTGGCGGTGAGCAACGCGGCGAATCCGACCCCGGAAGTGCAGACCACGCGTGAGCATGCTGTCGACACACGCAAGGAGTCGAAGCGCGCGCTCGCCACACTCCTGGGGATCGGCAAGAACGCGAAGGCGCGGGTTTCGCTCAAGGGAGGGGTTGTCCTTTCCGTCGGCGGTGCTCAAGCTTTGCAGGAGCCCGTTCCGTCCGAAAAAAAACGATTCTGAGCCGTAAGGGCGGCTCGATAGTCCCCCTGGTTCAGTGTAGGCTTCGAGAAGGACCTGGTTTCCTCTGGCTTCCTCTGGCTTCCTCGTCCGCAAGCTGCCTCTCCTTCGTTCACCCTTCGTTTCTGTCTGTATCGTGTCGTTTGGGTCCAAGGGCGCCTGTCACGCGTTCCACCGGTTACCCACCTCGAGGTTTTCACCGTGAAGCAATCTCACAAGACGCTGCTCCTCTGGATCGTCCTTATCTTCATGTTCCTGGCGATCTGGAACTTCTTCCAGCCCTCGGAACGGAGGAGCGCTGCGGCATTCAGCGAGTTCCTGAACGAGGTCCACGCGGGCCACGTCGAGGAAATCCGCATCAAGGATCGCGAGTACAGCTACCGCGTGAAGGGTACGGACGGCAGCAAGGCGACCACCCAGCGCGAGGCCATCGGCCCGATCGCGGATGAGGCCCTGCTCGGCCAGCTGAAGCCCGAGGACAAGACCAAGGAGGCGCCGAAGGTCACCTTCGAGAAGGAGGACTCTTCTCCGTTCTGGTCGTCCACCATCGTCACGCTCATCCCGATGGTCTTCATCGTGCTGATGTTCTTCCTGTTCATGCGCCAGCTCCAGGCCGGCGGTGGCAAGGCGATGAGCTTTGGCAAGAGCAAGGCTCGCATGCTTTCGGATTCGCAGAACCGCGTCACGTTCGCCGACGTGGCAGGCGTCGATGAAGCCAAGGACGAGGTCGAAGAGATCATCGCCTTCCTCAAGGACCCGAAGAAGTTCCAGCGCCTCGGCGGTCGTATTCCGAAGGGCGTCCTCATGATCGGCCCGCCGGGCACCGGCAAGACGCTCCTCGCGCGCGCCATCGCGGGTGAGGCAGGCGTTCCGTTCTTCAGCATCTCGGGCTCCGACTTCGTCGAGATGTTCGTCGGCGTCGGCGCCAGCCGCGTGCGTGACCTGTTCGAGCAGGGCAAGAAGCATGCACCCTGCATCATCTTCATCGACGAGATCGACGCTGTCGGTCGTCACCGCGGCGCAGGCCTCGGCGGCGGCCACGACGAGCGCGAGCAGACGCTGAACCAGCTCCTCGTGGAGATGGACGGCTTCGAGGCGAACGACGGCGTCATCATCATCGCCGCCACGAACCGCCCGGACGTGCTCGACCCCGCCATCCTGCGCCCCGGTCGCTTCGACCGCCGCATCACCGTGAGCCGCCCCGACGTGCGTGGCCGCGAGGCGATCCTCCGCGTTCACACGAAGAAGACCCCGCTCGCGCCGAACGTCGACCTCGAGACGATCGCGCGCGGCACCCCCGGCTTCTCCGGCGCCGACCTCGAGAACCTCGTCAACGAGGCCGCCCTCCTGGCTGCGCGCCAGGACAAGGACGCGCTCGCCATGGCGGACTTCGAGATGGCGAAGGACAAGGTCTTCATGGGGACCGAGCGCCGCTCCATGGTCATCAGCGACGAGGAGAAGTGGGCCACGGCCGTCCACGAGGCGGGCCACACGCTCGTAGCCCTCACCATCGACCACCACGATCCGGTGCACAAGGTCACGATCATCCCGCGCGGCCCTGCGCTCGGCGTGACGTGGTACCTGCCGAAGCAGGATCGCCTCTCGTTCTCGAAGGATCAGGCAGAGGCGAAGATCGCCTCGGCGCTCGGCGGACGCATCGCGGAGGAGATCATCTTCGGACAGCTCACCGCGGGCGCCAGCAACGACATCGAGCAGCTCACCGAGCTCGCGCGCCGCATGGTGTGCGAGTGGGGCATGAGCGAGAAGCTCGGTCCGCTCGCGTACGGCAAGAAGGAGGAGCAGGTGTTCCTCGGCCGTGACTACGGCGGTCGTCAGCAGGACTACTCGGAGCAGACTGCACTCGAGATCGACACCGAGGTCCGCCGCGTCATCCAGGACCAGTACAACCGCGTGCGTGGCCTCCTCACCGGCAAGCGTGAGCAGCTCGAGGCGATCGCAAAGGCCCTGGTGGAGCGCGAGACGCTCGACCACGAGGAGATCCTCGCCGCCTACGAGGGTCGTCCCCTCCCCGATCGCGAGAAGATCGTGATCCCGAGCTACGCCGACAAGGAGAAGGCCGCGAAGGAGAAGCGCAAGACCGCAAGCATCTTCGGCGGCGGCCCCCCGAAGCCCGCCCCGACCGGCACCTGACACGCTCGTCGCCGCCCCCCTCATGGCTCGTGGAGTGCGCGCCGCACGTGTGGCGGCCTTACTGCCAGCATGAGACCGCGCCGCCACCGCTTCCCGTCGTGGGCGCGCATGGGTGTAGATTGCATCTTTCGGATGGGCGGGAGCTCGTCGATGGGATCGCGTCCTGGTGGACGGCGGCGCACGGGTACAACCATCCGCACATTCGCGCGCGCGTTTCGGCGCAGCTTGCGACGTTGCCGCACGTGGCATTCGGTGGGCTTGCGAACGAGCCGGCGTACACGCTCGCGAAGCGCCTCGTTGGCATGATGCCCGCGCCGCTGTCGCGCGTGTTCTTCGTCGAGAGCGGGTCCGTGGCCGTCGAGGTCGCGCTCAAGATGTCGTTGCAGTCGTTCGCGAACCGCGGCGAGTCGCAGCGCCGCAAGATCGTGTGCTTCGAGGACGCGTACCACGGCGACACGCTCGCGACGATGAGCCTGTCGGACCCCGTGAGCGGGATGCATCGCGCGTTCACGGGGACGGGCGTCGACGCCGTTCATCTGCCGCTGCCGGTCGACGCGAATCTCACGCTCTCGAATGACGTGGCCGCGGTGATCGTGGAGCCGCTCTCACAATGCGCGGGCGGCATGAGATTCCACGGCGCCGAGGTGCTGCGCCGGCTCCGGCGCGCGTGCGACGACAGCGGGGCGCTCCTCATCTTCGACGAGATCGCGACCGGATTCTTCCGGACGGGCGCGCGCTTCGCGATGGGGACGGCAGGCGTGACGCCCGACATCGTGACGCTGGGAAAGGCGCTCACGGGGGGCACGCTACCGCTCGCCGCCGTCGTCGCGAGCGACGCGGTCTTCGACAAGTTCCTCTCGTCGCGGACCGAGGACGCGCTGCAGCACGGTCCCACGTACATGGGCAACGCGCTCGCATGCGCGGCGGCCCACGCGAGCCTCGATCTCTTCGAACGTGCAGATTACACGCAACTCGTGAAAGCCCTGTCGAACAAGCTCGAATCGCGCCTGCGTCCGCTCGCGGCGAAGAACGACGTCACGGACGTGCGCGTGCTCGGAGCGCTGGGTGTCGTGGAGATGAAGCGAGGCACGGCACCACAAGCCGCCGCGTTCGCGGAGAGGGGCGCGTTCATCCGCCCGCTACGGCTCGCGCACGCGGACGTCGTCTACCTCGCGCCGCCGCTGGTGATCGACGACACGGACCTCGACGTCCTCGCGACCGCCCTCGGCAGCACGCTCTAGCCGCTCGTTGGGCCTTTCCAACGGGGGCTCGATGTTCGTAGAGTTGGACGCCATGGCTCGGTCCATCTGCTTCACTCCCGCCCAGGACGAGCTGCTCGCGGCCGGCTGGCCGTACATGGTCGCCTTCGCCGATCGACACAAGGACGACAAGCGCGCCGAGAAGGCCGCGTTCACCGCGGCGCGACGCGGTAGCAAGTATGACGGCGTGTGGCCGCGCGAGGTCCTCTACCGGTATCTGCGCGGCAAGGTCGCGCTGCGCTTCGACCGCGATGTGCTCCAGCGCGACGTGCCTCCCCGGAAGTACACGCAGGCGGTCGCGATCGCGGGCGCGCCTTCGAAGACCGAAGCGAAGGCCTGGCTCCAGGAAGGAATCGGAGCGTTCGCCGATCAAAGCGAGGAGCGCGTCTCGGAGTTCGTCTACGCAATCGAGGCGATCATCGGCACCGACGAGGCCCTCGATGCGATCGCGACCGGCTTCGAGGCGACCACGACCAAGCCAGACCGCCGCGGCTACCTGATCTACAAGCCGATGTTCAAGCGAAGCGTCGCGAAGACCATCGCGTTCCTCTTCCACCGCGCGTCGAAGGGCGCCGCTGCCAGGTACAAGCCGCGCT